>CANRJG010000021.1 GCA_947630875.1 uncultured Lachnospiraceae bacterium
CATGCTCCGCAGCCATAAGCGGATCGTATCTACCTTCCCCATCAGCCGGGTGTATCAGGCCCATATCCCCACCTATGCGGCGGGCTACTGGCTCTTCGGTTTTGCCAGCAAAAAATACCATCCCACGGATGATCTGGATGCGGCGGCCTGGAACCGGCTGAATCTGCATACCAGATACTACACCACCCGGCTGCACGTGGGCGCTTTCTGGCTTCCCGCTTTTCTGGAAGAAATGCTGATGGAAGTGGAGGAATAAGCGATGCGGCCCAATATTGAAACCTTTCTCGGCTGCGACGCCGATTATACATCTGCGGAGATCGTGCTTTACGGCGCGCCTTTTGATTCCACCACCAGCTTCCGGCCCGGCGCCAGATTCGGTCCGGCGGCCATGCGGCATGAAAGCTTTGGCCTGGAAACCTACAGTCCCTACCAGAACGCGGATTTATGCGACTGCGCCGTCTTTGACAGCGGCGATCTGGAGCTTTGCTTCGGAAGCCCGGAAGCTGCCCTTGCGGACATTGAAGCCAGAGCGGCAGAAATCTGTGCCGGCGGCAGGCTGCCGCTGCTTCTGGGAGGCGAACATCTGGTGACTTTGGGCGCCGTGCGGGCGCTTCTGCCCCGGTATCCGGATCTTGTGATCATTCAGTTTGACGCCCACGCCGATCTTCGAAACGACTATTTAGGCGCCACTTTAAGCCACGCCTGCGTCATGCGCCGGTGCTACGATCTGCTTGGTGACGGACGCATCCATCAGTTCTGCATCCGCAGCGGCGACCGGTCGGAATTTGATTATGCAGATGCGGGACACACCGCACTGCACCGGTTCGATTTTCAGGGTCTGAAAGCGACGGCTGCGGCCCTTGCAGCGGCAAACGTTCCCGTATATCTGACCATCGATCTGGACTGTCTGGACCCTTCCGTGCTCTGGGGCACGGGCACCCCCGAGGCAGGCGGCGTCACGTTTATGCAGCTTCTGGAAGCGATCCTGTGCGTCAGCGGCACCCGTGTGGTGGGGGCGGATGTGAATGAACTGGCTCCCATGCTGGACGCCAGCGGCGCTTCTACCGCCACTGCCTGTAAAGTATTACGGGAACTGCTGATTGCCCTTTCCCGCAGCCGCAGGACGTATCATAAAACCGAATTTTAATAAAGGAGAATCATCCATGAGCAGAGTACTGGTCATCGGCTGCGGCGGCGTTGCCTCCGTGGCCATTCAGAAATGCTGTCAGGTCAGCGAAGTCTTCACCGATCTTTGTATCGCCAGCCGTACCAAATCCAAATGTGACCGGCTGGCGGCGGCTCTTGCGCCGAAAACATCCGCCAAACTCACTACTGCACAGGTAGACGCAGACGACGTACAGCAGGTCATCGATCTCATCCGGAGCTTCCGGCCGGATCTGGTGATGAATATTGCCCTGCCCTATCAGGATCTGACCATTATGGACGCCTGTCTGGCCTGCGGCGTCCACTATATGGATACCGCCAACTATGAACCGGAGGATACCGGGGACCCGAAGTGGCGCGCCATTTACGAAAAGCGCTGCAAAGAAGCCGGGTTTTCCGCTTACTTTGACTACAGCTGGCAGTGGGCTTACCGGGAAAAATTTGAAAAAGCGGGGCTGACGGCTTTGCTTGGCTGCGGATTCGACCCCGGAGTCACCCAGGCCTACTGCGCCTATGCGAAAAAACATGAATTTGATACCATTGACAGCATTGATATTTTAGACTGCAACGGCGGCGACCACGGGTATCCTTTTGCCACGAATTTCAACCCCGAAGTCAATCTGCGGGAAGTATCCGCCCCCGGCAGCTACTGGGAAAACGGCCGCTGGGTGGAAATTCCGCCTATGAGTATCAAACGAAGCTACACCTTTGACCAGGTGGGCGAAAAGGATATGTATCTGCTGCACCATGAAGAAATCGAAAGTCTGGCGAAAAACATTCCGGAAGTAAAACGTATCCGGTTTTTCATGACCTTCGGCCAAAGCTATCTGACCCATATGAAATGTCTTGAAAACGTGGGAATGCTTTCCACCGAGCCTGTGGAATTTGAAGGGCACAATATCGTGCCGATTCAGTTTTTGAAACGTCTGCTGCCCGACCCCGCTTCTTTGGGCCCCCGCACCCACGGAAAAACCAATATCGGCTGTATTTTCACGGGGAAAAAAGAAGGAAAAGAAAAGCATTATTATATTTACAATGTCTGCGACCATCAGCGCTGCTATCACGAAGTGGGCAGTCAGGCCGTCAGCTATACCACCGGCGTGCCCGCCATGTGCGGCGCGCTGATGCTGCTTACCGGCCTCTGGCGCAAACCCGGGGTCTATACCGTGGAGGAACTGGATCCGGATCCCTTCCTGGACGCCCTTGACCGTTACGGACTGCCCCGCAGCGAATCTTACCGTCCGGTGCTGGTAGAATGACGGCGCGTCCGGACAGCCGGCCCCCTTTTGCAGGCCTGCGAGGCCAAAATCCGGCTGAAATCTTTGGCGGCCTGCGTACCCCCTGTTATATTCTGGATGAGGCAAAACTGCGGGAAAACGGGCAGATTCTGGCGAATCTGGCGGATCGCACCGGCTGTAAAGTCCTGCTGGCGCAGAAAGCCTTTTCCAATTTTGACCTCTATCCGGTTCTGGCGGAGTATCTTACGGGCACAGAAGCCAGCGGCCTGTATGAAGCCCGTCTGGGACAGGAAGCCATGCCGGGCAAAGAAGTGCACGTTTTCAGCACCGCTTATCGGAAAGACGAATGGAACGATCTGCTGCGCTGTGCCGATCATATCGTATTCAATTCTCCCCGGCAGCTGGAGACCTTCGGCCCTTCGGCCAAACGGGCAGGAAAAAGCATCGGCCTGCGCATCAATCCCGAATGTTCCACCCAGGAAGGCCATGCCCTTTATGACCCCTGCTCGCCTGGCAGCCGTCTGGGCGTAACGAGAGCACAGTGGGACCTGCAGATGCGGCCGGAATCCGTTGCTTTGCTGGATGGCCTGCATTTTCATACCCTCTGTGAACAGGACGCCGACGCCCTTTGGATGACGCTGGACGCGGTGGAACAGCGTTTCGGGGACGTTCTGCCCGGATGCAGTGGCTGAACTTCGGCGGCGGACATCACATCACCCGCCCCGGTTATGATTTATCTTTACTGGAACAATGCATTCGCCGGGCACAGTCTTCCTGGAACCTGACCGTATATCTGGAACCGGGGGAAGCCTGCGCCCTCAACGCAGGGTATCTGGCTGCAAGGGTACTGGATCTGGTGCAGAACGGCGCCACGAATATTGCGATTCTGGACGCAAGCGCCGCCTGCCATATGCCCGACGTACTGGAAATGCCCTATCTGCCGCCGCTTTACGGTGCCGGCGTTCCCGGGGATTACCCCTATTGCTTTCGTCTGGCCGGGCCCACCTGTCTGGCGGGGGACGTCATCGGCGATTACAGCTTTCCGGCGCCGCTTCATACCGGCGATCTGCTGCTCTTCGGCGATATGGCCATCTATACCACCTGTAAAAACAATACCTTCAACGGCATGCCGCTGCCGGATATTCTGGTCTTAAAGGAAAACGGACGCATCGAAACCAGCGCCTCCTTTTCCTACATCGATTTTAAAAAGCGGCTGGGCGGGAAGCTGTCCTGATTACATTGATTTTACGCAAATAAAAAAACCTGTCTCAGGAAGAGAGCTTATTTACGAAGCCTCTCCTTACAGACAGGTTTTTGCTGTATTTTCGTATTTTATTCTGACAGGGCGGTAAAATATCCCAGCATTTGTTCGGTGTCATCCGTCTGATAGGCCCCTGCGGTAATCAGTACCATATACTGATCCACCTTGAAGCAGATCATTTTTTCATAGAAATCCACGTCCTGCTGTTTTGCGTGCAGCACAATGGCCGCGTGTTCCTCTCCCGCAAACTGCAGTTCCGCCGTGCCTGTGTTTACATCGGTAAATCCCACCGATTCCAGCGCGGGTTTGATCTGCGACAGTCCGGTTTCCGCGTACTGCGTCTCGCCCAGCGCCTGCCCGGATACCGCGCCCATATTTTCCACCACAATATTGATTGTCTTGGTGCCGCTTTTCTCCTCGGCATAAAACAGCTGGGCAGAACCTGCTTTTTTAAGCTGTTTGTTCATCTCCGCATCCGTGGTATACGCCTTGTCCAGGTTCTGAATTTCCGCAAGCTGCTCTGCATCATACACTTCCCAGTTTTCATCCAGCTGACACTGCAGCTGCAGAAAGCTGTTCTCATATATGCCTTCCGCCTCCTGATAACTTCCCATGGAAGGCATGCCTTCCGTCTGCACCGCAGTGCCGCAGGCGGTCAGGGTCATTATCATCAGGGCAGCAAACAAAATTCTCCCGATCCGTTGTTTCATGTTTCCCTTTCTCCTTTGCGTTTTTCGACTCCTTCATTGTCCTTTATTATACGCGGGAAAGCTGTCAAAATGCAAGCCTGTCGATGCATTTTTCCCATTTTCGGACACCCGGTCAAACCCCTTTTTTCGAATAGCCGCCGGCAGCCCGGCGCATACTAAAGAAAAAAGGAAGTGAAATCTATGCGCAGGAAAAAAGGCAGCTATGATTATCTCGGCAATTCCGCTTCTGCCACCGACTGCACCGGACTGATGCACCGCGCGCCCCAGGATCCGGCGGAGGAAGAATCTTATGAATCCGTCTATCCCTATCTGCCGCCGGAAGCAGACAAAGGCGATCTGTCCTGACAGCAAAAAAAGCCCGGAAAACAATGTATTTCCGGGCTTTTTGCACTTTGCAGTTTTAACGTTTGCTGAACTGGCTTGCGCGGCGGGCCGCTTTCAAACCGTACTTCTTTCTTTCTTTCATTCTCGGGTCTCTGGTGAGATAACCGGCTTTTTTCAGGATTGCACGATATTCATCGTCTGCCTGCAGCAGCGCTCTGGAAAGGCCGTGCCGGATGGCGCCTGCCTGACCGGTGAATCCGCCGCCCTTTACTGTCACATACAGGTCGTACTTTCCGATGGTGCCTGTGGCTTCCAACGGCTGGCGTACAATCACCTTTAAAGTCTCAAGTCCGAAATAGTCGTCAATATCTCTTTTATTAATCGTAATCTTACCGCTGCCCGGTGAAACGAATACACGCGCAACGGATTTTTTTCTTCTGCCTGTTCCGTAAAAACTTCCCACTGTCATATCCTCCTTTCATTCCTCTTAAAATGTCAGCGTTTCCGGTTTCTGTGCTGCATGCTTGTGCTCAGGACCCGCATAGACAAACAGTTTTTTATACATCTGTCTTCCCAGAGGTCCTTTCGGAAGCATTCCTTTGACCGCGAGTTCAACCACGCGTTCCGGTTTCTTTGCCAGCATTTCTTTCAATGTGGTTTCTTTCATACCGCCCACATATTCGGAATGATGGTAGTAGATCTTCTGATCCAGCTTATTGCCTGTGACCTTCACCTTTTCGGCATTTACAATAATAACATAATCACCTGCATCGAAATGCGGTGTAAACGTAGGCTTGTTTTTTCCTCTCAGTACCGCTGCTACCTGTGAAGCGAGACGTCCAAGGGTACATCCGTCTGCATCGACAACATACCACTTGCGCTCGATGGTAGAAGGGCTTGCCATATAAGTATTCATGGAACTCTCCTCCTGTTTGTTTGAAAACTAAAAGTATATTTGAAATATCCCTCCGGGGCAGTGGTTGGATATTAAATAACTCAAAAGCTTTAATATTATAGTATAAAGAAAAAATCGTGTCAACATTTATTTTCATTCATTTTATCCGATACCTTGGCATCCTCTGCTCTTTTTTTCACATCTGCGCAGACATACCACCTTTCCCGGCTGCTGATCCGGTAAAATCCGGTGTGCAGATACAGCTGCACCGCTTTTTTATTATTCTCGAACACCTGCAGCGTCACCCGTTTTTTCCCCGCAGACAGGGCTGCGGCTGCAACCAGTTCCATGGTCTCCTTTCCATATCCTTTGCGCCGGCAGCGTCCGGCAATGCCGATGGCGCCGATCTCGATGGCCTCCTCCTGCGTCTCCAGAAGCAGGAGGCCCACCGCTTTGTCTTCCGCAAAGAGCAGGTACGGCGTCTTCTGCTGCTCCCGGTACCGGGTCAGATCTTCTTTCGTCAGCGTAACCGCGCAGGCCGCCGAGAAAAAACATTGTGTGTAAAGCTGCAGAAAAGTCTCGTCTTCTTCCGGACCGCAGGGCACAAGTAATACCCGCTGCGCCGTTTCCAGCGGCGGATTGGCCCGCAGATCCCGATCCATCTGAATCACATCACCGTAAAGCACATACCGGTAATCCCCCGCCGTGAAGAAAGGTTTTTCCCGGTAGGTATTGTGTCTGGACACGCCGCAGAGCGCAGCCAGATCCTCTCCCTCATACCGCACATAAAACCACTTCGCGCCATAGCGGAAGGTTTTCAGAGTCAGGCGACTGATGTTTTCTTTCAGTCCTTCATTGCAGGAAATCACCGTCAGATACGCCTTTTGCTTCTCCCGGATTTCTTTCTGCCACAGGTAATAGACGATCTCCTCATTCTGTACGAAAAGCGCGTCCGGCAGCGGTTCGTATGTAATCTCCAGCAGGGTCAGCCCGGCGGCCGGCGCGCAGTCGCCTGCCTGCGCCCGGTCCTTCGACAAAAGCACCTCCCGGATCCATTCCGGCTGCTTATCGCCGGTGCCCACCCGCAGCAAAGAGCCCGCGATGATGCGAACCATATTGTAGAGAAAGCCGTTGCCGCAGATCCGGATACAGACCAGATCGCCGTCCCTCTCCACCTGTATCTCATAGAGGGTCCGGACCGTATCATTGACCTGGGCGTGGGCGGAACAAAACGCCTGAAAATCATGTTCTCCCAGCAAATACTGCGCCGCCGCCTGCATTTTTAAGGTATCCAGCGGCCGGTAATAAAAGAAGGTATCCTTCCGCAGCAGCGGATTGGGGATTTTCGTGTTCAATATGCGGTATTCATAGGTCTTTCTGCTGTTCTGATGCCGCGGATGAAAGGTGAGCGGCACCTCATACGAGCGCTGAATCCGGATATCCTCCGGCAGACAGGTATTGAGGGCAAAGGCGATTTTTTCCGGCGGAATCCGGGTATCCGTATCAAATACCGCCACATTTCCCAGGGCGTGTACGCCTGCATCCGTGCGGCTGGCGCCGATGATATGAATCTCCTCTTTTAAAAACGCGGAAAGGCTTTCATTCAGCACCTGTTCGATGGTCACTGCATTTTTCTGTATCTGAAATCCCGCATAGGCACTGCCGTCATAGGCAATAATAAGCGCAATTCGTTTCATAAGCGGTTCCTTCCATAAACAATAGTTCCGTGCGTATGATCAAAACGGACAGCGGACAGGAAATCCCTTCCGCCAGACGCAGCAAAATCTGCAGCGATGGGTTTCTGCTGCCCTTTTCAATGTCTGAAATATAAGATCTGTCAACCCCGCAGCGCAGAGCCAGTTCCGACTGGGTCAGGCCCGCACCCTTACGGAAGGTACGGATCACGCCCGCCAGCATATGCAGATAGGTCTGCTCCTCCACACTGCGTTCCCTGTTATATGTATCTGTTTTCATTGCATAGCACCCATTATAACTTACAGTCCTTTCTTTTTCAACGAATAATCTTCCATACAGGAACAGGAATAAGGGACAGACCCGCATACGCTGCTGCAGCCTGTCCCTTATCTTTCCGGTTGTTAATTTGTTACGTCTTCGATCGCGTTGCCGGCGCCCTGTGCGGCGTCCTCTACGACATTGCCCGCATCATCGGCCACATCGTCTACCGCGCTGCCGGCATCTTCAAGCACATCCGATGCGGCGTCCCCGATTCCGGCGTCCTCCGTCGAACTGCCTGCGGGATTTTCCGTCGCGCGGCCGCCTTCGTTTTTCTTGTCATCCTCCCGGCCTTCGGCATCCGTATCGTCGTCCCGGCCGTTTTCATCCTCTGTCCGCGTTCCGTCTGTCACATCATTGACATAGGCATGTTCATTATTCTCCGTATCATTTTTGCCCGTATCGCCATCTGTGCCCCTTGCGCAGGCAGTCAGCGCAAACAGCGCCGCGACCATCGTACAAACCAGCAAAGTTTTTGTAATCTTCATTGATACTCTCCTTTTTTTCATTTCACGCATTTTTAATATGGGCAAAAAACGAAAAAATATACCTGAAAATCAAATGAAGCCTGTGCAGAGTCGCACAGGCTTTTTTGTCAATTTTTGTCAATGCAGCAGATCTTCGGTACTGACCTCAAAGAAAGGTTCCAGATCTTCATAGGTGATGGTAAATACCGCATCCGATGTACTGGACCGCACATAAAGATCTTCATAAATGTTGCTTTCCTCGCTCTGGCCGCCGATGGTCAGCACAAAGGTTTTCGGCGTATCATTTTCCCGGTACGCCGCCGTAATCACCAGCGACGGTTCCGTAAATCCGTACCGGCCTTCTTCCGCTTCCGCACACTGATAATCCACCTCTCTTGCGTAGCTTAGACCCGCAATTTTTTTTGCATATTGTCCCGCAGCCGCAAAATCGGTATTTTCCATGCGAATACCGTTTTCATCCAGCAGATACCAGTTGGGCTGCACCGTGTCATTCTGCCGTTCTTCCCGTTCCAGTACAATGGTCCTGTCCGGAAATGCAAAGGAAATTTTTTCAAATGACGCCGCATCCAGAACAGGATCGCTTTCCTTGTCGATCATATCCCACACCTGCATATCGAAGGCCAGAAACAGGTTGGCGTCCGCCAGATAAACCGTGTCGTCTCCCTCCATCATCAGATAATAGGTTGTGGTACTGGCATTGTAATCTCCCACATAATAGGTGCCGGTTTCTTTTCCGTCGGAAATGGAGACTGTCAGATACGGCTCTTTCAGTCCGTAGGGCGCCAGATCTTTCGGATTTTCCTCCACGACCCGCTCCGCTTCCACGGTTTCAATGATTTTGGCCTTTGCCGCCGCAAAGGACTGATTCACGGGAAAATTTCTGTCCTCCGCATAATACCAGACACCGCCATCCTTCTCAAAGCGGTATAGTTTATCGTCATATTCCTCCGATGCTCTGTGCTGATAGGAAAAGGACGTAATCGCATCCGCATCCATATGTTTCAGAACCAGCGTTTCATCTTCTGTTTCTCTGTCTTTGCCGAATTTTGAAATCAGCAGAAGCGCTGCCGCAAGTACGGCAAGCAGCAGCAGAACCATCAGCAGCCGCGCCTTTTTTTTCATTTATTTTCTCCTTCTTATAATCCAGATCACCACGCCAGCCGCAATGATCAGCACCGGCAGAACCCCGGTCAGTACAATTCCCCAGCCGTTGGCCTGACTGCTGCTGATATTGAGGGCGTCTCCGGACAGACTCTTGGAATGGATCGCGATACTGCTCTCATGGTCGCACATCCAGCCGATGGCGTTGATGGCAAAGTCATAGTTTCCGTCGGAAACAATGCCGCTGACTTCCTCATCCAGAAAATTCATGGAGGAAAGCACCACCATTTTCCCATCCTGTTCCGTATTTTGGGAAGCCGCCGCCAGGATCATGGTACCTTTTTCGTCCTCAGGCTCCCGCTCCATGGATTTCAACTCTTTCTCCAGGGATTTGGCATAGCCGGAAGCCGTGGTGGTCAGCAGCGGACTGACTTCACAGGAAACTGCCGCGTGGTCTGTCAAGATCCGCATGGCATAGGGTACGATGCAGTACATTCTGTGATCGATCAGAGGCTGGGTCACCTCATGGGTTTTGAAATTTGCCAGAATCTGATAGGGCGCGTTTCCGTAAGTAAATCCGGCGTCTCCCTCAAAGACCATGCTGCTGTCAAACCCGATGCCAAACTGCCCGGTTACAGCGTCCAGATTGGGGCAGTCCGCCAGCATATAGTTTCTGATATAAAACAGGGTGCCTCCCTTGTTCAGATATGCCAGAATCAAATCCTTTTCCTTTTCGGAAATGTCCTTTTCCGGCGCGTTGATCAGCAGACAGCCGCAGTCGTCGGGCACTGTGCCCGTACTGACCAGCGAAAGATCGTTCATTTCCATATTTTCCCTTGCAATATAGGAACGCAGCCGGTCCGAAAACGCCTTTTCGGAATGTCCGTTCAGACAGTAAATCACGGAAAGGGCGTCATTGGTCACATAGTCGATGGCGCTGGTCAGAGCAGACTCGCCTTCAAAATCCTGGGCCTCCACTTCATTGCCCTCGCTGTCGTAACCGGTTTTGGTCACATAAATGCTGTCATTGAATACCAGCTGAAACCGCTTGCCGGATTCTACGACGATACTGTTGTCCGCAATACCTTCCGAGGTATAGGCGGAAGCAAAGGTGGGATGCACCGCCGGATCGATTTTCCGGATTTTGATGTGCTTCGACAAATCCGCATAGCGGGCCAGCAGATCTTCGATCACCGCGTCCTCTTTTCCGGACTGCACCACAAAGTATAACGTCACGTCCTCGTCCAGTCCCCGCACCAGCTTTTTGGTCTGGTCGGAAATGGAAAACATCTTCTGTTCGCTGAAATCCAGGGAACGAATGGAAGCCGGCAGCGCCGAAACCAGGAAATTTAAGGCCACCAGCACCCCGATGACTGCCAGAGAAAGGAAAATGCTGTAAGCGCCGTTATGCAGCAGTTTTTTTCGAAATGCATTCTTATTTTTCATACGGCACCTCCTAGCTCCAGCGGCGTTTGTAGATCGCCTGCACGCTCAGAAACAGAAACAGGAAGATCACGGAAAGGTAATAGACCACCACCGTCAGATCCAGCTCGCCGTACACCAGGTTGTTTAAGCGGTCCGGCATCCCCAGCACCGCGATGATCCGGTTGATCAGTCCCTGCAGCAGCGACCGGCGCAGCAGGAAAATCACCACGAGCACGGCTTCCAGTCCCAGTCCCACGCCTGCTGCCAACAGCAGATTTTTCGTCATAATATAAATCAGAACCGCCAGCAGACAGATCACAATGGCGACGCCGATCAGAGAACTGACGGGATCGGAAGGAATGATGGCCGCCAGAGAAGTGCTGAAATAGGAAAGCAGCAAAAGGCCGAAGCTCAGCACCGCGGCCAGCACCTGATTTTCCGTCACGGCGGAGACGTAAAAACCCACCGCCAGACTGGCTGCCCCCAGCAGGAAATACCCTGCAATGGCCACATAATCCATGGCCAGGGACGCCGCCGGCTTGCCGAAGCCCAGCAGAATCAGCGGGTAAAACAAAAATACCAGCATGGGAATCGCAAATACGGTAACCACCGCAAAATATTTTCCCAGCACAATATCGGTGATTTTCACCGGCGCCGTATACAGCAGCTGATCCGTTTTCTGCCGCCGTTCATCCGCCATCATACGCATGGTGATCAGGGGCACGATAATCATCAGCACAAAGGCCGTATTTTCCAGTCCTACACCAAACCAGGGGTACTGATTCTGCAGATTGTAAATCGTAAAATACAGACCTACAATCGCAAAGAAAAAGGCCACAATCACATAGCCCATGGGAGAAACAAACCAGGATTTCAGTTCTTTCTTATATACTGCGCTCATGCTTCATCCTCCCCTTCTTTCGTTTCTGCGGTAAATGCCATGAAGACTTCCTCTAAAGAATGTTCCTCCTTTGTACTGGAAAGAATCGGCATTCTGTGATCCGCAAAGAGATAAAACAGTTCTTCTTCCAGCCCCGTATGCGCCTGATCGGCTTCGATCCGCAGCCGGACCGCATCCTTTTCTTTTTCCAGCGTGGTAAAGGACCGGACAGCCGCCACGCCCTTCAGCAGGTCGCCGATAGCCGTTTCCTCTCCTTTCACGCTGATGGTATAATACACGTTCTGGTTCATATTGACGGACAGGTTTTCCGGCGTATCCGCCGCCACCAGCCGTCCTTTGTTGATGATCCAGACGTAATCGCAGACTGCGCTGATTTCCGACAGGATATGGGAGCTTAATATAATGGTGTGCTGACTGCCGAGCCGGCGGATCAGCTCCCGGACTTCCATAATCTGATTCGGATCCAGTCCCACCGTCGGTTCATCCAGAATCAGCACCGGAGGAAACCCGATGAGGGCCTGGGCGATACCCACCCTCTGCCGGTATCCCTTGGAAAGGTTGCGGATCAGCCGGTTTGCCACTTCGGTAATGCCGGTTTCCTGCATGATCTCCTCTACCATCAGCTTTTTCTTCCGCCGGTCCACTTTTTTCAAATCCGCCACAAAAGAAAGATATTCCCGGGGCGTCATATCCATATACAGGGGCGGCAGCTCCGGCAGATAGCCGATGCAGCTTTTGGCTTTTTCCGGTTCCTCAAAAATATCAAAACCGTTGACGGTAACGGTTCCCTCTGTTGCGGCCAGATATCCGGTCATGATATTCATGGTGGTGGATTTTCCGGCGCCGTTGGGCCCTAAGAACCCGTAGATTTTTCCGGGGGCCAGTTCAATATTCAAATCATCCACGGCCACGTGACCGCCGTATTTTTTGGTCAGATGTTCGATTTTAATCATTTTTCTTCCTCACAGTCGGATCGGGATTTTTACATCCGCGATCTTTGTCAGTATCATCATTCCCAGATATACGCAGAAAAACAAAAATGCGAGATAATCCCGCCGCTGGTATTGCAGCGGTTTCATTTTGGTTCTGCCCTTGCCGCCGGTATAGCATCTGGCCTCCATGGCCAGTGCCAGATCATTGGCCCTGCGAAAGGCGGAAACAAACAGCGGCACCAGCACCGGAATCAGGCTTTTTATTTTTTTGATCAGGTTCCCGCTTTCAAAATCCGCGCCCCGGGCCGTCTGCGCCTTCATGATTTTGTCCGTTTCTTCCAGCAGAATCGGAATGAAACGCAGCGCAATGGACATCATCATGGCAATTTCATGCACCGGCACCTTCACCGCCTGCAGCGGCTTCAGCAGGGATTCCAGCGCATCCGTCATATTGTTGGGAGTGGTGGTAAAGGTCAGCAGCGAAGTGCCGAAAATCAGATAAATCAGCCGCAGCGCCATGACCACCGCCATCCGGACGCCTTCGGCGGAAATATGAAAAATCCACCAGGATACAATATATTTCCCCGGCACCAGAAACAGATTGAAGATCACCGTCAGCAGCAGCAGGTACACCAGGGGTTTAATGCCCCGGAAAATATAAAATACGGGGACTTTGGATACCGTGATCATGGAAATCAGAAACAGCGTGGAAAGCGCATAGCCTGCCGGGTTATGAAACACAAACAGACAGACGATAAACAGCAGCGCCCCGATGATTTTCACTCTGGCGTCCAGCCTGTGTAAAATAGAATTGGACGGATAATATTGTCCGATGGTGATTTCTCTAAGCATGTGACCTGTTTTTCACCGCCTCTAAAATCGTTTCTTTCGCCGCTTCCAGCGTAATGGCGCCGGTATCCACGGCGAAACCCTTTTGCTTTAAAGCCCGCAGAATATAGCAGACCTGGGGCGCGGCAAGCTGGATACGTTCCAGTTCTTCAATATGGGAAAAAACCTTTTCTTTCTGATCGTCGAAAACGATGCTTCCCGCATCAAAGACCATAATCCGGTCCACATACTCCGCCACTTCTTCCATGCTGTGGGACACCAGAATAATGGTGCATTTCTCCTGCCGCCGAAGCGCAGACAGCATGTCCAGAATTTCTTTTTTGCCTTTTGGATCCAGTCCTGCCGTAGGTTCATCCATGACCAGCACTTCGGGCTTTGAGGCAATGACCCCCGCAATGGCAGCCCGTCTTTTCTGCCCGCCCGACAGTTCAAAGGGAGAGCTTTGATGAAAGCGTTTTTCCAGTCCCACCAGATCCAGCGCCCACAGCGCCCGATTTCTTGCTTCTTCCTCCGACAAGCCGAAATTTCTCGGCCCGAAACAGACATCAGAAATAACATCAGCTTCGAAAAGCTGATGCTCCGGATACTGAAACACAAGCCCGACGCCTGCCCTCAGTTGTTTTCTGTTAAAATCCCTGTCCCAGATATTTTTGCCGTGAAACAGCACTTCGCCGCTGTAAGGTTTTTCCAGACCGTTCAGCAGCTGCAGGAACGTGGATTTTCCCGAACCGGTATGTCCGATCAGGCCCACAAACTCATTTTCCGCGAAATCCGCCGAAACCTGTTTCAGTGCCTGTACTTCGTATACCGTATCTTTTCCATAATAATAATCAACATTTTTTAATGAAAGCAGCATAACGCCTCCACCAGTTCCTCTATCGTCAATATCCCGTCGGGTACCGGAACGCCGGCTTTTTTCAGTTCATATCCCAGCTTTGTGGCCTGAGGCACATCCAGCTGCATGGCCTCCAGTTCCTCCGGTCTGGAAAATATTTCCTTGGGCGTTCCGCACAGCTTCACCTGCCCTTTGTCCATGCAGTAAATCCGATCCGCATAAATGGCTTCTTCCATATAATGGGTAATCAGAATAATGGTAACGCCTTCCACTTCATTCAGCGCCCGGCAGGTGCGGATGACTTCCCTGCGTCCTTTGGGATCCAGCATGGCCGTAGGCTCATCCAGTACGATACACTTCGGCCGCATGGCCACGATCCCCGCAATGGCGACCCGCTGTTTCTGACCGCCGGAAAGCTTCCCCGGGGCAGCCTTGCGATAAGCGTACAGATTCACCGCTTTCAGGCTCTCCTCGACTCTTTCCCAGATGGTATTGCATTCCAGTCCCAGATTTTCCGGACCGAAGCCCACGTCTTCTTCTACCACCGAAGCAATGATCTGATTGTCCGGATTTTGAAACACCATGCCCGTGGTTCTGCGGACGTTTTGGACATTTTCCTCTTTTGCGGTATCCATCCCGTCGATATACAGGGTGCCCTCCGTAGGAGCGATTAAGGCATTTAACTGTCTGGCCAGCGTGGATTTTCCCGAACCGTTTGCCCCCAGAACCGCGATAAATTCTCCCGGCTGCACCTGCATATCCACACCGCGGAGCGCTGCAACGCGCTCCGTGGTATTACCTTCTTCATCTATGCGTTCATAGGAATAGGATATTTTTGACGCATTGATCATATCCATTGTTTCTGCCTCAAAGAATTACTTTACGCTTTCTTCCAGTACAGACGTACAGTGGGGGCATCTGGTAGCCTCCAGCGGAATCTCGGTCTGGCAGTAGGGACAGGTCTTCGTCGTCACCGGTGTTTCTTCCGGGTGATCCGGATGCAGCTTATTGATGCCCTTCACCACCAGGAAGACCACGAATGCCATTATCAGAAAGTTAATCAGTCCCGAAATAAAACTGCCGTAATTGATGGTGGCAGCCCCGGCTTCCTGGGCCGCAGCCAGGGTTTCGTAAGAATTGCCGTCCAGACTGATAAACCAGTTGGTAAAATCTATTTTTCCGGTAAAGAGAGAAATCACCGGCATAAAGATGTCATTGACCAGCGACGTAACCAATCCGTTAAACGCGCCGCCGATAATAACGCCAACGGCAAGATCGATCATATTGCCGCGCATCACAAACTTCTTAAATTCTTTCAGCATAGTTTTAACCTCCGCTTTTGTATTCTTTATTACTTTACACCATATCCCTTTGTATTTCAATAAAAAAGTGGACAGCCCGGCCGCCGGCGCGGCGCAAAGCAGGCACAAGGAAAAAGGCCCGCATCCTTTGAAGGATGGGGCCTGTAAATCCCTGGGTTCTTATACAAGTTCAAGAATAACTTCCATCGCCGCATCGCCCTTACGCTGTCCCAGCTTGATGATGCGTGTATAACCGCCGTTGCGGTTTGCATACTTCGGTGCGATTTCATCAAAGAGCTTTGCCGGAAGATCGATCTTCTTTGTATTTTTCTTTCTGCCTGCCGCCTGTTTCGGCACTTCCGTTACCGGATACAGGACGCTGAGCATTTTACGTCTTGCGTTCAGTCTGGAAGGCTTATCTTTTTTGATGGTCTTTTCCACTTCATCATAAACGGTCACTTTCTTGCCGTCCACAACTTCTTTTACACGCTTTCCGTCTTTGTCCTTGCGCGCTACCTTGGCCATCACCGTAACGGTTTCATAGTTGTCTTTTTCCTTTACTGCAAGGGCAATCAGGCCGTCCGCAATTTTTCTGACTTCCTTCGCCCTCGCTTCCGTCGTTACAATTTTACCCTTGTAAATCAAAGCCGTAACCTGATTTCTGAGTAAAGCCTTTCTCTGACTTTGGGTTTTACCTAATTTTCTGTATTGAGCCATTTTTTTCCTCCATCTCGTAGAACAATCGCCGCGCTTTTTTAGTCTTACCGGTCGACTGCCTGGTTCACTCTACTTATTCTTCCCCGGAGCTTAAAGACAACCCCAGTTCTTTTAACTTTTCCAGAACTTCTTCCAGGGACTTCCGGCCGAGATTTCTGACCTTCATCATCTCTTCCGGTGTCTTGTTGGTCAGTTCTTCTACCGTATTGATACCGGCACGCTTCAGACAATTGTAGGAACGCACGGACAGTTCCAGCTCGTCAATGGTAATCTCCAGCAGTTTTTCTTTTTCATCCACCTCAGGTTCGGTAATGAAATCGATCTGCTGGGCTCTGTCGGAAAGATCCACAAAGAGACTCAAATGATCACACAAAAGCTTGGCTGCAAAGCTGACCGCCTCAGAGGGTTCCAGGGTGCCGTTGGTATAGACATCCAGCGTCAGCTTATCGTAATCCGTGATATTGCCGATACGTGTGTTTTCCACGTTCATGTTGACACGTTCAATGGGTGTGAAAATAGAATCCACCGCAATCACGCCGATGGGCAGATCTTCTTTTTTGTTTCTCTCCGAGCTTACATAACCGTGACCGTGGGAAATCGTCAGTTCCATATACAATCTGGAATCCGGACCGCCGCTTAATGTGGCGATCACCTGCTCGGGATTGATGATTTCAATTTCCGAACTGCACTTGATATCCGCGCCGGTAACAACGCCTTCGCCCTCAAATTCGATATAAGCCGTTTTATCCTCTCTTACATCACCATTATCTTTCAGAGCCAGGCTCTTGATATTCATAATGATTTCCGTAATATCTTCCTTCACGCCGGGAAGGCAGGTAAACTCATGCAGTGCGCCTTCAATCTTCACACTGCTGACGGCGGTACCGGGCAGGGAAGAAAGCATCATTCTCCGCAGTGCATTTCCCAAAGTAACGCCGTAGCCACGCTCAAGGGGTTCTATGACAAACTTACCATATTTTTTATCTTCAGAAAGTTCCGAAATTTCAATTCTGGGTTTTTCAAAATCGAACATACACGCCCCTCCTTACCAGAGTTATGTGAAACAGCATTATTTGGAATACAACTCGACGATCAACATCTCATCTACCGGAACATCAATCATTTCTCTCGTAGGTATTTCCTTTACCGTGCCGCTGTAATTGTCTTTATCGGACTCCAGCCAGGCGGGAACCGTTCTGCCTTCTGTGGTTTCAAAGATTTCCGCAAAATGTTTGGATGTGCGGCTCTTTTCACAGATGGAAATCACATCCCCTGCTTTTACGCTGTAGGACGGGATATTCACACGCTTACCATTGACAAGAATTGCCTTGTGATCGACAATCTGACGGGCCTCTCTTCTGGTCCTTGCAAAGCCGAGACGGAATACCACATTGTCCAGTCTGCACTCTAACAGTGCCATCAGTGCGTTACCGGTCATGCCTTTCATCTTTTCGGCTTTTTCATAGTAATTACGGAACGGTTTTTCCAAAACACCGTAAATAAATTTTGCTTTCTGTTTTTCCCGCAGCTGAAGACCGTAGTCGCTCACCTTACGATTGGAGCGTTTCAGCTGTCTGTGGGACTTTTTATCAATGCCGAGATACATAGGCTCCAGCCCTAAGGATCTGCATCTCTTTAAAACAGGTACTCTGTTGACTGCCATCGAAAACTACCTCCTGATTATTAAACTCTTCTGCGTTTGGGCGGGCGACATCCGTTGTGGGGAACGGGTGTAACATCTGTAATGCTGGTTACATCTATGCCGCATGCTGCTAAAGCACGAATTGCCGCGTCACGGCCCGAACCGGGTCCCTTAACAAAGACCTCAACGGTCTTCAAACCATGAACAATCGCCGCTTTCGCTGCAGTTTCAGCAGCCATCTGCGCTGCATAAGGAGTAGATTTCCTTGAACCTCTAAATCCAAGACCACCGGCACTTGCCCATGAAATTGCATTTCCTTCGCTGTCTGTTAAAGTAACAATCGTATTGTTGAAGGAAGCCTGGATATGTGCCTGTCCGCGTTCAACGTTTTTCTTAACACGCCTTTTTGTCACTTTTTTTGCAACTTTTTTAGCCATTTTTCTAAACTAACCTACTTTCCTGTCTTTTCAATTATTTCTTTTTATTAGCCACAGTTCTTCTGGGGCCTTTTCGTGTTCTGGCATTGGTTTTTGTCTTCTGTCCACGAACAGGCAGCCCTTTTCTGTGACGGATACCGCGATAACAGCCGATTTCCTGCAGTCTCTTGATATTCATAGCGATCTCACGACGCAGATCGCCTTCTACCTGCTGCGTTTCCTCGATAACTGTACTGATTCTTCTTACTTCTTCATCGGTCAGATCCCGTACACGTGTATCCGGATCCACCTTTGCATCCGCAAGAATACGTCTGGAGCTGGAAACACCTATGCCATAAATATAAGTCAGTCCAATCTCAACACGCTTTTCTCTCGGTAAGTCCACACCAGCAATACGAGCCATGTGCATTACACCTCCATAAAATATTTCTCGAAAGTATCCCTTTCGTTATCATAACCAGCTGTGTTCGTTGACGGACGACACAGCTGCAGCCGCTCAAAAACAGACAGTTTGCAATCAGCCCTGTCTCTGTTTGTGTTTCGGATTCTCGCAGATGATCCTGACACTTCCTTTTCTTTTAATGACTTTGCATTTTTCGCAAATGGGTTTAACGGAAGAACGAACCTTCATGTCTTCTACCTCCTTTGTTCTCAAAAAAAGTCCGGATAACATTATAGCAATGTCATCCAAGATTTGTCAACACTTTTATCTTCTATTTATCACGCCATGTAATGCGTCCTTTGGTCAGGTCATAAGGGGACATTTCCAGGGTCACCTTATCGCCCGGCAGGATACGAATATAATTCATTCTGAGTTTGCCGCTGATATGGGCCAGCACTCTGTGGCCGTTTTCCAGCTCTACCTGAAACATTGCATTCGGCAGCTTCTCAACAACAATTCCTTCAATTTCAATGACATCTGTTTTCAAATTGACATCCTCCCATAAAGACTTTCCTACGGTTATTATTTATCTTTCTATGGTGAGCAGCTCCGGCTCTCCATCTGTAATCGCGACCGTGTTTTCATAATGTGCGGAAAGACTTCCGTCGGCCGTAACTACGGTCCAGTCGTCATCCAGCCATTCGACCTCGCATGTGCCGATATTAATCATTGGTTCGATGGCCAGCGTCATGCCTTCCTGCAGCCGGATTCCTTTCCTGCGCTGTCGGAAATTTGGAACCTGCGGGTCTTCGTGCAGATTTCTTCCGACGCCGTGTCCCACCAGGTCTTCTACGATGCCGTATCCGAAGGGAGTGACATAGTCGTCGATCGCCGCGGAAATATCATACAAATGACAGCCTGCTCTTGCATATTTGATCCCTTCGAAAAAGGCCTGCTTTGTGACTTCGATCAGCTGACGGGCCTCTTTTGAAATTACCCCCACCGGATAGGTTCTGGCCGCGTCTGAATGAAAGCCTTCATAAATCAGACCGGCATCCAGACTGACAATGTCTCCGTCTTTTAAGATTTTTTCTCTGGAAGGGATTCCGTGAACCACTTCATCGTTGACTGAAATGCAGATGGAAGCGGGATACCCGTTGTAATGCAGAAACGATGGAACACATCCCATGTTCTCAATATATTTTCTGCCCAGGTGATCCAGCTCCCCGGTGGAAATGCCGGGCCGGATCTGCTCCTTTAAATATTGAAGCGTCTCGCTCAGCCGTTTGCCTGCCTCCTCCATCAATGCGATTTCATGTTTGGATTTCACTACAACAGACATATTACGCTCCTAACATCTTGTTAAGACTTGCAAATACCTCCTCTACGCTTCCCGTTCCGTCCACCGGAAGATATTTTGCTTTTCCTTTATAATGATCAATCAGGGGCTGTGTCTCTGCGTGGTAGACTTCCAGACGTTTTTGCACTGTCTCTGCCTGATCGTCTTCTCTCTGGATCAACGCGGTACCGCAGGTATCGCAGACGCCCTCTTTTTTGGAAGGGGAATTTACGATATGATAAGTCGCGCCGCATTTTGTACAGACTCTTCTTCCCGACATTCTGTCCAGAATAAATTCGTCCGGAACCTCAATGTCGATCACATAATCAATGCATTCCTGCTTTGAAGCCAGATAAGCGTCAAAGCTCTCCGCCTGAGGAATTGTTCTTGGGAAGCCGTCCAATATATACCCGTTTTCAAAATGATTCGTTTCCAGATAATCCTTTACCAGGGCAATGGTCAGTTCATCCGGTACCAGCAGTCCCTGAGACATGTACTGCTGTGCCTGCTGACCCAGGGCCGTGTTGCCCTGAATATTGCTCCGGAAAATATCACCTGTGGAAATATGCGCCAGCTGATATTTTTCCGCAATCAGCTTCGCCTGTGTTCCTTTTCCTGCGCCGGGAGCTCCCAAAATAAGTATTTTCATATAATTCATCTCTCCTGATCAAAGTGTGATCTTTCTTACATGCATTAAAGCAACCAGGCAAGAAACGCTTTTTTTGACAAAAGCGCCTCTTGCATGTTTTTTCTGCTTTTTATCATCATTCACCCAGAAATCCTCTGTAATGACGTTCCTGCATCTGTGACTCGATCTGATTCATCGTTTCAAGCACAACGCCGACAACGATGATCAGAGAAGTTCCGCCGAAGGAAACCTGTGCGGAAAATACGCCGTTAAAGAAAATCGGGATCACGCATACAATAATCAATCCGATTACACCGATGAAAATGATGTAATGCAAAATGCCGCTCAGATAATCCGAAGTGGGCTTGCCGGGACGGATACCCGGAATGAATCCGCCGTTCTTCTTCATATTATTCGCAACCTCCAGCGGATTGAAGGTGACTGAGGTGTAGAAATAAGCAAAGAAAACCACCAGTACGATGTAAATCAGAAGACCGATACTGTACACAGGCTCCTGGAAATTACACCAGTAGGAGGAGCTTAACATCCTTACCCAGAATGCATCCGACTTTCCGAAGAAAGATGCGATGAGTACGGGGAACTGCATCAGAGAAGATGCAAAGATAACCGGAATAACGCCCGCCGTATTGACCTTCATGGGAATGTGGCTGGACTGTCCGCCGTACTGCTTTCTGCCTACAACCTTTCTGGAATACTGCACCGGCAGTCTGCGCTCCGCATCCTGCAGGATGACGACCAGCACAACCGTTACCAGAATGACAGCGATAATGATGAGGGCGGCCAAAAGCGCCGGCGCGATTTTTTTGCCGGATACGAATTTCGTAAACAGGCCGCTGATGTCCGAAGGCATACGGGAAACGATGTTGAACAACAGGATCATGGAAATACCGTTGCCAACGCCCCGTTCCGTAATTCTTTCACCGATCCACATCAGGAAAGCACTGCCTGTGGTCAGCGCAATCACAACCGTCAGAATCGAAAGAAATGTGGAATTGCCGGTCAGATAACCCGATCTGTGGAAACCGATAGCCATGGCCGTAGACTCTAACAGCGCAAGACCGATGGTTAAAAACCGGGTGATTTTTAAGATCTTTTTTCTGCCTTCTTCGCCGTCTTTCTGCATTTCTTCGATGGCAGGAATGGCAATACCCAAAAGCTGCATGATAATCGAGGAATTAATGTACGGCGTGATGCTTAAAGCCAGCAGAGACATGGATTCAAAGGAACCGCCCGTCAGTGCATTGAAAAAATTGAAGGAGTCGCCCATCTGTGCGGAAAACCACTCGCTGAACTCTTTTGTATTGACCGCGGGCAGCGGCAGCAGAGAGCCGAATCTTACAACCAGCAGCATTAAAAATGTAAAAATCAGCCCTTTGCGGATTTCTTTAATTTTAAACGCATTTCTAATTGTTTGAAGCATCAGATCACCTCTGCTTTTCCACCAAGCGCCTCAATTTTTTCCTTCGCACCTGCGCTGAAAGCGTTTGCCTTTACGGTAAGCGTCTTGGTAAGTTCACCGTTTCCAAGGATCTTCACGCCGTCTCTCGGATTGCTGATGATTCCTTTTTCCTGTAATGCCGCAATATCAACCGTTGCATTCTGCTCAAAGCGTTCCAGGAGAGAAACATTCACTGCGACGATTTCCTTCGTGTTTCTGTTTGTAAAACCACGCTTGGGAATACGACGGAACAAAGGCATCTGACCGCCTTCAAATCCGGGACGCGGTGCGCCGGAACGGGCTTTCTGTCCTTTATGACCTTTGCCGGCCGTCTTTCCGTTTCCGGATGCATGGCCGCGGCCTCTTCTGAAATTATCACTCTGTCTGGAGCCTTCAGCGGGTTTTAAATTTGATAAATCCATCATGATACCTCCTTCTCACTCAGACTTCTTCTACTTTGACCAGGTGTCTTACCTGCTGCACCATACCCTGTGTGGCGCCGTTGTTCGGTAAAATCACGGTCTTGTTCAGTTTGCGTAAGCCCAGCGCCGCCACCGTTGCTCTATGCTTCGGAATTGCGCCGATCGGAGATTTTACCAATGTTATTTTTAATTTATCAGCCATCTCGTTTTCCTCCTTAGCCTAAGATCTCTTCCACGGTCTTCCCACGAAGCCGCGCAACTTCTTCCGGCGTTTTTAACGATTCCAGCGCAGCCAGCGTCGCCAGAACCACATTCTGCTTATTGTTGGAACCAAGTGACTTGATACGGATATTTTCGATTCCTGCCAGTTCCGATACGGCTCTTGCAGGACCGCCTGCGATAATACCGGTACCTTTCGGTGCCTTCTTCAGCAGTACGGATGCACCCGTATGCTTTCCTGCCGCATCATGCGGAATACTTTTATTGTCATCAAGAGCAACGGTAATCAGTTTCTTCGCAGCGTCTTCTTTTCCTTTGCGGATGGCTTCCGGAATTTCAGTTGCCTTTCCAAGACCTGCACCGATATGCCCGTTCTTGTCGCCTACAACTACCAAAGCCGTGAATCGGAAGTTACGACCACCCTTAACAACCTTCGTTACTCTTTTGATTGCTACAACTTTTTCTGTTAATTCAAGCTGACTTGCATCAATGATTGTTCTGTTCATGCGTCTTCTCCTCCCTTTTAAAATTTCAGTCCGGCTTCTCTGGCCGCGTCGGCTAATGCAGAGATTTTGCCCTGATATAAAAATCCGCCTCTGTCAAAAACAACGGTTGTGATGCCTTTTTCCAGTGCTCTTTCACCGATCACCTTACCGAGATAAGCGGCAGCATCCACATTGTTTGTCTTTTCCAGTTCAGCCTGAACCTCCTTCTGAACCGTAGATGCAGAGACCAGTGTATTTCCTGCCGTATCATCAATAATCTGCGCATACATATGCTTGTTGCTGCGGAATACTGCAAGGCGGGGTCTTTCAGGAGTGCCTTTGATATTATGACGCAGTTTCCAATGCTTGTAGCTGCGTGTTTTTGCTCTGGATTCTTTCTTTATCATAATTACACTCTCCTTACTTACTTCTTACCGGTCTTACCGACTTTACGCTTCACGACTTCATCCACATAGCGAATACCCTTGCCTTTGTAAGGCTCCGGTTTTCTCTTCTCGCGGATTTCAGCCGCATACTGTCCGACCTTTTCCTTGTCAATGCCGGTGACTGTGATCTTGTTGCCGGCGACAGCGGATTCCAGGCCTTCCGGATCCGTAATTTCTACCGGATGGGAATACCCGAGGGAAAGCACCAGCTTCTTGCCTTCCTTTGCGGCACGATAACCTACGCCGTTGATCTCAAGTTCTTTTTTATAACCTTCCGAAACGCCGACCACCATATTGTGGATCAGGGTTCTGGTCAGGCCGTGTAAGGATTTCATTTTTTTCAGATCGTTCGGTCTGGTAACGATAATTTCTTCGCCTTCTTTTTTGATGGTCATTTCCACCGGAAGGTCTCTCTCTAAGGTACCTTTCGCACCCTTAACAACAACATGGTTGTTCTCGCCGATTTCCACCGTTACGCCGGCAGGAACCGCGATTGGCATTTTTCCTATACGAGACATGCCTGTTCCTCTCTTTCTTAACTTAAATTGTCGGAATTTGTTCCGTTTTCAGTTTCACACTTACCAGATAAATGCAAGTACTTCGCCGCCGCAGCCAAGCTTTCTGGCTTCCTTATCGGTTACGATACCCTGATTGGTGGAAATAATGGCGATGCCCAATCCACCGAGTACCTTCGGCAGCTCATCCTTTCCGGCGTAAACACGAAGACCGGGTTTGGAGATTCTCTTTAATCCGGTAATAATTCTTTCATTTTTATCTTTGCCATATTTCAGCGTCACATGGATCGTTTTGAAAATTCCGTCCTCAATAACTTCGTAAGAAGCGATATAACCTTCTTTTAATAATATTTCAGCAATCGCCAACTTGATTTTGGACGCAGGAATATCGACAGTATCATGCTTTACAGTATTTGCGTTACGAATTCTCGTAAGCATATCTGCAATCGGATCACTCATTGTCATAATTGTTTCCTCCTATTTTATCGTCGGAAGGCATTCCATAAGCCTTCCTCCTACCAGCTTGCCTTCTTCACACCGGGGATTTGTCCTTTGTATGCCAGCTCACGGAAGCATACCCTGCAAATTCCGTATTTTCTCAAAAATGCATGCGGACGACCACAAATTCTGCAGCGGGTATAAGCTCTCGTCGAAAACTTCGGTTTGCGCTGCTGTTTGATTTTCATTGCTTTCTTTGCCATGAATGTTCCTCCTATCTTGCAAACGGCATTTTAAATAATTTCAGTAACTCTCTGGCTTCTTCATCCGTCTTTGCGGTGGTTACAAAGATAATATCCATACCTCTGACCTTGTCTACCTTATCATATTCGATTTCGGGGAAGATCAGCTGTTCTTTGATACCCAGCGCATAATTGCCTCTGCCGTCAAATGCATCAGGATTTACTCCACGGAAGTCACGGACACGCGGAAGTGCAAGATTGATTAAACGATCCATAAATTCATACATTCTCTCTCCACGAAGCGTAACCTTACATCCGATGGGCATGCCTTCACGGATCTTAAAGTTTGCAACCGAATTTTTTGCCTTGGTAATGACGGGCTTCTGTCCGGTGATCTGCATCAGATCAGCCATCGCGGAATCCAGTATTTTCGCATTTTCCTTTGCTTCACCGACGCCCATGTTGATGACGATTTTCTCAACTTTCGGAATCTCCATCACGTTTTTGTACTGGAACTTGGTCTGTAAAGCACTTTTTACTTCATTTTCATATAAATCTCTCAGTCGACTCACTCTGCTCAAACCTCCTTCCGGTATCAGTCAATCGTTTCGGTCTTGCCGCCTGTTTTTGCCACACGAACCTTCTTGCCGTCCACATAATCGAAGCCGACTCTGACTGCTTTTCCTTTGTGTACGTACATTACGTTGGAAATATCAACGGAGCCTTCTTTTTCGATAATGCCGCCGGTCTGGTTCTGGGCATTGGGCTTGCTGTGCTTCATCACTTTGTTGACGCCTTCCACGATGACTCTGTTTTTCTTTCTGTCGATGGAAAGGACCTTGCCTTCTTTATCTTTATCTTTTCCGGCGATGACTCTCACGGTATCGCCGACTTTAATTTTTGATGTAGCCATTCGAAACCTCCTATAATACTTCGGGTGCAAGGGAAACGATCTTCATAAACTGCTTGTCTCTGATTTCTCTTGCGACCGGCCCAAAGATACGCGTTCCTCTGGGGTTCAAATCATCTTTGATGATTACGGCTGCGTTTTCAACGAAACGGATATACGATCCGTCCGGACGACGGGCCCCCTTGACTGTACGGACTACAACAGCCTTTACCACATCACCTTTTTTCACAACGCCTCCGGGTGTTGCATCTTTCACCGTTGCAACGATTGTATCGCCGATCTTGGCATATCTTCTGGTTGATCCGCCCATGACACGGATGCAGAGCAGTTCCTTCGCACCGGTATTATCGGCAACTCTCAACCTTGATTCCTGTTGTATCATACGGAATAACCTCCTTAATCACTCGAACGAAATTATTTCGCTCTCTCCATAATTTCCACCAGTCTCCATCGTTTGTCTTTGGAAAGGGGTCTGGTTTCCATGACTCTGACGGTATCGCCGACATGCGCGGCATTCTCTTCATCATGGGCTTTTAATCTGTAACTCTTTTTAATGATCTTATTGTAAAGAGGATGTCTTACATGATCTTCTACAACGACGACAATCGTCTTCTGCATCTTATCACTGACAACCTTACCGACTCTTGTCTTTCTTAAATTTCTTTCCTGCACTTTACGCTTCTCCTTTCCGGCAATCCCCTGCCAATTTAAGCGTCAGCTTTGGACTTCTCTGTGATCAGCGTCTGGATGCGCGCGATGTTTTTGCGGACATCTTTGATTCTGCAGGTATTGTCCAACTGATTGGTTGCATTTTGGAATCTCAGATTGAAAAGTTCCTTTTTCGCCGTAACCAGCTGCTCCTGCAGCGATTCCAGGCTCTGATCTCTCAACTCTTTGACAAATTTATCGCTCTTCATAAATTATACACCGCCTTCCAAATCTGCACGGGAAACAATTTTACACTTACAGGGAAGCTTGTGCGTTGCAAGCCGCAATGCTTCTTTCGCAGTTTCTTCCTCAACGCCGGCGATCTCAAAAAGAACACGGCCGGGTTTTACCACTGCGACCCAGTATTCAACTGTTCCTTTACCGGAACCCATACGGGTTTCTGCGGGCTTTGTGGTTACGGGTTTGTCAGGGAAAATCTTGATCCAAACTTTACCGCCACGTTTGATATATCTCGTCATCGCAATTCTGGCAGCCTCAATCTGATTGGATTTGACCCATGCAGGCTCCACTGCGACAATTCCGTACTCGCCGTAAGAAATCTTGTTGCCTCTGGTAGCAACGCCCTTCATACTGCCGCGGAACTGTTTACGACGTTTTACTCTCTTCGGCATTAACATTATTTATCTCTCCCTTCTTTTGACTTAACAGGAAGAACCTCACCTTTGTAAACCCAGGCCTTTACGCCAACCTTACCATAAGTGGTGTCTGCCTCTGCAAAACCATAGTCAATATCTGCTCTTAAAGTCTGAAGCGGAATCGTTCCCTCGTTGTAGAACTCTGTACGGGCCATATCGGCGCCGCCGAGGCGTCCGGAGCAGGATGTCTTGATTCCGAGAGCGCCGGCCTTCATGCATCTGGACATGGTGGACTTCATCGCACGACGGAAAGAAATACGATTTTCCAACTGCTGGGCGATTGCTTCCGCCACCAGCTGTGCATCCAGATCCGGTCTTTTCACTTCCTTGATATCTACGGATAACTTCGTATTGGGAGCGACCTGTTTCTGCAGATCTGCACGCAGCTTTTCGATTTCAGCGCCGCCTTTGCCGATAACAAAACCGGGCTTTGCCGTATGGATGATAACTCTGATACGGTCGGACTTTCTCTCGATCTCGATTTTGGAGATGCCGGAGCTGTATAATCTCTTCTTTAAAAATTTTCTGATGTTGTAATCTTCAATCAGATAGTCTGCAAAATTATCTTCTGCATACCATTTGGAATCCCAGTCTTTGATGATTCCAACTCTCAAACCATGAGGATTTACTTTCTGTCCCATCTCTTCCTCCTATCTCTCGTCCAATACAATGGTGATATGGCTTGTTCTCTTTTCGATCCTGTAAGCCCTGCCCTGTGCTCTGGGTCTGATTCTCTTCATTGTAGGTCCTTTATTTGCATAACACTCTGCAACATAAAGATTTGCGGGATCCAAGCTGTTGTTGTATTCAGCATTCGCAACTGCTGATTTTAAAAGCTTCTCAATTACTTTGGATGCGTATCTGGGATTGTAAGCAAGAATCCCCAGTGCGGTGTTTACATCTTTGCCGCGGATGGCATCCAGTACAAAACAAGCCTTCGTTACAGAAATTCTGGCATATGACAGTTTTGCAGAAGGTCTTGTGTCCTTTACTTCATTTCTCTCTCTTTTAATTTGGGATCTGTGTCCTTTGGCCATGAATAGAACCTCCTTTCCAGTGGATTAACGTACTTTCGACTTCTTTTCGTCCTTTCCATGACCTCTGTAGGTCCTGGTGGCTACGAATTCGCCCAGTTTATGACCAACCATATCTTCGGTAATGTATACCGGTACATGTTTTCTGCCGTCGTGTACGGCGATTGTATGACCGACCATTTGCGGGAAGATGGTCGAGCGGCGGGACCATGTTTTGATCACAGTCTTCTGCCCGGCCTCATTTAATGCAGCCACTTTTTTCAGCAGGCTCTCATCTGCAAAGGGTCCTTTTTTCAACGAACGCGCCATAGTGTTGACCTCCTTTAACTATGCGTCTTATCTGTCTTTGGATTGATTACTTGATCGCTCTGCCGTCGCGTCTTCTGACGATCAGCTTATCGGATTTCCTGTTCTTCTTTCTGGTCTTCAGACCCAGTGCGGGTTTGCCCCACGGAGTCGAAGGACCCGGACGTCCGATACCGGTCTTGCCTTCACCACCGCCGTGCGGATGGTCATTGGGGTTCATGACGGAACCTCTGACAGTCGGACGGATGCCCATGTTGCGCTTCCGGCCTGCTTTACCGATATTAATCAGGTTGTGTTCTCCGTTGCCGACGACGCCGATGGTTGCACGGCAGTTGATCGGAATCATCCGCATTTCGCCGCTGGGCAGTCTGACGGTGGCATATTTGCCTTCCTTTGCCATCAGCTGTGCGCTGTTTCCTGCAGAACGAACCAGCTGCGCGCCCTTGCCGATATAAAGCTCGATGTTATGAATCTGCGTACCTACCGGAATCTTTGCCAGCGGGAGGCAGTTGCCAACCTTCACTTCCGCGTTGGGACCGTTTTCCACGGTTGCGCCGACGCTCAATCCTTCCGGTGCGATGATATAGGCTTTGCTGCCGTCCGCATAGGAGAGCAGCGCGATGTTTGCACTGCGGTTGGGATCATATTCGATGGCCACAACCTTTGCAGGAACGCCTTCTTTATTTCTCTTGAAATCAATAATTCTGTATTTTCTCTTGGAACCTCCGCCGCGATGTCTGACGGTGATTTTGCCCTGATTGTTACGGCCTGCATTTTTCTTCAGGGAAACGGTCAGTGATTTTTCCGGGGTTGCTTTCGTGATCTCGGAAAAATCGGAACCCGTCATATGTCGTCTGGAAGGTGTATAAGGCTTGTATGTCTTAATTCCCATTGCTACCTGTCACTCCTTTCGTTTTTTACAGTCCCTGGAACAGCTCGATTTCCGTGCTGTCTTCCGTCAGCTGTACGATTGCTTTCTTGGTTTTCGCTGTCTTGCCGAAAGTCATGCCGCGTCTGCGTGTCTTTCCCGTGCGGTTCATGGTGTTGACACCGGCCACCTTTGTGCCGGGGAACATCTTCTCCACCGCTTCCTTGATCATGGTCTTGTTCGCATCCGGATGAACAAGGAATGTGTATTTTTTCGTCGTCATTGCTTCCATACTTTTTTCAGTGATAACGGGTTTGATGATGACGTCATAATATTCGATTGCTGCCATTATGCATACACCTCCTCGATCATTTGTACCGCGGCTCTGGTAGCTACAACGGTTTTATATTTCAGGATATCATAAACATTGATACAGTTCGTATAGGATGTCTTTACGAAAGGAATGTTTCTCGCGCTGCGTTCCACAGTTTCGTTCTTTCCTTCCAGTACCACCAGCGCACCTTCCACCTTCAGGCTGTCCAGTACGTTTTTGAACTGTTTTGTCTTGATTTCGTCCATCTTTAACTCATCGACAACGATCAGTTTGTTGTTGTTGACCGCATCGGTCAGAACGGACTTGAGGGCCAGTCTCTTTTCTTTTTTATTCATCTTAAATGAATAATCTCTGGGCGTCGGAGCAAATACCACGCCGCCGCCTGTCCACTGAGGTGCTCTTGTGGATCCCTGACGGGCATGGCCGGTGTCTTTCTGTCTCCAGGGCTTTCTGCCGCCGCCGGATACCTCGGAACGGGTTTTTGCTTTCTGTGTCCCCTGCCTGTTGTTTGCAAGCTGCTGAAGCACTGCCAAATGAACCAGATGCTCGTTGACTTCCACACCGAAGACCGCATCGTTTAATTCCATTGTATCAACTTCCGCGCCCTGCATATTGAAAACAGATACTTTTGCCATCTGTATATTCCTCCTTTCCAATCTGCCTTACACTGCCTTGACTGTTTCTTTCACAGTGATCAGCGCTTTTCTGGGGCCGGGAACGGATCCTCTCACCAGAATCAGGTTTTCATCCGCATCTGCTCTGACAATCTCAAGATTCTGGATCGTGACTGTTCTGTGACCCATGTGACCGGCCATCTTCTTGCCTTTGAACACCTTGCTCGGACTGGAGCAGGCGCCGTTGGAACCGGCATGACGATGATATTTGGAACCATGTGCCATCGGTCCTCTGGACTGTCCGTGACGCTTGATGGCGCCCTGGAAGCCTTTGCCTTTGGACACTGCAGTTACGTCTACCTTGTCGCCCTTTGCGAAAATGTCCGCTTTGATTTCATCTGCAATCTTATAATCGGACGTATTTTCGAATTTGAATTCGCGGACATATCTCTTATAGGCAACTTTCGCCTTGTCAAAATGTCCTTTTTGGGGCTTTGCTACCAGCTTTTCGCGCTTGTCCGTAAAGCCCACCTGCACTGCCTCATAACCATCGTTTTCCATGGTTTTGATCTGTGTGACCACACAGGGTCCTGCCTGCAGAACCGTGACGGGAATCAGTTCACCGTTTTCACCAAAGACCTGGGTCATACCGACTTTGGTTGCTAAAATCGCTTTTTTCATTTTTTTCCTCCTGTTTACTACAGCGGATTAAACACGGCTTAAAAAGTACCGGCGGTTTAATCATTCTAGAACAACGGATGTTTTCCAACTTTATAGAAAATTGCTGTTCTGCTTTTTTATTTTTTCTCTTTCATTCTGATATCAATGTAAACGCCCGCCGGCATTTCCAGCTTTGTCAGCGCTTCCACCGTCTTCTGGGTCGGTGCAATGATATCGATCAGTCTTTTATGGGTCCTCTGCTCAAACTGCTCTCTGGAATCTTTGTACTTGTGAACCGCACGCAGAATCGTAACAACCTCTTTCTTCGTGGGAAGCGGTACCGGTCCGCTGACCTTCGCGCCGTTTTTCTTCACCGTTTCAATGATTTTCTGTGCCGATGCATCCACTAATTGATGCTCGTAAGCCTTGAGCGTAATTCGCATTACCTGACTTGCCATAAAAAAAGTCGCCTCCTTTTCGTACTTTTAAAATCGAAAGCACAACAAGTGGTGACTGTACACGCTTCCGTGTGTGCCGTGCCGGTACACACGCCGTTTCTACTTTTTGTAGACATTCTTGTACAGTGACTTGTCGCCAGTTTCCTAACATGACATTCGCTACTCGCAAAAACCTGCCACAAGGGACAGCAACCTTGCGGATCAACGCTATCAATGTCACAGCGAAAGTTATTATACACGATTCATTCTTTGAATGCAAGTTCTTTTTTACTTTTTTTAACAGAGTTTCTAACGCAAATAATCGGCTGCATCCCTGTGCAGCCGATCCATCGTCCTGTAATGATGAAGTTTATTCGAGATAATTTAAGGGGTCCACACCGGTTCCGTTGTTTTTTAATGCAAAATAGACATTATCCCCTTCCACACTGTAATTTCTGCTGGGCGCCGCTACTTCCGCAATGATAGCGCCGGTGGCAATATGGTCGCCTTCCGCCACGTTGATTGCGGTCAGCTGACCGTAAACCGCTTCGTAGCCGTCTCCCATATCTTCCGTCACCGTCCAGCCGTATTCATCGGTATAGGCAACACTTTTGACGACGCCGTCCGCCGAAGCGTACACCGGCATTCCCTGTTCCGCCTGAATCACCATGCCTTCCGAATACCCGTAATGGGCCAGTGTCTGAAAATAGACCGGACTGTCCATACTGTATTCCATCAGCACTTCCCCCTGTACCGGCCAGGTCAGGATGCTGTTTTCACCGAAATGATCTGCTGTGACCTGCGCCGCGCTTTCAACAGCCTCCGGCATTTCCGAGGTTTCCGGTGCTTCCGTCTCCGCCCGGGTGCCCTGCAGGGCGCTGACCTCTTCCGCATTGTCTGCCGGCGTTTCCTGACGCAGTCTGGAATCGGCCTGCTCGGATACATGCAGAGACAGCCTGTCGTCTTCGTCCTCCCGTTCCGACAGTTCCGCTTCTCCCGCATCGTCTGTTTCAATCAGACTTTTGGCGTCCTCCTGTTTTTTGACGGTGTTTTTGTAAATCATGGCAATGCTGACCATGGAAAGCAGACAAACCGCTGCTGCCGCCAGCACGGATGCCCGCTGTGCATTTCTTTTTCTTCCCTGTGACTTACGTCTTCTCATGGTTTCCCCCCGCTTTCATTATCAGTTTACGTTTCATTAATGAAGCATACCCAGTTCCGGAGAAAATATACCGTCCGTCCGAAACGAAACAGGGAAAACCTTTCTTCTTATGTAATGATGTACCGGATCAAAACCTCCGCCAGCAGCGCCGCAAAGCAGGCGGAAAGGGCCACCGTAAACAGGCCCCGCTCAAAGTACGCGGCAATGACCGCCGCGGCCAGTCCCGCAAGTGCCGACCACAAAAAAGACGTGGCGTACAAAATGGCGGGAAATGTCATGGCTGCCAGCACGGCATAGGGCAGATAAGCCATGAAAGATTTTACAAACCGGTTTTCAATTTTCTTTTTCATCAGCACATAGGGCAGCGCTCTCACCAGATAAGTCACCGCCGCCATAATAAGCAGATAAGGCAGATAGGTTCCAAGCGGCATCGTCACACCTCCTCTTCTTCCTCCTAAGGTAACGGCACGCGCGCTTGAAAAACGCACCTGCCAAATCGTCGGAAGGCATTTTGAGTAATGCTTCGCATTAGCCTTCCTCCTAAGGTAACGGCACGCGCGCTTGAAAAGCGCACCTGCCAAATCGTCGGAAGGCATTTTGAGTAATGCTTCGCATTAGCCTTCCTCCTCTGGCAGCACCGCTGCAGCCAGTGCGGCCGCGGCCACGGCGCTGATAATAATCGCAAAGCCCGAGGAAATGCGGTTCAGACCCGGAATATAATAAAAGCAGCAGTTGAAGCAGATGGCAAGAGCCACCACCGCCATCACCTTCCGGCTGCCTTTGGCGGCCGGTATGAAGATGGCTATGAACATGCCGTACAGCGCCAGTCCCAGCGCGTCACAGATCATGTCCGGCAGAATACTGCCGCCCAAAGCGCCTGCCAGCGTCCCCAGGGTCCAGCCGAAAAAAGGAAGCACCATCAGTCCGAAAAAAAACCGTCTTGTGAGCCGTTCCTCTCCCGCGGCCACCGCGAAAATTTCATCTGTATGAAAAAAAGCAAAAAGCCAGCGGTAAATCCCGTGAATGCTCTCATCCGCTTTCTGGGACAGCGCCACCGACATCAGCGCATAGCGCAGATTGATCACCAGCTGTGACAGCGCCATTTCAAAATACGTGCCCGCCGCAATCATGATATTCAGTCCCGCAAACTGTCCTGCCGAAGTCAGATTCAGCGCCGAAATCAGCACCGCTTCCTGCCAGTTCAGTCCCGAGGAAACCGCCACGATGCCGAAGGTAAACGAAACGGCAAAATATCCCAGCGCAATGGGAATCCCGCTGACCAATCCTCTTTTCCATTCTGAAATGCCTGTATTCATGTTTCTCCAAACGTTCCTTTTTATACACAAAATTTAAAACAAAACCCGGCTGGCAAACAAAAAATAAATGGAAATCGAGCACGCGTCTACCAGCGTGGTGATCAGCGGCGACGCCATCAGCGCCGGGTCCAGCCGGATCTGTTTGGCCAGCAGCGGCAGTGTGCAGCCGATGAGCTTCGCAATGATAATGGTAAAAAGCAGAGACAGCCCGATAACCAGCGCCAGCAGCGGATCCCGATGCATCAGATACACCCGCAGCGCATTGGCTGCTCCCAGCACGGCGCCGCAGATCAGGGAAATCCGAAATTCCTTGAACATGACTTTGAAAATATCCCGGAAATGGATCTGATCCAGGGCAATGCCGCGAATCATCAGCGTGGAGCTCTGGGAACCGCAGTTGCCGCCCGTATCCATCAGCATGGGCATGAAGGAAACCAGCACCGGCATCTGCGAAAACAGGTTCTGGTATTTCAGCGTGATGATGCCTGTAATGGTGGCGGAAAACATCAGCACAAACAGCCAGGGAATCCGGTCCTTCGCGTGATGCAGCACCGAGGTATCCATATAGGTGTCTTCGCTGGGCATGATCGCCGCCATCTTGGTGATATCCTCCGTGGCCTCATCCACCATGACGTCGATGGCGTCGTCAAAGGTTACGATGCCCACCATGCGTTCTCCGTCGTCCACCACCGGAATGGCCAGAAAATCATATTTGGAAAACAACTTGGCCACTTCCTCTTTATCCGTATGGGTATGGACGGAAATGACCTCGGTCTCCATCAGTTCCTCCATGGTCATTTCGTCGTCCATCGTCAGCAGATCCTTGGCACTGACAATTCCCAGAATCTTCCGGTGATGCAGCACATAACAGGTATAGATCGTTTCTTTATGAATACCTGTCTTCTTGATCAGCGTCAGGGCTTCCCGGACGGTATCCTGCGGTTTCAGCTTGACGTACTCCGTGGTCATAATGCTGCCGGCGCTGTCCTCCGGATAATTGAGCAGTACGTTGATCAGATTTCTCTTTTCCACACTGACGTTGCCCAAAATCCGATTGACCAGATTGGCAGGCAGTTCTTCCAGCATATCTACCGTATCGTCCATGTACAGATCGTCTAAGATCCTGCGCAGTTCCTTTTCGGTAAAAGCTTCCACCAGATAGGCCTGCTCCGCGTTGTCCATCTCCGCAAAGGTATCCGCCGCCTTGTCCTTGGGAATCAGCCGAAAAGCCAGCGCCAGATCGGCGCCCTCCAGCTCCGACAGGCTTTGGGCGATATCCACCGCGTTCATCACGTCCAGAATATTTTTGATGGTTTTATATTCTTTCTTTTCCAGAAGCTGCAGGAAAATTTCTTTTTCCATGACGCAAAACCTCCTTATATCTTATATTAAGGTAGCGGCACGCGCGCCCGGGGCGCACCTGCCAAATCGTCGGAAGGCATTTAAAGTTATGCTTCGAATAAGCCTTCCTCCTCAAAAGATAAAGGCCCAGGCCACCGCGAACACCAACGACGGCAGCATGTTGGATACCTTGATATTCCGGTTCCAGATCAGATTCACTCCAATGCAGAAGATCAGCACAGAGCCAAGAAGCGACAGGTTGTTCATGGCCGCGTCATTTAACAGCGGCGCAATCAGCCGGGAAAGCGCCGTCAGGCTTCCCTGAAAAATCCCCACCGGGATGGCCGCAAAGATACTGCCTTTTCCCAGCGATACCGTAAATATAATAATGATAATAAAATCCAGAATCGACTTGGAAATCAAAATGGCCGGATCCCCATGAATCCCGTCATTGATGGATCCGATCACCGCCATGGCGCCGATGCACACTGTAAAGGATGCGTGCACAAAAGCGTTTACAAAGGACTTATCCCCACCGTTGCCGCTTTTTTGCTTCAGCCATTCACCAAATCGAACCATATAGCGGTCAATATCGATCAGTTCTCCCACCAGAGAGCCCAGCGCGAGGCAGACGATCATCATCAGTGTGCCATCCGACTGAATGATGCCATCCTGCACCGAAAACATTTTTTCCAGTGCGCCGGCGATGCCGATAAACAAAGTGCCCACCCCGCAGGCCAGAATCATGGTCTGCTGGATTCGTTCCTTTACCAGTTTTCCAAAGCAGATGCCGATCAGTCCGCCCAGCAGAATCGCCGCCACATTAATCAATGTTCCAAGTCCCGGCATTTTCATACACCTCTTTACAAAAAGTCCAAGCACTACTTTAGCTCAAATGGAAAAAATATGCAACGGGAATTTGTTGAAAACTGCGAAGCGCATCTCTTACCTTTTTCTTCCAATGATAACAACATGATTACTTGCGCCAAGTACGGACGGTTCACGACATATACTGTAATGATAGTCACACCATATCTTAAATTGACTTTCATTCCAATGATCCACCTTATAAGATAAAAGAGGTGCTATACCATCTTGTGCAAAATGATCTATAATTTCCAGACCATGTTCTCCATAAATTGATTCCATTTCCTCTTTTGATGAATAATAGGTATCCGTCCAAAAACACTTCTCATCATTATGTTTTAATACGCCTGTTTCTATAAGTTGTTTTGCCAAATGTGCATCTAAATATTTCACATCGCTTGCAGCAACATATTGGAATACAAAATACCTTGGAATATACGCAGTAATTAAGAGTCCATCCTTCTTCAGCACCCTTAAGCATTCCTTCAGGCATTTTTCTCTCTGTTCCTTTGTAATCAAGTGATAAAATGGTCCCATATTCAAAACTACATCAAATGTATCATCTGCAAAACAGGACATATCTGTAGCATCCAAAACCGCTGTATTCATAGCGTATGCTTTTGTTGTAAGTGTCTGGTTGATCATATCTATGTGCCTCGGCGTAATGTCAGTAGCAGTTACACAATGCCCTTTATCCGCAAGCCAAAACGCATAAACACCCGTCCCCGCTGCACAATCTAATATATTGCTCTTAGTACCAATAACTTCATCAAGAACTCTGGCAGTGGTTATAAATTCAATCTTCCTTGCATGATTCGTAGTCAAACGATTTTCCTCTTTCGAATTTTCGTAACTCTCAACAACATAATTCATTGTAAATGTCTCCAATACTATGCTTTCCACTGTTTCATTGTTTCAAAAATACAAAAAGGGCTTTCCTATTCTTAGGAAAGCCCCATAAAATCCAGCTTCTTACTGATTACTCAATGATAGAAGCAACACGGCCCGAACCTACGGTACGTCCGCCTTCACGGATCGCAAATGTAAGACCCTGCTCCATAGCGATGGGATGAATCAGCTCGATGCTCATCTCTACGTTATCACCAGGCATGCACATCTCTGTACCTTCGGGAAGGTTAACAACACCGGTAACATCCGTTGTTCTGAAATAGAACTGCGGTCTGTAGTTGTTGAAGAACGGTGTATGACGTCCGCCTTCATCTTTGGTCAGAACGTAAACCTGTGCGGTGAATTTCTTGTGGCAGGTGATGGAACCGGGTTTTGCACAAACCTGTCCTCTTTCGATATCGGTTCTGTTTACGCCACGAAGCAGGATACCGATGTTATCGCCGGCCTGTGCTTCATCCAGCAGTTTACGGAACATTTCGATACCGGTAACAACCGTCTTACGGGTTTCTTCCTTGATACCGACGATTTCAACTTCTTCATTCAGATGCAGGGTACCACGCTCTACTCTACCGGTAGCAACGGTACCACGGCCGGTGATGGTGAATACATCCTCGACAGGCATCAGGAACGGCTGATCTGTTGCACGCTGCGGATCGGGAACCCAGCTGTCAACCGCATCCATCAGCTCCATAATCTTGTCGCCCCATTCGCCGGTGCTGTCTTCCAGTGCCATCAGAGCGGATCCTCTGATAACCGGTGTGTCGTCGCCCGGGAACTCGTACTCATCCAGCAGCTCTCTGATTTCCATTTCAACCAGATCCAGCAGTTCCTCATCATCTACCATATCGCACTTGTTCATGAAAACAACGAT
>CANRJG010000022.1 GCA_947630875.1 uncultured Lachnospiraceae bacterium
CCCCATCACCGTCTGCAGACGGTCCAGCAGTGCTTCATCCGCCGTAACATTATATTTCAGCGGCAGCGTTTTCATCTGCCTTGTTTCCGATAAATAAATTTTCACCGGGCTGGTACCATCATGGCTCAAAAGAATCTGATGGATCTGCTCCTGCTGCTTCCGGTAATCCTCGAAATTTTGAAACTGCAGCCACAGCTCTTTTGAGGTTCTGGTCAGCGACCGCACGTTTTCCAGAATCAGCTTTCCGCCTTTTTCCTCATCCACCTGCACTTTGCCCTGAATCAGCAGCTTTTCATCCTCCTGCAAAAGATCCCGGTACTTCTCGTACTGCCGCGGAAATACGATCACTTCCACGGTGCCAAACATGTCCTCCAGCGTCAGAAAAGCCATTCGTTTTTCCTGCCGGGTGATTTTTACCTGCAGTCCTGTAATCATACCGCCAATCACCTGTTTTGAATCGTCGGCCACCGTCGTGCCCTGCAGTTCCTCATCCCAGAGAAAATCCGAAGTTTTCGCGCTGGTCTTTTGGCTTAGGATATCCCGGTATTCATCCAGCGGATGTCCGCTGATATAAACCCCCAGCACTTCCTTTTCAAATTCCAGGCGGCTCTGCCGGTCAAAATCCTCCACATCCGGCATTTTTGCCTGAAATACGGCCTTTTGTTCCTCATTGGCAATGTCAAAGAGGGAAATCTGCCCGGAAAAGGATTTCTTTTTTTCGGCCTGTGCCTGATCGGCCAGCTGTTCATGGCTGATGACCATTTGCCGCCGGTTGGGCCAGAGGGTATCCAATGCTCCCGCTTTGATCATATTTTCCAGCGCCCGTTTGTTGACGCCCGCATTGACCATACGTTCCACAAAATCCTGAAATGAAGTAAAGGGCCCGTTTTCCCTGCGGGTCTGAGCAATGGTGTCGGTGACGGGTTTGCCGATGCCTTTGATGGCGTTCATACCATATCGAATATTGCGTCCGGACACGCTGAACCGCCCCTCGCCTTCATTGACGTCCGGCGGCAGCACCGCAATGCCCATCTGCTTGCATTCATAGATATAGGCGGCCACCTTTGCCGGATGATCCATGACGGAAGTCATCAGCGCAGCCATAAATTCCACCGGATAATAATACTTCAGGTACGCGGTCTGGTAAGAAACCACCGCATAGGCCGCGGCATGGGACTTATTAAAGGCATATTTCGCAAAGTCTGTCATGTCGTCGAAAATCGCTTCCGCGGTTTCCCTGTCAATACCGTTGGCAATGCAGCCGGCAATATGCTCCTCCGGATTTCCCTCTACGAAATTTTTCCGCTCCCGGGCCATGACGTCCCCTTTTTTCTTGGACATGGCTCTGCGGACCAGATCGCTTCTGCCCAAGGAGTATCCCGCCAGATCCCGGACGATCTGCATAACCTGTTCCTGATAGACGATGCAGCCGTGGGTAGCTTTCAAAATCGGCTCCAGCTGCGGGCAGCGGTAGGTCACCCGTTCATAATGGTTTTTCCCCTCGATATATTTCGGAATAAAATCCATGGGGCCGGGCCGGTAAAGGGCAATGCCCGCAATGATATCTTCCAGATTGTGGGGAGACAGCTCCTTCATGAAACTCTTCATGCCGGCGCTTTCCAGCTGGAACACCCCGTCTGTCTTTCCGGTGCCGATATAGTCCAGCACCGCCTTGTCGTTATAATCAATGGACATCATGTCAATGGCTGTCCCGGTATTTTTCTCCGCCATTTCCACCGCGTCCTGAATCACCGTCAGGGTGCGCAGCCCCAGGAAATCCATTTTCAGAAGGCCCAGTTCTTCCAGCGTATTCATGGTGTACTGGGTCGTCATTTCTCCATCGGATCCTCTGGACAGGGGCACATATTCATACACCGGCGCCCGGCAGATCACCACGCCTGCCGCATGAATGGAGGTATGCCGCGGAAGGCCTTCCAGCCGCATGCCCATATCGATCAGCGCCTTGATCTGCGGATCTTCCTCATAAGCCTGCCGCAGATCCGGATTCAGTTTCAGGGCCTTGTCAATGGTAATGCCCAGCTCATTGGGCACCATCTTCGCAATGGCGTCCACTCTGGCGTAGGGCAGATCCATCACCCTGCCCACATCGCGGATCACGCCCTTCGCCTGCAGCGTACCGAAGGTGACGATCTGGGAAACCTTTTCCTTCCCGTATTTTTCAATGACATAATTGATCACTTCCTGCCGCCGTTCAAAACAGAAATCCACGTCGATATCCGGCATACTGATGCGTTCCGGATTCAGAAAGCGCTCAAACAGCAGCTGATATTTCAAAGGATCGATGTCCGTAATGCCCAGGCAATAGGAAACGATACTGCCCGCCGCTGACCCTCTGCCGGGGCCCACCGCGATATGCTGCTCCTTGGCATAACGGATAAAATCCCACACAATCAAAAAATAATCTACAAATCCCATCCCGGAAATGACCGAAAGCTCATATTCCAGCCTGTCCCGGTGCTCCTCTGCCCGGGCCTGATAGCGCTTTTTCAGTCCTTCGTCGCAGAGCCTGCGCAGATAGGCTTCCGAGGTATAGGGCGCGGGGGTATCGAAAACCGGCAGTTTTCGTTCATGGAACCGGATTTCCACATTACAGCGCTCCGCGATTTTCACCGTGTTTTCCAGCGCGGACAGAGCATAGGGAAACAGTTCCTGCATTTCCTCCGGGCTTTTCAGATAATACTGCCCGCCCTCATAGCGCATCCGGTCCTCATCCGACAGCTTTTTGCCGGTCTGAATGCACAGAAGCACGTCATGGGACGCCATGTCTTCCGCATAGGTATAATGTACGTCGTTGGTAGCCACCAGCCCGATGCCGGTTTCCTGACTGATCCGCAGAATCGAAGGATTGATCCGCTGCTGTTCGGCCAGCCCGTGATCCTGCAGTTCCAGATAAAAATGATCCTCTCCGAACACGTCGCGGTACCAGCAGGCCGCTTTCTTTGCTTCCTCATAAAAACCCCGGGTCAGCAGCCGCGGAATTTCTCCCGCCAGACAGGCGGACAGGGCAATCAGGCCTTCATGGTACTGCTGCAGCACCTCTTTGTCCACCTGCGGCCGATAATAATAGCCCTCCTGAAAACCGATGGAAACCAGCCGGATCAAATTTTGATAGCCTGTATTGTTTTCCGCCAGCAGCACCAGATGATTATAACGGTCTTCACCGCCGGCCGTTTCCCGGTCAAAACGGGACCCGGTAGCCACATATACCTCACAGCCGATGATGGGCTTCACTCCGGCCGCCAGCGCTTCCTTGTAAAAATCAATCACGCCGTACATCACGCCGTGATCGGTGATCGCCACGCTGTCCATCCCCAGTTCCTTCGTTCTGGCAATACATTCTTTAATTTTATTCGAACCGTCCAGAAGACTGTATTCGGTATGCACATGCAAATGTACAAATCCAGGTGTAGACATGGCGCACGCTCCCATCGTATCTGCCGTAAAACATTTGCTTCTTTCGTTTCATTTTACCAGAGTTTCAAAGATTACACAAGATTTTCCATGCGATTCCCGCAAGTCTTTCCAACCCTTGACATATGCATAAAAAACGAGAATAATAAAAACAAAAAATCCGGAGGTGTACGGATGAAAGTCATATTCAATCCTGATGAAGAAGTGGTGAAGACCGTAAAAGAAGGGCTGAAACGCACCGGCGGCTACTGCCCCTGCCGGCTGGAACGCAGCGAAGAAAACAAATGCATCTGTCAGGAATTTCGCGCGCAGATCGCCGATCCGGAATTTGAAGGCTTTTGCCACTGCAGATTGTACTATAAGGAAAAATAGGAAAAAGACAGCGATAGAAAGCCGTTTGCTTTCTATGCTGTCTTTTTCTTTGACAGAGGTCAGGAGGAGTTTAGCGGGCGGACCCGTTGTTTTTCTGTGCTATATGTTCCATCAGTGCATTTGTCAGTTTCTCACTGTCCACCTGGAAGCAGAGCCGGTTCCCCAGTACACTAAAATACAGGTATCCTTCCGGATACAGCGAAAAGCTGACGTCATAAAATGCATAGTAATCACTGCTGAAGGAAATATTGACTGCAGGCGGCGATGGGAAAAAACCTGCATTGATCAGCGGCATATCTGTTTCCAGCAGCAGATCCCAGAGAAACGCATCGTCTGCCGTTTCAATGCGCTTTGCCTCTCCCTGTGCGTTAAAAAATGCAATTTGCAGCAGATCGGTTTTTTCAGTCAGTTGAAAATCTTCCGCAAAATCACGAAAACTGTCAGGCTGATAGGCGGTGTTCACCATCAGATAATACTTGCCATCTTCCGTCCTGATGGCCAGCGCCGCATCTTCGGGCATCTGATTGATACGATAGACCTGCACCCGGACATGGAAGTCATAGGCGGTCAGTGCGATTTCCCGAATACGCAGATGCATGTCCTGCAGGTACGCACCACAGTCGTCCTTGGACAGTTTTGAACTTCTGGCCGCATACTGTGCACCCTGATACTCCAATGTAAACTGCCACATGGAATTTTCCCTGAAATAAGCATCATCCATATAGCCGTTGCTGCCGTTTGGACTGCTGGCAGCATGTCCCCCTATTCCCGGAGACGATGTTACGCCTCCGCCCTGCTCAGCGTCCAGATGGGCGATAAAACAGGGCCACTCTGACCGCCGGTCTTTTTCCGGCGGAAGTTCTGTTTCCCGGGTTGGCGCCTCTGTTTCCGGCAGGACAGGCGGCTGTGTATGGATTTCCGGAACATTACCGGATACCGGCGGCTGCGTCGGCAGGGGCGTGCCCTGCCCTGCCGGGCTTTCTGTAGGAACCGGCGCGGGCGTCGTTGGTTCTTTCGGCGGCTCTGTCACATATACGGTTCCTTGCGGAGGCTTTTGTCCCCCGTCGGCGGTCTGCCGCTTTGCCTGCCCTGAATATATCATAACCGCAGCCCCTGCCAGAAGCAAAATGCCCACACAGGCTGCAGCGGCTGACGAAAAAATACGTATCTGTCTCCTTTTTCGAATCAGATAAGCGGTCTTTAGATCGGCATAATCCGCAAGATAGGTATCGTTTATTTTTCCCATGGCGTCCAAAAACAGTTCTGCACTCACAGCGATACACCTTCTTTCTCCAGATATGTCTTCAGTTCCTTTCTGATCCGATACAGACAGGATTTGATTTTGGATTCACTGAACCGGGTAACGTGCGCAATTTCCCTGATGGAATCCATATAAAAATACCGTCCCACAAATATGTTTTTTTCATCTGCGGGCAATGTATCTAAAAATGCTTCAATCAGTGCGGACAGATGATCCGCGTCAATTTTTTCCGCAATCACATCCTTTTGCAGCAGCATTCCCTCCTTCAGCTCATCCAGCGCCAGCGTAAACCCGGAAGCACTTTGCCTGAAAGCCAGCTTGCTTCGCAGCCGGTCAATGGAAGTATACCTGGTAATTCTTCCCAGAAACAAATTCAGCCGTTTCGGCCGGCTGGGCGGAATCGTATTCCAGGCTTTCAGATAGGTATCATTGACACACTCTTTGCTGTCTTCCGCATCCGTCAGGATATTTTTCGCAATGGAGAATAAAAATCTTCCGTACTTCGCATCGGATTCTTTGATGGCATCTTCATTTCTTTCAAAGTACAATGCAACGATTTTTTCGTCTTCCATACCGGTCTCCTCATTTGTGGTCTCATCTTATATATCGTAAAAAACATGCCGATGGTCGCAAAAATGGAAAAAATTTATTTTTTATTATACAAAAAAACAGAGGCAGAATCATCGAAATCATCCTGTCTCTGTTTCCTTTCAGATCTTTATAAAGGCTTTTCCTTAGCCGAAGTATCTCTTCAGCAGTCCTTCGAATGCCTTGCCGTGTCGGGCCTCATCCCGGGCCATTTCATGGACGGTATCGTGGATCGCGTCCAGATTGGCGGCTTTCGCACGTTTTGCCAGGTCAAACTTGCCGGCGGTTGCGCCGTTCTCGGCGTCGATACGCATTTCCAGATTCTTCTTGGTACTGTCGGTTACGACTTCGCCCAGAAGCTCCGCAAACTTCGCTGCATGCTCTGCTTCTTCATAAGCTGCCTTTTCCCAGTACAGGCCGATTTCCGGATAGCCTTCTCTGTGGGCAACTCTCGCCATAGCCAGATACATACCAACCTCGGTGCACTCACCATTGAAGTTTGCGCGCAGATCAGCCATGATATCCTCGGAAGCGCCCTGTGCTACGCCTACCACATGCTCTGCTGCCCATGTTCTGCCTTCTTCCTGGGCCGTAAATTTGGAAGCGGGTGCATGACATACCGGACACTCTGCAGGTGCCGCATCGCCTTCATGTACATACCCGCATACGCTGCATACAAATTTCATTTTCAAATCCTCCTTAAATCATATGATATATACTTGAAACGGACTTTGCCGCCTCGTTTCCTAAAAAACACTTTCCATCAGTTTACCATACGCCGCCGAAAAAGTCCACCGGCTGCGCCGGGAAATCTCTCACAAATCTGTTTTACGCCCACCATCTTCCGCTGGCGCCGCAGGGAAGAATCAGCGGACTGTCCTCCACCGGCAGGCCGATTTCCTCTGATGCTACATTTCCGTGGAACCGCTTTCCGATGGTGGTCTGCAGCATATAGGTCAGCACCGCGGGCTGCAGGCCCGTGGTATAAGAATTGATCAGGAAAAACAAAGGCGTTTCGCTCATGACCTGCATACATAGTTCCATCAATCCATAAATTTCATCTTCGATTTTCCAGACCTCGCCGCCGGGACCTCTGCCGTAGGATGGCGGATCCATGATAATGCCGTCATACTGATTGCCGCGGCGGATTTCCCGTTTTACAAATTTCACGCAGTCGTCTACCAGCCAGCGGATCTTTGCCTCTCCCAGGCCGGATAACTGGGCGTTTTCCTTTGCCCAGCCCACAATGCCTTTGGAAGCGTCCACATGGGTCACTGCCGCGCCGGCTGCTGCCGCCGCCAGTGTGGCGCCGCCCGTATAGGCAAACAGATTGAGCACTTTCACCGGTTTCCTGCAGTTTCTGATCAGCCCGGAAAACCAGTCCCAGTTCACCGCCTGTTCCGGAAACAGTCCCGTGTGTTTAAAGCCGAAAGGTTTCAGGCAGAACCGTAAATTTCCATAGGAAATCATCCACTGTTCGGGCAGCTTTCTGATTTCCCAGCTGCCGCCGCCGGCACTGCTTCGGTGGTAACGGGCGTTATACTGTGTCCAGCCACTCTTTTCTTTCGGCGTCTTCCAGATCACCTGGGGATCCGGCCGGACCAGCACGTACTTTCCCCAGCGTTCCAGTTTTTCTCCTGACGACGCGTCCAGAACCTTATAATCCTTCCAATGCTGTGCTGTCCACATATTACTCTCCGTCCCAATGCAGCCGGTGCAGACTGCCTTTCGTATTCATGCCTGAAAAATGGTTCTGCCGCAGCGCCTCATACAGCACGATGGCAACGGAATTTGCCAGATTCAGCGACCGGATGTCGCCGCACATGGGGATCCGTATGCAGTTTTCGGCATTTTCCACCAGCAGTTCCTCCGGGATCCCGGCGCTTTCTTTGCCAAACATAATGTAAGCGTCCGGATCATAGGACACTTCCGTATAGGCTTTTTGCGCCTTTGTGGTAGCCATATACAGCCGGATACCCGGATGTTTGTCCTGAAATTCCGCAAAATCCGCGTAGCGCGTCACATCCAGCTGCTGCCAGTAATCCATGCCCGCCCGCCGGATTTCCTTTTCGCTCAAATGAAAGCCCAGCGGTTCGATCAGATGCAGCCGCGCGCCTGCCGCCACGCAGGTTCTCCCGATATTTCCGGTATTCAGCGCGATTTCCGGTTCCAGTAAAACGATATTCATGCGTCTGCCTCGAGCCTTTTGATAAAATGTTCGATGCGGTCCAGCGCCTCTTTTAAATTTTCCAGGGAATAGGCGTAGGATATCCGTAAAAATCCCTCGCCGCAGTCTCCGAAGGCCGTCCCCGGCACCACCGCCACTTTTTCTTCCTGCAGCAGGCGATTAGCAAATTCCTCGCTGGTCATGCCGAATTTCCGGATATCGGGAAACATGTAAAAGGCGCCGAAGGGTTCAAAGCAGGGAAGCCCCATTTCCCGGAAGCGGTACAGCAAAAACCGGCGCCGCTGGTCATAAGCCTCCCGCATGGCTTCCACTTCTTCATCACATTCACGCATGGCAACCACGGCGGCATACTGACTGTTGGTGGGCGCGCACATGATGGCAAACTGATGCAGCTTCAGCATCTGCTTGATGATCAGCGCAGGACCCGCCGCATAGCCCAGCCGCCAGCCGGTCATGGCGTGGGATTTGGAAAATCCGTTGATGACAATGGTCCGTTCTTTCATTCCCGGGAAAGATGCGATGGAGCAATGCCTTTCTTTATAGGTCAGTTCGGAATAGATTTCATCCGAAAGGACGTAAATATCATTTTCTACAATAATATCCACCAGATGCGCCAGCTCGTTTCTGGTCATGATGGCCCCGGTGGGATTGTTGGGGAAGGGCAGCACCAGCATCTTTGTTTTCGGCGTAATGGCCGCTTCCAGCGCCTCCGGCGTCAGTTTGAACTCATCCTCCGCCCGCAGCGCAATCGGCACCGGGATCCCGTAGGCCATGGCGGCGCAGGGGACATAGGACACAAAACTGGGCTGGGGCACCAGCACTTCGTCGCCGGGTTCCAGCAGCACACGCATGGCCAGATCGATGGCCTCACTGCCGCCCACCGTAACAAAAACCTCGTTTTTGTCGTCATAGCGCAGGCCGTATCTCCGGTCCAGAAATTTGACAATCTCACTTTTCAGCTCTGCCAGACCGGCGTTGGAGGTATAATATGTACGTCCCTTTTCCAGAGAATAGATGCCCTCGTCGATGATCTTCCAGGGCGTAACAAAATCCGGCTCGCCGACGCCCAGTGAAATCGCGTCGTCCATCTGATTCACCAGATCGAAAAACTTACGGATGCCGGAAGGTTTGATTTCCTTTATGATGTGGTTGGTGGGGTCTGTCATGGCGTTACTTTGATCCTTTCATATTTCACTTCTTTGCCCAGCACGGTGCCGTGATCCTTGTATTTTTTCAGGATGAAATGGGTCGCCGTACTCAGCACGGTATCTAAAGACGCCAGCTTGTCGTTGACAAACTGCGCCACTTCCTTCAGGCTCTTGCCTTCCAGAATGACCATCAGATCATAGGAACCGGAAATCAGATAGACCGCCCATACTTCGGGATACCGGTAAATCCGCTCCGCCACGTTGTCGAATCCCAGGCCCCGCTGGGGTGTCACCCGCACTTCGATCAGCGCCGTCACCTTTTCCTCTTTGGTGCGGGACCAGTCGATCATGGTATGATAGCCGCAGATGATCCGCTCCTTTTCCATGGCGCCGATTTCATTGGCCAGGGTCACTTCATCCACGCCCAGCATGGCGGCCAGATCCGCCGCGTCCACCTTTGCATGCTTCTCAATATATGTTAATATCTTCTCTCTCAATTCCATGCTCTGTCCCTTCCCTTTCTTTAAGAAGCTCTATTGAATCCTGTCCCGACGGCCGTAAATGCAGACTGCCGCCTTTGTAATTCACCCGTTTTTCATTTCCCTCTGTGATTTCACCTACGATGGCCGCGATGCAGCCTGCTTCCTGCAGACGGCGCAGCGTCTGCTGCGGCCTGCGGCAGATCAGCGCCATGCATTTTCCCGACAGCAGCTCGTAAGGATTCAGATCGAAGGTGTTGCAAAGTTCGATGGTCTCCATCCGCAGGGGGATATCCAGCAGTTCCACCATAAATCCGAAGGGCAGCGGTTCCATCAGCCTCCAGAGCGCCCGATAAATGCCGCCTTCTTCCGCCGGCGCCGACCACAGACTGACCGCCTCATCCCAAAGAAAGTCCGGCAGCGGCGCGGCATTCGCAAAACAGTCTTCCGCCGCTTCAACAAAAGAAGCCCGATAGCGTTTTTTCAGCATCTCTGCCTTTTGTACTGCGATGAAAGAAGTCCCCAAAAGTCCTGCATATCCTGCTGCCAAAATGGCGTCCCCGCACTGTATGTCGAACAGTCTGCGCTTTTCCATCATCAAACCAGATAGCCCAGAATCGGAATAACCACCATCGCCACCACCAGCACGATCACAATGACCGCCGCAATGGTTTTCTGTCTTTTACTGTTCATACGCATCTGCTTTTCCTCCTTTATTCGATACATCATGTTCCTTCGCATAAGCCAGACAATATTCCTGCAGAAAACATTCATCGCATTTCGGATTTCTGGCGAAGCAGATGCTTCGTCCGAAGGTAATGATCTGTATATTATATAAAATCCAGTGATCCTCCGGCAGCACCCGCATCAGCTCATACTCTACCTTCTCCGGATCGTCCTGGGTAGAAAGTCCCAGTTTTTTCGAAATCCGTTTCACATGGGTATCCACCACGATGCTGGGCTTATTGTACACGTTGCCGAGAATCACATTTGCGGTCTTTCTGCCCACCCCGGCCAGTGAGGTCAGTTCCTCCAGGGTATCAGGCACCCGCCCGCCGAAATCGGAAAGCAGGGACTGACAGCAGGCAATGATATTTTTCGCTTTGTGATGATAAAAACCCGTAGAATGAATATCCTGCTCCAGTTCTTTAAGATCTGCCGCCGCAAAGGCCGCAATCGTGGGATATTTCCGGAACAAATCCTTTGTCACCAGATTGACCCGGGCATCCGTACACTGGGCGCTTAAAATCGTGGCAATCAGCAGCTGCCACGCACTGTCATGGTCGAGATAACATTTATATTCTCTGGTATATTTTTCGTCCAGCCGTTTCAGGATTTCTCCTGTTCTTTTGTCCATACCGCCGCCTCATTTCTGTGATAAAACAGTACCGTGGAATGGGATGAAATCCGGATATCAAAGGCGCCGTCCGTCACCTTGTATTCCGGCTGCAGCTTATCGTATCCTGTCTCATAAGAGCAAAGCAGCCGCTGCAGGCTGGTGTCTCCCAAAATACCCGCCTGCCAGAGCAGGATACTGGAACTGACGACTTCTTCCGTATTGTTGATAATGACGATCATCTGCTCGTCGTCGGTAAACCGGGAATATGCCAGCAGCAGATCGTTGTCGCAGGCCAGCCGGGTCAGCGACGCCGTCCGCAGCATGGGATATGCATGATAAATCTGCGCAATATCCCGGTGAAACTCCAGCATCTGCATATCTTCCCGGCCCCAGGGGTAACTTCTGCGGTTGTCCGGATCGGTAAATCCGCACAGACCCGCTTCATCGCCGTAATAAATGGTGGGGTTGCCAATCCATGTAAACAGAATCACCACCGCCGCCCGCATCACTGCGGGATTGATCCCCTGCGACGCCGCTTCCGGACCCAGCTGGGCCACCCGGCCGCAGCGGCTGTTGGTTCTGGTCAGAAAACGGGAGTGATCGTGATTGGACAGCTCGTTCATCGCGGAGCAAAGGGATACGTACGGCAGCTTTGCGGAAACCGTCTGCATCCGTGACCAGAAAAAGGGCACATTGTTTTTCAGCTCCTGATTATAATGGTCGCTGTGTTTTTCCATGCCGGTCAAAAACCATGACACCGGTTCCATAAAGGCGTCATAGTTCATTACGCTGTCCCACATGGTGCCGTCCAGCCAGCCCGAAGCGTCTCCGTAGTGTTCCGCCAGAATCAGAGCGTCCGGATTGGCTTCCTTTACCGCTTTTCTGAAATCCCGCCAGAACATGCGGTTCGTCTCGATATCATTTCCCAGATCCGCGGCCACGTCCAGCCGCCAGCCGTCTGCGCAGAAAGGCGGAGAAACCCACTTTCTGCCGATATCTAAAATCGCCTCATACAGCGGACTTCCCTTTTCATAGCGAAGCTTGGGCAGGGTATCATGGTTCCACCAGCCGCTGTAGGCGTTGTCTTCGTCGTCAAAATAAAAATAATTCCGGTATTTGCTCTCCCGGCTCCAGAACGCGCCATTTTCATACCGTTTATTCTGGTGGTAAATGCCCTCCCGGTCCATCCATTTATGGAAGGAGCCGCAGTGATTAAAGACGCCGTCTAAAATCACCTTCATGCCCTTCCTGTGGGCCATCTGCACAAAATGGGCGAAAAACGCGTCGGAAGCCGCCAGATTTTCCGGATCCGTCACCCGTTTGATATAAGCGGCATCTTTCTCCGGTTCGGTCTCCGACGGTTCATAGTCATTCACAATCCGCCCCAGATGCGGGTCAATATGATCGTAATCCTGGGCATCGTATTTATGATTGGAGGGCGATACAAACAGGGGGTTGAAATATATCACCTCTACCCCAAGGCTCTGCAGATAATCCAGCTTATCTTCCACGCCTTTCAGATCGCCGCCGTAAAAATTACAGACGTCAAAGGCTTCCGGCAGCCGGTTCCAGTCCTCCACATGCCGGACCGGGCGGCCGAGATATTCATACTCTCCGTTCTGCACGTCATTGAAAGGATCCCCGTTGCAGAAACGGTCCGTAAAAATCTGATACATCTGGGTGCCCCGAGCCCACGCAGGGATATCAAACCCGGCAATCAGTTCAAAGGCATCCGCCATCGGCATTTCGTTCACCAGTTTATTCTTTCCGTACTGGAACCGCCGTCCGGTGGGAATTTCCATTTCAAAATAATACCGCGTAATCTTTGCGGATACCACAAAAGAGGCTTCAAAATAGGTGAAGCCGTTTTTCTGCTCCGCCTCTTCCATAGGGATACGCTCCCATTCGGTAATCAGCGTTACCTTCGCCGCAAAGGCACGCAGCGTCCGGAAACGGATGGTTACCGTTTCCCCCAGTTCGGGCGTCTGTGAAGAACAATACTGCAGGGAACCGTCGGTATAGGCACACAGCACATCCGCCGTATGCTCCCGCATTTTGTATAGTTGATGATTACCGAGGTTGTTTAAAATCATATGCGTAAACAGCTCCAGTGATGAGATTTGATGATATTCTATGATATTTCGCGGACAATGTAAAGCATTAATCTTTTTTTGCAAAGGTAAAAAGCCGGCACGAATGCCGACTTTTCAGGGGAAGGTATTTCTTCTTATGGGGTGTTGTAAAACAAAATATAATGGGGTTCTACGAAAAGAAGTATAGCACAGGCCTTTCCAAAAGTCTCCACAAACATTATAATTTTTTTACAAGTTCCTTTGTGAAAAAAGCACAATTTACTGTCCGTTAAAACATGCTTCAAATTCTTCCCCTGTAATTTTTTCCTTTTTTATCAGTAAATCTGCACAGCGATCCAGCACATCCCGATGGGCAATGATCTTCTCTTTGGCCTTCGCGTAACAGTCGTCGATGATGCGCTTGACTTCATGGTCGATGGCGGCAATCCGGTCTTCGCTGACGTTTCTGGTATGGGCCAGATCTCTGCCGATGAAGACTTCATCTTCATCGCCCGCATAGCTGACCAGACCGATTTCGGAGGACATACCGAATTTCGCCACCATGGCTTTCGCGGTAGTCGTCGCCTGTTTGATATCCTGGGAAGCCCCCGTGGTAATATCCTCCAGCACCAGTTCCTCCGCGATGCGGCCGCCTAAGGTCACCATGATATCCTGCAGCAGTTTTCCTCTGGTATTGAACATCTCGTCCTTTTCCGGCAGCGGCATGGTATAGCCTGCCGCCCCCACGCCGGTGGGTATAATGGAAACCGTGTGTACCGGGCCCACATCCGGCAGTACATGGAACAGAATCGCATGTCCCGCTTCGTGATACGCCGTGATCCGTTTTTCCTTCTCGGAAATCACCCGGCTCTTCTTTTCCGTACCGATGCCGACTTTGATAAAGGATTTCTCGATATCGCTCTGATTGATAAAAGCGCGGTTGTTTTTCGCCGCCAGAATGGCCGCTTCATTTAACAGATTTTCCAGATCCGCGCCGGTAAAGCCCGCCGTCGTCTGAGCGATCCGCTCCAGATCCACGTCGTCGCCCACCGGTTTGTTTTTGGCGTGTACTTCCAGAATTTCCTGTCTGCCCTTGATATCCGGCCGTCCCACAGCCACCTTCCGGTCAAAACGGCCCGGCCGAAGCAGCGCGGGGTCTAAGATATCCACCCGATTGGTAGCGCTCATGACGATAATGCCCTCGTTCTGGCTGAAACCGTCCATTTCCACCAGCAGCTGATTTAAGGTCTGCTCTCTCTCATCGTGGCCGCCGCCCATACCGGTGCCTCTGCGTCTGCCCACGGCGTCGATTTCATCGATAAATACGATACAGGGCGCATTTCTCTTTGCCTCGGAAAACAGGTCCCGCACTCTGGAGGCGCCGACGCCAACAAACATTTCCACAAAATCCGATCCCGAAATGGAGAAAAACGGTACGCCCGCTTCTCCGGCCACCGCCTTGGCCAGCATGGTCTTTCCGGTGCCGGGAGGGCCCACCAGCAGCACACCTTTGGGTATCCGCGCGCCCAGCGCGATATATTTTTTCGGCTCCTTCAGGAAATCCACGATTTCCCGCAGTTCCTCTTTTTCTTCATGGCAGCCCGCCACCTGGGCAAAGGTAATCTTTCCGCTGCCCGGTTCCAGCTTTCTGGCCTTGCTCTTGCCGAAATTCATCATCTTTCCGCCGGAGCCGCCCATGCCCTGTCCGCTCATCATCATAAAGAAGAATACGCCTACCGCGAAAATCAGCAGGCAGGGGATCACCGTGGTGACCAGAATACTTTCCTTTTCAAGCGAACGGACAATATAGTCCACCTTATACTTTTCCAGCAGGTCGATGGAAGTTTCCACGTTGACGACATTGAGTTTTTTCGTGGTTCCGTCTTTCATGATGACCCGGTAATATCCGGCAGGAGTCTGCTCATACTCATGGATTTCCACCTGCTTCACGTCGCCGGCTTTCAGATCTTTTTCAAAATCGCTGACGTCGTAATCTACCCGGTTCATCACATGGGTCGCCAGAATGATGCCGAAGAATATCACAATAAATGCAATCAGAATGAAAAAATTAGAATTAAATACCTTGTTTTTTCTGTCGTTCAAACTTCAGATCCTCCACAGTTTACGTTATTTTGCTTCCTCTTTGTATATACCGATATAGGGCAGGTTCCGGTATTCCTGGGCGTAGTCCAGCCCGAAACCCACCACAAATTTATCTTCGATCGTATACCCGAGATAATCGATATCTACTTCTGCAATACGCCGGGACGGCTTGCTCAAAAGTGACGCCAGACGGATGCTTTTCGGATTTCGCTCTTTCAGAAGCGGCAGCAGACGGCTCATGGTCACGCCGCTGTCGATAATATCCTCCACAATCAGGACATGCTTGCCCTCGATGGGGATATCCGTGTCCTTTTTGACCGTAATATATCCGCTGGTCGTCATACCGTCTCCGTAACTGGAAACCGTCATAAAATCCAGAATCACCGGCATGGTCAGCCGTTTTGTCAGTTCACAGACAAAATAAACGCTGCCCTTTAAAATACCGATGACATGCAGATGTTTGCCCTTGTAATCCTCATTGAGCCGCGCAGCCAGCTCGTCCAGCTTCGCGTTGATTTCTTCTTCCGGTATCAGAACCGAGATTCTGTCGTTCATGCTAACTCCTTTTTCCTTAGTTCCTTATATTCTTATTCTATCATTTCCCGCTCTGCGATCAGCATAGTTTTGGTCTGTGCCGTGATCTTTACATCCTCGGAGATTCGAAACCCCACAATCCAGATGATCTTGTTGCCGTCCGCCAGCAGCGGTATATTGTCCCGCATCTGAGCGGGCACCTTCTGATTGATAAAATACCGGTTCAGGCTCTGTTTTTCATTCCCGGCATTTATAATAATATAATCATTTTTCATCCGCGTCCGCAAAACCGGATGACTATTTATTTTATCATAATCCAGACATTTCGTATAGGTTGCTTTTGAAATTTTTTTCAGTTCCCCGGTATATTTTTCTTTTCGAAACGAAAAGGTATGGTTCCGGAAGGAAACGCTTCCTGGAATTTCCGCCGGCACCGTTTCATCCGGATGGCCGGGATAGGCGTTTACGTCATAGATCAGCACATTGTCGTAACCGGACACCGCCCGGTATCCGCCGGGCAGATCGATGCGCTTTCCCGCAGGTTCCTCCGCTAAGGAAGCGATCTTGTCCAGATGCCGGCGCCGCAGGGGCTGCTGTGTGTGAGGCAGCGTATTCCACAACCCGGCAACGATATAGCCTTTCAGCGCTGGATGCTGCGCGGCAAACTGTCTTTTGTCGATCAGCACATATTCCTCCTCTCCGGAGGAAATGGCTCTGGCCGCCTTTTCCGCCTGCTGCGTCAGATAATCGTCCGCATACCGCAGCTGCACCGCCGTATCCGCCATATGTCTGGCCGGTGAACGGACGATGTGTTCCCGGACATAGGGCAGAATATTATGCCGAATTTTATTTCTCGTATAATCATCACAGAGATTGGTGGCATCCGTGCGGTAGTCCAGCTGTTTCGCAGCCAGATAAGCCTCAATTTCTCCACGGCTTAAACACATCAGCGGACGGATCACCTCGTTGCGCACCGGCGGAATCCCCGCCAGTCCCCGGATACCGGTCCCACGGAACAGATGAAACAGCATGGTTTCCGCGTTGTCGTCCATATGATGTGCCGTGGCGATTTTGGCTGCGTTAAATTTCTGCTTCGCCTTATGAAACACCTCATATCTTACCAGTCTGCCCATTTCCTCCGCAGAAATACCTTTCTGCGCGGCCAGTGCCGGCACATCGTAACGGTATGTCTCACATGGAACCTGCAGATCTTTGCAGAGCTGCCGGACAAAAGCTTCGTCCCCGTCCGCTTCCGCGCCCCGGATACCGTGATTGATGTGCACTGCGCACAGTGAAATTTCATATTTTTTTCTGAAGTTATGCAGCATAAAAAGCAGGCATACCGAATCTGCTCCGCCCGATACGCCCACCAGTACCTTGTCTCCTTTTTGCAGCATATGATTTTTTTCAATATATGCCATCACTTTTTTTTCCATTGATTTCTTCCTGTGTCCTTTATCTTTGGTATCATAACAAATCCTGCCGTAAAAAAAAAGTACCAGTTTTTATTTTTTCCAGATTCCCAGCACCAGTACGGTCATATCGTCCTGGGGATTGTATCCGCAGTTTTTTAAAGCCCCTGCCAGAATATTATTGGCGATTTCCATGGGATTGGGCGAATCCTGCGCTTTGATCAGGTTTTCCAGCGCATCCGTGCTATATCCCAGATCTGTCAGGCCGTCGCTCACCATGATAATAAAATCGCCGTCCGTTACGGTCATATCCGTGGTATCATATTCCGGACTTTGCAGTACGCCGGCCGGGATAGAGGAAGCCGTGATCCGTTCCACTGTGTGCTCCCGTTTCAGAAATGACGCGGCGGCCCCCAGCTTGATGAAGTCGCATTTTCCGTCATACAGGTCAATGGAACAGATATCGACGGTGGAGCAGGCGGGTTCACCATCTGTCAGCACCATGGTGGAATTGATCATTTTCACCGCCGTCTCCTTGCTGAAGCCCGCTTCAATAAACCGCTCCATCAGATCGATCACCGTCTCGCTTTCATGGCTGGCCGAAACGCCGCTGCCCATGCCGTCGGAAAGACAGATGAAGGCCTGTCCTTCGTCGGTTTCCAGAAACATATAGTTATCCCCCGATACCGACTGTCCCGGCTTGATCACCCGGGCGGACTTGCAGATCACCGCGTACTGCGGCTCTTCAATAAAAAGCACACTGGCAGGCGTATCGGTGCAGATGGTTTTTGCATACTGCGCCGGCGTCATTCTCACCCCCAGCAGGCGGCTTAATGCCTTTGCGATTTCTTTGGTCTGCACATAGCGGACGCCATGGACGGCCAGGTTCAGAAAAACCTCATATCTGCCTTTTTTGGAATAGAGTACCGAAACCTTTTCCAGCCGCACATGCATTTCCCGCAATGCTTTTCGCAGCTTGTCCTCAAAGACGGCGTCTACGTGATCGCTTTCATATACTTCCTCCGCCACCACCGTCATCATATTGGCCATTTCGTCCAGCTGATTAGCTACCGCCTCTCGGTGTTCGATCAGGCGATTGTACCAGAACAGATGGATTCTGGCCTGATCAAAGACGTCGGTCATGGCGTTTAAAAACCCGTACAGTTTGATGCACTGGGAGCGCAGACGTCCCTTCACCATGGAGGTGGTAAGAGAATTGCCCTGTTCCATGTAGCCAAACAGCGTTTCACAGGTGGCCGCCGTGTCCAGATAATTCTTTTTCCAGCATTCTTCCGCCTTACTGCAGCGGATGCAGAAATCATGGTAGAGATTGCCGCTCATTCGCTCCAGATCATCCTTGCTGAACCGGCTTTTCTGATACGGCAGCTCCGAAAAACATTTGGAAAGCCGGGAAAACACCTCTGCGGATTCACACAGTCTGGCCTTTCCGGCGTCCTGCGGCATACTGGCCGGATCCTCCGATGATTTTAATTCCATCTGAAACGGCAGAAAGGTAAAAATCACGGACAGGGCGGATACCAGGACGCCTTCCGCCAAAGAAAGCACAAAAATGCTCCGGCCGCAAAGTCCGGCAATAAAAACGGATGCCCCGGCCAGCAGACAGGCGCACCACTTTACTTTGATTCTATATTTTGATTCCAGGATCCAGTTGGCAATCAGCAAAAAAAGCATAACGATTCCGTATCGCAGCAGCTGTGCATCGGAGGCGCCGGCAAGCAGCCCCAGCAGCACCGGCGGTAGCAGGGAAAAACGATACGGCGTTTCCATCATGGCCGCCGCCAGATAGGCCACGGAAAAAGGGTGCAGGCCAAAAAACGGTATGTATCCGCATACGGCGGCAAGCAGATGGATCAGCAGCGCTCTGATGCGCGTCCAGTTCATATACAACACTCCTTATTTGGTAACTACTGGCAGTATAGCAAGACGCGTATGGGAAATTTGTCAAAGCAGATACACATGAAAAAAATATTTCCTTATGCGGATCGGTCCATACAAAAGGACGGATCCTTTAGATCCGTCCCTGATGATTTTTGTATTATTTTTGATTGAACCGGAATACAATCTCGTTTTTATCGGCGTAGTTGAACTTTTCTCTTAAGATCTCCCGCTTATAATCGTCTGTATTGACGTAAGCTTTGTAGTCCTCAATTTCCTGCGCCCTGGCGTTTTCCGCTTCCAGCTCCGCTTCAAGGGCCTCGGCCCGGGCTGCGTAAGCCATGTTTTTCTGACGAAGTTCCAGCCCCTTAAACAAAACAACGAAAAAGAGAGCCGTTATTACGATCAGTACCGGCATAAAGCGAACGAATTTAAGGCCGTTTTTTCTTTTTGCTGACGCCAAATAACCCTCTCCTTTCCTTATTTCCTTCTACTCTACTATCATTTTGTTCTTTTTTCAAGCCTTTTTCATCGACTTTTTTGTGAATTTTTTTCAATTTTCGAAAAGGCTTTTCTATTTGCGTCACCAGCCATCTCAAATATCTGGCCGACGGCTGCACCAGACGATCGCCCAGCGCCCCGTGATACAACAGCATTCCCAGAAAAACACCGGCAATGGCAAACCAGCGGATGACGCCGTAATTATATTTGAACAGAAGCCGGAAGACAAGGCAGGTATGAAACATCCAATACAGAAAATCTTCCGTTCCTACCGCGGCTTTTCCATGGGGAAAAACGCGTCTTACAATACGAATCAGATCATAAGCCCCATGCAGTATCATACCGAGACACAGCGATTCCAGTACAAACCGCGCTTCCCATACAATCTCCGGACTCATGCTACTTCAGCAGCCTGCTTAAGGCATTTTTCCCCTTTCCTTTCATCTGATTGCTGTATTTCAGACAAACGGGATCACCGGAAAGCGCAATCTCATGCTGTTCCACGGAAAAATATCTGACCTGAAAATCCTTTCCTGTAATGGACAAGGTCCCCATATTGGTCTTTAAAAGGATCTGATCGCTCTCAAATGAAATGACGTCCTCCACACCGGTAATCAGTCCGTTGTTTTTATCTTCCCAGAGCAGCTTATGTTTGTTGGCCGTTTCCATGTCAATGCCTCGCATCGCATCCCTGTTTACTCCAGTTTATGAGAGGGCCGTCAGGTTTATGACTGACAGATTTCGTACATGGATTCCGCTTCTTCTTTTCGGACGGTTTCCTTCAAAGACAGCACCCGGACCCGCATGGTTTTATTGCCGAAGCCCAGTTCGATCACATCGCCTTCTTTCAGCTGACAGGAAGCCTTGGCAGGCCGCCCGTTCACCAGCACCCGGCCCGCGTCGCAGGCTTCGTTTGCCACCGTCCGGCGTTTGATCAGTCTGGAAACCTTTAAAAATTTATCCAGCCGCATGATTTGTTTCCTCGCTTTTTTCGTAAATCAAATGGCATGCGCGCCGCTTTACAGGCGCGCATGCCCTATGGATTCTATAACATTGCGTCGATCATTTCCTTCAGGGCCTGTCCCATCTTCTGCCCCTCTTCCTCTGCATGGGCAAAGGATTTGCCGCGGATGCCGTAGTAGAGTTTGAGCTTCGGCTCCGTGCCGCTGGGTCTGACGCAGACCCAGGCCGCCTCATCCAGTTCGTAATAGAGCACGTTGGAAACCGGAAGTCCCGTAGGCGTTACCTTTCCGGTTTGTACGTCCAGGATTTTGTCCAGCTTGTAATCTCTCACCACGCTGACTTTCAGGCCGCCGATGGCTGCCGGCGGGTTTTTCCGCAGTGTCTCCATGATGGCGCCGATTTTTTCAATGCCTTCCTTGCCGCTTAACGTGATGGAGCAGACGTCGTCCTTGTAATAGCCGTAGCGTTCATACATGTCCACAAAGGCGCTCCAGAGATTTTCTCCTTTTGCCTTGTAATATGCCGCCGCTTCGCAAAGCGCCATGGCGGCCACCACCGCGTCCTTATCTCTCGCGTAGGTACCGATCAGGCTGCCGTAGCTTTCCTCAAAGCCAAAGAGATAGCTGCCTTTTCCGGTGGTTTCAAAATTTAAAATCTGCTGTCCGATATATTTGAAGCCGGTCAGCACCTCGATGAGTTTTACGCCGTAATGGGCGGCGATGGCGTCTGCCATATTGGTGGTGACAATGGTCTTGATCAGCGCCCCGTCCGCCGGGAGCTTTCCTGCCGCCTGCATCTGGGAAATCTCATACTCCGCCAGCAGGCAGCCGGACATATTGCCGGTCAGCGGCATATATTTGCCGGTCTTGAAATCCTTCACATGTACGCCGATGCGGTCCGCGTCGGGATCCGTGGCCAGTACGATATCCGCGTCCACTTCCTTTGCCAGCTTCAGTCCCAGTTCGAAAGCTTCCGCCGCTTCCGGGTTGGGATAGGATACCGTGGGGAAGTTTCCGTCGGGCAGTTCCTGCTCCTTCACCACATAAACGTTGGTAAAGCCGATCTCTTTTAAGATTCTCCGGACGGGAAGATTGCCGGTGCCGTGCAGCGGGGTATAGACAATCTTCAGATCGCTGCCCATTTTCCGGACAATCTCCGGATTCTTCAGTTGCTGCTTCACTACGGCAATATAGCGGTCGTCTACGTCCGCGCCGATGATGGTCAGAAGGCCTTTCTGAATGGCCGCCTCCTTATCCATGGTCTTTACGGTTTTGTAATCCGTGACCTTCAGCACTTCTTCTGTAATGCCGGTGTCATGGGGCGGCGTGATCTGGGCGCCGTCTTCCCAGTAAACCTTATAGCCGTTATATTCTGCCGGGTTGTGGCTGGCCGTGATATTGATGCCTGCGATACAGCCCAGATCTCTGACTGCGAAAGACAGCTCCGGCGTGGGCCGCAGGGATTCAAACAGATAAGCCTTAATGCCGTTGGCGCAAAGGCAGCAGGCCGCCTCCAGCGCAAATGCATCCGACATATGACGGGAATCAAAGGCAATGGCCACGCCTTTTGCCCCCGCGCCCTGCAGATTGATGTAATTGGCCAGGCCCTGGGTGGTCTTGCGGATCACATACTTGTTCATACGGTTGCTGCCTGCCCCGATGACGCCCCGTAAGCCTGCCGTGCCGAATTCCAGATCCTTGTAAAAGCGGTCCATGATTTCCTTTTCATCCGTCACAGCACGCAGTTCCGCTTTGGTCGCTTCATCAAAGCAGTCCTCGTTCAGCCAGTAAAGATAGTTCTCTTTGTAGTTCATTTTCCTTCCCCTTCTTTGTGTATAATATTTCATCTGTATATTACAGAATTTTTTCCAGAAATTCCTGTCGTTTTTTCTCCTGTTCCAGCAGCCGTTCCAGTTTCTGTTCCAGCCGCTCCGAAATCCAGAGTTTATTGGAATTATAATAATGATCCGTCAGCTTCCAGAATTTCTCCGGATACAGCAGCCGGATTTTCAGATAGTTTTGCTCCGGCCCGCTGATGGAACGCTCCGCATCATAGGCCTCCAGCAGCTTTTCTCCCACCAGCAGGTCCCAGTCCCGTTTTTCCAGAATTTTCCGCATAATGTGCGCCAGATCCTCGATCTGTATGCCGCACTGAAAATGTTCCGGATGGATGATAAACGCCCGTTTGTCTTCCATCAGCACTTCGTGATGGGAAAAATCACCGTGTTGAAAACAGCCCTTTGCTTCGCTTTGTTCCCGCAGCGTTTCCAACGCCGGGTCATGCAGTTCTTCTTCCGCGCGGCGCCCCTGTTCCAGAAATGTCTCATATACCTTTAAAAACAGGAATTCAAACCGGCTTTTTTTATTGCGGTTCCGTATGAACCGGCCGGTTTTCGCGATTTCATTGTTGTGCTTCACCATGGTCTGCCCCGGCATTCCGGCTGAAAGGCAGAGGGTTTCATTTTCCCATTCTGTCCGTGGCATCCGGAAGGCTTTGTGAAATCTCGCCAGCGCCCCCGCCGCCGCCAGAAGTTCCGGCAGACTGCCGGGATCGCATTCCCGGCACTCTTTCCAGTCCTTCAGAATAAAGCGGTTTCCGAAAATGTCTTCGGAAACAAATCCGCCTTCCCGCTTTGGCATGGGCAGATCCACAAAAGGGTCTCCGCTTTGTTTTCTTTTTAACTGCAGCTTATATAATAAAGAGGCTTTCTCCTCGCTGCCGCTGAAAGGATACAGCAGTTTTCTGCCCTTATCCGTGCGGCAGATATAGGAAGCTCTCCCGTGAAATACTTCCCTGACTTCTACGTCATATTGCTCTAAAACTGCCAGACTGCGCTCGTTCAATGTTTTTCTCCTTTTACCGTTCTTTTTATCATATGTAAAAGGAGTGGCAAAGTATGTCTGTTTTGCGGCTTTAATTCCGCAGGCCTCTAAGACAGTAAGCTCATGCTTTGTCCGGTTTTCGTGCGCTTAAAAGCGTCCGCAGACGGTCCTTCTGATTGAGACCGGGATCCTGCAGCACCGCATCCATCAGAAATGCCAGCGCATCCCCGACTTCCCTGCCGGAAGCCATGCCCATGGACAGAAGATCCCGTCCGTTCAGCGCCAGCGTCTTGTAGGACACGCAGTCTCCATCCGCGACGATTTCCCTGCAGAGTGCCTCCGCCTGATCCAGTTTCCGCAAAGCCGCTCCGTCGGCAAGGGCTTCGGCTTTCACCCGCATATTCGCTAAGATCCGGTCAGTCAGCGCTTCACCATATAAAAACAGGATTTTTCGTATCTGCGCCTTTTCCAGGGGAATGGGATCATCCCTGTGGCGCACCATTACCGATACGGTCCGGATGGTTTCATTATCCAGCTTCAGCGTTTTCAAAACCGCAGCTGCCGTTTCTTCCGTTTCTGCCGCAAATAATGCGGCAAGCCGCGCCTGTTTTTCCGGCGCTGCCGCGGCAAGGGAACGAAGCAGATACGGACTGACTTCCCCAAGCTGCGGATAAAAAATCTCTGTTACGCCCATCCGGTGCAGATCCGCCAGCAGTTCGGGACGCCTGCCCGTCAGCAGCTTCATCAGCTCCGCCGTGATCCGTTCCATGCTGATCATGCGCAAACTTCCGCAAATTGCCTCCGCTGCCCGCCGGGTTTCCGGCTCTATCTCAAATTCCAGCTGGGAAGCGAAACGAAACGCCCGCAAAATCCGCAGGGCGTCTTCCTCGAAGCGGCAGGCAGGATTCCCCACACAGCGGATGATCTTTTTTTCCAGATCCGCTCTGCCCGAGAAACAGTCCACCAGCCCGGTCCGGTCGCTGTAGGCCATGGCATTGATGGTAAAATCCCTGCGTCCCAGATCTTCTTCCAGACGGCCGGTAAAATGCACCTCTTTCGGATGCCGGTGATCTTCATAGTCGCCGTCAATCCGGTAGGTGGTCACTTCACAGGCCATGCCCTGCAGCAGCACCGTGACAGTGCCGTGGGCAATGCCCGTGTCCACGGTTCTTCGGAAAATCTGCTTTACCTGCGCCGGCAGCGCATTTGTGGTAATATCCCAGTCGCCGGGCGCACGGCCAAGCAGGCTGTCCCGCACGCAGCCGCCCACGGCAAAGGCTTCAAACCCTGCCTGATTCAGCTGTCCGATAATGGCTGCCACCTGCTTTGGCATCGTGATTTTCATAAGATTAATACGCCTTTCCCCAGTATACCAGCTTCTTTGCCTTTCTGCCGCAGCAGACACAGGTATCCGCCAGCGGCGTCTGATCAAAGGGCATACACCGGGAGGTGGCGGTCAGATCTTCCTTGATCTTGTCTTCACAGGCGCTGTCTCCGCACCACATGGCCTTCACAAATCCCGGTTTATTATTGATAATATCACAAAAGCTCTCATAATCGGTGGCCTCGTAAATATGGCTCTCCAGATGAGCCTTTGCCCGGTCGTACATATCCTGCTGCATCTTCGGCAGCAGCGCGCCTACGGTTTCGGCAATGGTATCGATGGCTGCTTCCGTCTTTTCGCCGGTATCCCTTCGGACGATGACACAGACGCCGTTTTCGATATCTCTGGGACCGATTTCGATCCTGAGCGGAATACCGCGCATCTCCTGCTCCGCAAACTTCCAGCCGGGGGACTTGTCCGAATCGTCCACTTTGACGCGGAAGGCCGACAAGGCCTCCTGCAGTTTTGCTACCGCTTCCAGGACGCCTGCCTTCTTCTGCTGGATCGGTACAATCATGATCTGGGTCGGCGCGATCCGCGGCGGCAGTACCAGGCCGGAATTGTCTCCGTGTACCATAATCAGGCCGCCGATCAGCCTTGTGCTGATGCCCCAGGAGGTCTGATATACATATTTCAACTGATTGTCTTTATCCGTAAACTGTATGCCGAAGGCCTTTGCAAAACCGTCGCCGAAATAATGGCTGGTACCGGACTGCAGCGCCTTACCGTCGTGCATCATTGCCTCGATGGTATAGGTGGCCTCCGCGCCGGAAAATTTCTCCTTTTCCGTCTTCTGTCCGCAGATCACCGGAATCGCCAGCACTTCTTCCGCCACCCGGCGGTATACGTCCAGCATCAGTTCCGTTCTTGCAATGGCTTCCTCTGCGGTGGCATGGGCCGTATGTCCCTCCTGCCACAAAAATTCCCGGGAACGTAAGAATGGCCGGGTGGTCTTTTCCCAGCGGACCACGGAGCACCACTGATTGTAGAGCTTCGGCAGATCCCGATAGGACATGATTTCATTTGCATAAAAGTCGCAGAACAGCGTTTCCGAGGTGGGACGCACGCAAAGGCGCTCCTGCAGCTTTTCATTGCCGCCGTGGGTGACCCATGCCGCCTCCGGCGCAAAGCCTTCCACGTGATCTTTCTCCTTCTGCAGAAGGCTTTCCGGAATGAACATGGGCATGTACACATTTTCCACACCCGTTTCCTTGAACATCCGGTCGGCCTCATTCTGTATATTTTCCCAGATGGCATATCCGAGGGGTTTAATGATCATGCATCCCTTGACACTGGAATAGGCGATCATATCCGCTTTCTTTACCACATCCGTATACCACTGGGCGAAATCCTCCTCCATGGAGGTAATGGCTTCCACCATTTTCTTTTCCTGCGCCATGTTTTATCCATTCTCCTTCGTCTTTTTTACACTGTATCCGAATTTTCCAAGCTTTGTCCCCGCTTCAAAATATTCTCCATGAGAATAAATCAGCGGCTGCGCTTTGGAAAGATCAAATTTGCCGTCTTTCATATAGGCTTCGTCCACGGAAACGCTCACCACGTCCGCGAGAAACATATCGTGGGAGCCCAAAGGCAGCACGTCCTTTACCCTGCATTCGATATTCACGGGGCTTTCCGCCAAAAGCGGCGCTTTGATCATCTGCGCCGGCTGCTTCGTCAGCTGCATCTGCGCCCATTTGTCCACGTCTCTGCCGCTTTTTACGCCGCAGTAATCCGTAGCGAAGCAAAGGGCTTTCGTCGTCAGATTGACCGCAAATTCCCGGGTCTGCATCAGCAGCGCATGGGAATAGCGCTCTTTGCGCACCGAAATATAAAGCATCGGCGGATCGGAACAGACCGTTCCCGTCCAGGCCACCGTAATCAGGTTGTCATGGCCTTTTCCGTCGGTGCAGCTGACCAGTACCGCAGGCAGGGGATACAGCATATTGCCCGGTTTCCAGACCAGCTTTTCATTATGCATCGACAATGACACCTTTCTGCAGCATGATATTTGCATACAGCGCCTTTTCGCTGGTGGCTATGATGCAATATACCTGCTTTGCCTCTTCATAGAACTGGAAACGCTCGATATTGGAAATCGCTTTCGCGCCTCTCTCATCATATTTTGCTACGATTTTTTTATATTCATCCCAGATGGGCGTTTCCACCGGATCTCCCGGCATGACTTCCATCAGGTTGACGGGATGCTCCACATAGGTATCCAGCGGGAACACCTTCAGGATCGCATCCAGAATCTCCGGTACGCCGTGTCCGTCCATGCGGATCACAATGGCGTTTTTGCCCATGGATTCCGCGGGGAAATTGCCGTCTGAAATCACCAGCCTGTCGCTGTGTCCCATTTCGCATAATACTTTTAACAGTTCCGGTGAAAGAATCTGCGGTATGCCTTTTAACATGTCTGTACGTCCTCCTTATTCCTTCATTATCATTATGTATGATTTTGACACAAATTACATAATTAGGCAACTGTTTTTTCCGGTTCTTGCACCCATTCTCCCGACATATAGTAGCTTTGAATACAGATATCAAAGGTCCCAGCTATGAAAATCACGAAAAAAACGGAATGGCTGCTGGGTCTGGCCACTTTGCTGCTGACCGGACTGGTTTCCATCGGGTATTCCTATGCGGAAAATCAGACGGCCGCCCCCTGCCCGGTGGTGGTGGTCGACGCCGGACACGGCGGCAAGGATCCCGGAAAAATCGGGACGGACGGTACCGAAGAAAAGGAAATCAATCTGCAGATCGCCCTGCGTCTGCGGGACTGTCTGGAAGATGAAGGCTTCAAAGTGGTCATGACCCGGACGGACGATACCCCGCTTTATGACGATGCTGCCGCCAACAAACAGCGCGACGACCTGAAAAACCGCTGCGCGCTGATCGAAAGCGTTCACGCTGCCTTTTCCATCAGCATTCACCAGAACAGTTACCCGGATCCTGACGTGCACGGCGCCCAGGTCTTTTACTATCAGGGTTCCGAAGCAGGGCAGGCCATGGCGGCGGCCATTCAGTCCGGTATCCGGCAGATGGCGGATCCGGGCAATACGCGCATCCATAAGGCAAACAGCAGCTACTATATGCTCAAAAACGCCAAATGTCCTTCCGTCATTGTGGAATGCGGCTTTCTCTCCAATCCGGAGGAAACAAAAAAACTGCGCACCCAGGCCTATCAGCAGCAGATGGCCGAAGCCATCTGCGCAGGCTTTGTCAATTATTATCATGCGGCGGATGAGGTGGATGCATGAGCCGTTCCCAGAAATTTGAAAATCTGCTGAATTTAAGCCTGGACGCCACCGAAGCGGAACGGGCCCAGTCCATCGATCTGGACGTGGGGTATCTGCCCGGAGAGGATCTCTGGGAGCTGATCATCAAATATTCCGGCGATTTTGCCCCCATTGCCGAAATCGCGGTTTCCTGGTCCCTGCTGCTGAATGAATTTGCCATCGTGGTTGTGCCCGGCAGCCGCCTGCCTCTGCTGGCCGCCCTTGCAAACGTGGAATACGTGGAAAAACCGAAAGCGCTGTTCTTTGCGCTGGAGGCAGGCAGACGGGCGGCCTGTGTCAGCGACCTGCAGCGTGACAGCAGCGGACTCTTCGGCAGGGGCGTACTGGTGGCGGTGATTGATTCCGGCATTGATATTTTCAACCGGGATTTTCAGTATCCGGACAAGACAACGCGGCTGTTGTATCTCTGGGATCAGTCCATTGCAGGAAATCCGCCTCAGGGATATTTCATCGGCAGCGAATATACCGCCGCCCAGCTGAATGCATATCTGCAGACGCCGCCGGCAGAACTTCCCTTTCCGGTGCCCGGCGCGGATTTTTCCGGACATGGTACGGCAGTCACCGGCGTCGCCGCCGGGAACGGCGCCAACTCGGACGGCCGTTACGCCGGCGTTGCGCCGGAAGCCTCCCTGATTGCCGTCAAACTGTCGCCCCAGGCAAATGAAGCCTTTCCCCGCACCACCCAGCTGATGCAGGGCGTGGATTACTGCATCCGCAAAGGGCTGGAGCTAAGGCTTCCCGTGGTGGTCAATTTAAGTTTCGGCAACAATTACGGACCCCACGACAATTCCTTTCTGCTGGAACAGTATCTGGACGATATTGCCAACTACTGGAAAAGCGTGATCGTCATCGGCGCCGGCAACGAAGGAGACTCCCGCTCCCATTCCTCCGTCACCGTAACGGAGGGGCAAAGCAGTACGGTACGGGTGTCCGTGGGCAGTCTGGAACCGTCCCTGAGCATTCAGTTCTGGAAAAACTACGTAGATACCATCGATGTGCAGATCATCAGTCCCTCCGGCCAGCGCTATGTGGTGCCCACCCGGCTGCCCGATACCCACCGCACGGTCCTTGATCAGACGCAGCTGCTGATTTACGTGGGGGAACCTTCTTTTTTCAGCAGCAGTCAGGAGCTGTATATCGAATTTCTGCCCCAGGACAGCTATATCGCCCCGGGGGAATGGCGCTTCATTCTCACCGGCGTGCGGATCATCTTAGGCACCGTGGAAATGTGGCTGCCGGGCCAGAGCATTATCGGCGAAGCCACCGCATTTGCCGAGCCCAATGCCGACCTGACCCTGACCGTTCCTTCCACCGCGCAAAAAGCCATTACCGTAGGCGCCTACGACAGCCGCACCGGCAGCTACGCCTCTTTTTCGGGCCGGGGCAGCGCCGCGCTGCAAAAACCGGATCTGGTGGCGCCGGGGGTGGATATCACTGCGCCGGCACCGGGGAATATTTACACCAACGTCTCCGGCACTTCCATCGCCGCGCCTTTTGTCAGCGGCGCCGCCGCCCTTCTGATGGAATGGGGCATTGTCCGGGGGAACGACCCTTATCTGTACGGGGAAAAAATCAAAGCTTATTTAAAAAGCGGCGCCAGACAGTTTCTGCCCGGCAGCTATCCCAATTCCCAGCTGGGCTTCGGCGCCCTCTGCGTCAGCAACAGCCTGCCCTTCCTCTGACCCGCACCTCCCTGCAAAAACGCGGGAGTCAGCGGATTGGGGAAAGCAGTTGCAAAAAATGTCATCCGGTGCTAAAATTATTCTAAATATTGTTTTGAAAGGACGTCCAAAGATGAGTGAAGTAAAAACGCCCTGGCTGAAATACTATGAGCATGTTCCGGCCCATCTGAACTATCCGGACTGCTCCATCTCCGATATGGTATTTCGGACAGTGCAGAAGTACCCCAACGACACCGCGTTTGACTTTTTCGGAAAGGAGACCAGCTACAAGACCTTCGCTGACCGCATCGATCAATGCGCGAAAGCCCTTGTGAGCATCGGTATCAAACCCGGCGACCATGTAACCATCTGTATGCCCAATACACCGCAGGCTGTCATCATGTTCTACGGCCTGAACCGTATGGGCGCCATTCCCAACATGATCCATCCCCTTTCTTCCGAAGGCGAAATCGCATACTATCTGAATTTTTCCGAAAGCGTGGCCATTCTCACGCTGAATCAGTTTTATAATAAAATCGACAATATCCGCGACCGGATCAAATTGAAATACATTATCATTGCGGAAATCGCGGAGGAACTGCCAACCGTAAAATCCATCGGCTTCCGGCTGACCTCCGGCAGAAAGCTCCCCAAAGTGCCTGAGACAGACACCATCCTGCTCTGGAAAAACTTCATGGCAAAGGGTCTGAGCTATCAGGGCAAATATCTGGTGAAGCGCTGCGGCCATGACCCCGCCGCCATCCTCTATTCCGGCGGCACCACCGGCACCACCAAGGGCATTGTCCTGACCAACCTGAACTTTAACGCGCTGGGCATGCAGACCGCCGCCATGAGCGAAACGGTGACCCGGGGAGATATTATGCTGGCGCTGATGCCCATTTTCCATGGTTTCGGTCTGGGAGTCTGCGTACATACCGCTTTCATTTCCGCCCTGAAATGTATCCTGATTCCTCAGTTTTCCATCAAGACCTATCCGGGCATTCTGAAAAAATACCGGCCCAATTACATTGCCGGCGTGCCTACGCTGTTTGAAGCGCTGCTGCGCAGCGACAAGATGAAGGGCATCGATCTGTCCTGCCTGAAAGGCGTATTCTCCGGCGGCGACTCTTTAAGCATCGAGCTGAAACACAAGGTGGACGCTTTCCTGAAGGAACACGGCGCCACCGAACAGGTGCGGGAAGGCTTCGGCCTGACCGAATGCGTCACTGCCAGCTGCCTGACGCCCCGTTATGAATACCGGGAGGGCAGCATCGGCATTCCCATGCCGGATATGATTTACAAGATCGTGGCGCCCCATACCCGGGACGAGGTTCCTTACGGCACGGAGGGTGAAATCGTCATTTCCGGCCCTACCGTTATGATGGGCTATATGAACAACCCGAAGGAAACCGCCCTGACGCTGCAGGAGCACGCGGACGGACTGGTCTGGCTCCACACCGGCGATCTGGGCATCATGGATGAAGACGGCTTCATTTATTTCAAACAGCGGCTGAAACGTATGATTGTCACCAGCGGCTACAACGTATATCCTTCTCAGTTGGAAAATATCATCGACGCCCACGAGACGGTGCTTTTAAGCACGGTCATCGGTGTCAAAGACGATTACAAGGGACAGAAAATCAAAGCCTTTATCGTTCTGAAGGATAATGTGAAGGTGACGGAGGAAGTCAAGCAGTCTGTTATCGAGCACTGTAAGAAAAACATTGCCAAATATGCGCTGCCCTATGAATATGAATTCCGCAGCGAACTGCCGAAAACACTGGTGGGCAAGGTTGCCTTTAAAGTGCTGGAGGCAGAAGAAGAGGCCAAAATCGCGGCCACCGAAGAAGAAACCGAATAAGTTTATGACAATCAAAACGGCGCAGACCTGTCAAAGGCTGCGCCGTCTTTTTCTGCTTTGTTTCGGATGAAAACAATTTTCTTTTTCTGTCCGGCCTATTCTTCCCGGATCACCACGGACTCCATCACCGGCTGTTCTTCGGCGGAAATCGTGCCGTTGTTGTCCACAGGATCGGCGTCTTTGCAAATCTGATCTACGATCTCCATGCCTTCCGTCACATAACCGAAGGCCGCGTAATCCCCGTCTAAGAAGGTACTGTCTGCCTGCACGATAAAAAACTGGGAACTGGCGCTGTCCATATCGTTGGATCTGGCCATGGAAATGGCGCCCCGGGTATGCGTTAAATCATTGTCAACGCCGTTGCTTGCAAACTCACCCTTGATGGTCTTGTCGGAACCGCCGGTGCCGTTGCCGTCGGGATCCCCGCCCTGCATCATAAAGCCGTCCATAATCCTGTGGAAAGTCAGACCGTCATAAAATCCGTCTTTGGCAAGGCTTACAAAATTTGCCACCGTCAGAGGCGCGGCATTCTGATCCAGCCTGACGGTCACCGTTCCGTAATCCCGGATCGTAATGTCCGCGTAATACGTGGTATCCGCATCCAGACCCGCATCTTCCACCGAGGTTTTGTTATCTTCCTTCTGACCGCTCTCCTTCGCGCCGCAGCCTGTCAGCCACAGGGCGCATAAGCCCAGCAGAACGGCAGTCAAAATGCCGGTCTTTTTCATTCTTTTCCTCATGCTGTTTTATTCCTCCATCGATTCAAATAGGTTTTCAGTTTTTCCGGCTGGCCGTTCATCACCAGCGCTTCCGGAAATTCCAGTTCCTCCAGCAGGCTGCAGGCCGTGCCGAAATTTCCGATCATATCATCAAAATGTGCGTCGCTGCCCAGCAGAATCGGCGCACCGTATTTCTCACAGGTTTTCAAAAGCAGACGGTCATTTTCCGGCCCGTTTTTCCGGGCGTTTTCCGGATCCAGGGAAGAAGCATTCAGCTCCAGCAGAACGCCGTTGGCAATAGCCCCCTTCACCAGCCGCTCATAATCCAGCGGATATCTGTCGTCGTCCGGATGTCCGATGATGTTGACAAAGGGATTTTCCATGGCGTGCAGCAGCGCATCCGTATTTTCCGTCCGGGTGCCGCTTTTGATGCACCTGGTGTGCAGGCTGGCAATGGCAAAATCCAGCTGCAGCAGTCCCCGCTGTTCCAGATCGATGCTGCCCTGAAAATCCAGCACATTCAGCTCCGCCCCTTTTAAAATACGGATCCCGTACAAATGGTCCGGAATCACATGATAATTGATAAAATACAGCGGATGGCAGGACCCGGGCATGGCCGGTGCGTGCTCGGCAAATCCCAGCCACTCCATGCCTTTTTCCGCCGCGGTCTTCGCCATTTCCTTCAGACTGCAGTAGGCATGGCCGCTGGCGCTGGTATGTGTATGAAGATCAATTTTGTATTTCATGTTCTCTGTCATGCGCAATCAATCGCTTCATGGCTTCCACCGCAATCGAAATCGAATCCGCATTGCTGTCATTTCGCTGCATGGGAAGTCCTTGGTTTGCCCTTTCCTGATTCCATATTACATGGTACACGGCCCCTGCCCGCACACCCCGGGCCGCGGCCACCGTAAATACCGTATCCGTTTCCATTTCACTGGCAAGTACCCCCAGCTGTTTGAATGCCTCCCATTTTTGCAGCAGCATATCCGAAACCGGCATGGACGCCGGAGAATGCTGCCCGTAAAAGGAATCCTTGCTCTGGACCACGCCCACATGATAGCGCACCCCCAGCTGCTCTGCCGCTGCCGTCAGGGCGCACAGTACCTGATAGTCTGCGGTAGCCGGATATTCCGCCGGGGCGTATTCATCTGCCGTACCGCCCATGCGCACGGCGCTCATGGCGATGCATGCGTCTCCGCTCTCTACCTGCAAGGCAATGCCGCCGCAGGTGCCCACGCGAATCAGCGTGTCCGCCCCCAGCGACACCAGTTCCTCCACGGCAATGGCCGCCGAAGGCCCGCCGATACCGGTAGAACAGACGCTGACCTTCTCTCCCATCAGACTGCCGCTGTAAATATTAAATTCCCGGTTGCAGCCCACGTGATACGGGTTGTCAAAACAGGCGGCAATGGCTTCGCATCTGCCGGGATCCCCCGGAAGAATCACATATCTGCCGATGTCTTCTTTTCCGCAGTTCAAATGATACATTCTGCCTTCGCTGGAAATGTCCATGGTCGTCCTCCTGCTCCGTAGGTTACGGCTGCTTGCCGATATAAGCCAGGATGCCGCCGTCCACGTAAAGGATGTGGCCGTTGACAAAATTCGACGCGTCGGACGCTAAAAATACCGCAGGGCCTTCCAGATCTTCGGTGGTGCCCCATCTGGCCGCCGGCGTCTTGGCAATGATAAAGGAATCAAAGGGATGTCTGGAGCCGTCGGGCTGACGCTCCCGCAAAGGCGCCGTCTGGGGCGTGGCGATATAGCCGGGGCCGATGCCGTTGCACTGAATATTGTATTCACCGTATTCGGAAGCAATATTCCGGGTCAGCATCTTCAGACCGCCCTTGGCCGCCGCATAGGCGGACACGGTCTCTCTGCCCAGTTCGCTCATCATGGAGCAGATGTTGATAATCTTGCCGTGCCCTTTTTTGATCATCCCGGGAATCACCGCTTTTGAAACAATAAAGGGGGCGTTTAAGTCCACGTCCACTACCTTCCGGAATTCCGCCGCGTCCATTTCACACATGGGAATCCGGCGGATGATGCCCGCGTTGTTCACCAGAATGTCCACGCCGCCTTCTTCTTTTTCCAGTTTTTCGGTCAGCGCCTGCACCTGCGCCTCATCCGTCACATCGCAGACGTATCCCTTTACGGGAATGCCCTCCGCAGCATAAGAAGCCAGGCCCTTGTCCACCAGTTCCTGATTGATATCGTTGAAAATGATCTTCGCGCCGGCCCGTGCAAAGGCCTTCGCGATTGCAAATCCGATCCCGTAGGAAGCGCCTGTGATCCAGGCAGTTTTGCCTTCCAGGGAAAACATATCTTTCTGCATGTTTTCTGCCTCCATTAAAATATACTGATTTTTGTTCATTATAGCACAAACGCAACAGACAGACAACCGCGGCTTGACTTTTTTACTTTAAAGCGATAGAGTATAAACGGTTGTTATTTCTTCAAATCAGGAGGTCTTTTCGTGAACAATTCTTATGACGTGATTATTATCGGCGCCGGTCCCGGCGGCATTTTTTCTGCCTATGAGCTGTTAAAACAAAATAAACATATACGCATCGCCGTCTTTGAAGCGGGCAATCCGCTGGAAAAACGCAAATGTCCCATTGACGGCAAAACTGTCAAATCCTGCATTCACTGCAAGACCTGCGCCATCATGAACGGTTTCGGCGGCGCAGGCGCTTTTTCCGACGGAAAATATAATATCACCAATGAATTCGGCGGCACTCTGTACCAGTACATCGGCCGGCAGACTGCTCTGGAGCTGATGCGCTATGTGGATCAGCTCAATCTCGCTTACGGCGGGGAAGGCTCCAAACTCTACTCCACTGCCAACTCCGAAATCAAGCGGCTCTGCCTGCAAAACAAACTGCATCTGTTAGACGCCAGCGTCCGGCATCTGGGCACGGACAAAAACTACGTGGTGCTGCAGAATCTGTTCGCGCTGCTGAAAGAGCAGGTGGATTTCTTCTTTAACGCGCCGGTGGAAACCGTGGACTGCCTGGAGGAAGGCTACCGCATTACCGCCGACGGACAGACCTTTACCTGCAAAGAATGTATCATTTCCGTAGGCCGCTCCGGCAGCAAATGGATGGAAAGCATCTGCAAACATCTGGACATTCCCACCCAGTCCAACCGGGTGGATATCGGCGTCCGGGTGGAACTGCCCGCGGAAGTCTTTTCTCATCTGACCGATGAGCTTTATGAAAGCAAGATCATGTACCGGACGGAGAAATACGCCGATCTGGTGCGCACCTTCTGTATGAATCCCAGAGGGGCCGTGGTCACGGAAAATACCAACGGCATCATTACCGTCAACGGCCACAGCTATGAAGATCCGGCGAAACATACGGAAAATACCAACTTTGCGCTGCTGGTGGCGAAACATTTTTCCGAGCCTTTCAAGGACAGCACCGGTTACGCGGAAAGCATCGCCCACCTCTCCAATATGCTGGGCGGCGGCGTGATCGTACAGCGTTTCGGCGACCTGATCAAAGGACAGCGCAGCACCCATTCCCGGATGGAAAAATGTTTTGTGACCCCCACCCTTTCCGCGACGCCGGGAGATCTGAGCCTCGTCATGCCGAAGCGGATCTTAGATGGTATCATCGAAATGATTTACGCACTGGACCGCATCGCCCCCGGCACGGCCAACGAGGACACCCTGCTTTACGGCGTGGAAGTCAAATTTTACAATATGGAAGTGCAGCTGGACGAAACCCTCTGCACGCCCCACAAAGGACTTTACGTCATCGGCGACGGCAGCGGCGTGACCCATTCCCTCTCCCATGCTTCCGCCAGCGGCGTTTTCGTGGCGCGGGAAATTGCGAAACATTATTGATTCTGATAGACAGCAAAGGACCCCTTACCTTGGCGGGTTGAACTTAGGGATTTACAGAAACAAATAAATTCAAACTGATGATCTTCTAGCGGGATAAAAGAGAAAGACCACGTTAACGGAGAACCATTCGTTGACGTGGTCTTTTGCCTGTTCATTTTACTCCAGCTTTATACATCAATTCTTCTATAAAAAAGAGCCATTTTATCTTATCGGTCATTGATATGATCCCCCTTAGGTAGACAAGGTAAATACCAAAATCTACCTAAGGGGGATTCTTTATGTCAAAATCTAA
>CANRJG010000023.1 GCA_947630875.1 uncultured Lachnospiraceae bacterium
CGCCGCCATCCGCGCCGCCTTCGGCCCCCATGCGGACAGGCTGATGGTCAGCTCTACCAAGTCCATGACGGGACATATGCTGGGGGCAGCAGGCGCGGCGGAAGCGCTGGCGTGCATTTTTGCGCTGCAGGAAAATACCGTGCCGCCCACCATACATCTGGATGAACCCGATCCGGAGCTGGATCTGAATTATACGCCCAATACTGCAGTGCAGACGCAGATTGATACGGCGATTTCCACCTCCCTGGGCTTTGGCGGACACAACACCTGTCTGGCGTTTCGGAAGGTGCAGTCATGAACAGAGAAGAACTGAAGACCATTCTGCCCCACAGAGATCAGATGCTGCTGTTGGATGAGGCGGAAGTGATTGACGGAAGTGCCCGCGGAAAACGCTATATTCGCGGCGATGAATTTTTCCTGCAGGGGCATTTCCCCAATGATAAAATTGTGCCGGGTGTGATTTTGTGTGAAATCATGGCCCAGTCTGCCAGCGTTTTGCTGGCGGATTCCATCACGGGTCCGGTAAAGACCCTGTTTACGGGACTGGACAAGGTGCGGTTCAAACGTTCCGTCCGCCCGGGGGAAACCTTTACCACGGTCTGTGAAATTGAAAAATCAAAGGGCCCGTTTTACTGGGCGAAGGGAAAAGGATATGTGGAAGACGCGCTGTGTGTCAGCGCATCCTTCTCGTTTGCGGTTTTCCCGGAAGAGGAGCAATCCAATGTTTAAGCGTTTTTTTAATCGTCTGCTGAAACGGCAGCCGTTTCCGGAAAAGGATTTTGACGTTGTCTGTCCGGCCTGCAAACAGGCCAGCAGCCATTTGTCACTGTTAAACAGCAATTATATCTGTCCCGACTGCGGCGCGTATATCCGGATTCCGGCCAGAGACCGTATCCGGATGCTGGCGGATGCAGACAGTTTTTCCGAATTTGACGCCGAACTGACGTCCAAAGATTTTCTGCAGTTCCCAGGATATCAGGAGAAGCTGGACAAGGCGCGGGAAAGTACCGGCGAAGCCTCGGCGGTGGTTACCGGTGTGATGCGCATGGGTGGCGCAGAGTGCGCGGTCTTTGCCATGGATTCCCGTTTTGTCATGGCCAGTATGGGTTCGGCCGTGGGCGAAAAGATCACAAGACTCTTTGAATACGCGCTGAAAATGCGTTTGCCGGTGCTGGGCATTACCTGTTCCGGCGGCGCAAGAATGCAGGAGGGGATTGTGTCCCTGATGCAGATGGCAAAATGCAGCGGCGCGGTGCGCAGACACAGCGACGCCGGTCTGTTGTATCTGGTACTTCTGACCGATCCTACCACCGGCGGGATTACGGCATCCATTGCCATGGAAGGGGATATTACCCTGGCGGAGCCGAAGACGCTGGTGGGCTTTGCCGGCAGACGCGTCATCGAACAGACCACGGGCGCGGAGCTGCCGCAGGATTTCCAGACTTCGGAATTTCTGCTGACCCATGGCTTTGTGGACATGGTGCTGCCCCGGGAAAAACAGAAAGAAACCATTACCCTGATTCTGAAGCAGCACGGAAAGGAGACCGTATGACCGCATATGAGAAATTAAAAATGGTTCGGGCTTTGGACCGTCCCAAGGGAAGCGATTTTGTAGAAGGTCTGTTTACCGACCGTGTTGCGTTGTGCGGCGACCGCCGTTACGCGGACGATCCGGCGATTGTAGGCGGCATCGGTTATCTGGGCGATCAGGTGGTAACCTATATTGCCATTGACAAAGGCAGAGATATGGCGGAATGTATGCAGAAACATTTCGGCTGTCCCATGCCCGAAGGATACCGGAAGGCGCTGCGTCTGATGAAGCAGGCGGAAAAATTCAAACGGCCGGTGATCTGTCTGGTGGATACTTTGGGCGCCTATCCCGGTGCGGAAGGCGAAGAACGGGGACAGGGACAGGCCATTGCCGAAAATCTGGTGGAAATGATCGGATTGAAAACGCCGGTGATTTCCGTTGTGATCGGCGAAGGCGGCTCCGGCGGCGCGCTGGCGCTGGCTGTGGCGGACCGGGTATATATGCTGGAAAACGCGGTTTATTCGGTGATTACGCCGGACGGCTGCGCAAGCATCATCTGGAAGGATGCGTCGCGGGTACATGACGCGGCGGAATGTCTCCACATTACCGCGCAGGATATGGTGGATTTCGGTGTAGCGGAGGACATTATTCCGGAAAATTTCGAAGATTTTCCGCAGATGTGCGAGAATATGAAAACGCGGCTGCTGCAGGATCTGCAGAGCCTGAAGAAACTTTCGGTTTCCCATTTGCTGGACGAGCGCTACAATCGTTTCCGTAAAATCGGTATCTACGAGGAAAACGGGAAGGTGAAGCAATGAGAATTTCTACCAAAGGAAGATATGCGCTGCGGATGATGGTAGATCTGGCAGAGCATAACAGCGACGGATTCATTGCCTTAAAAGATATTGCCGGGCGACAGGACATTTCCAAGAAGTATCTGGAACAGATTGTGCCGGTATTAAACAAAGCAAAGCTGCTGAAAACCAACCGGGGTTTTCAGGGCGGTTACAAACTGGCAAAATTGCCGGAACAATACACGGTGGGAGAGATACTGCGATCTACCGAGGGAAGCATGGCTCCGGTGGCGTGCGTGGACACGGAACTTCCAGTAGAATGTGAGCGAAGTGGGGATTGTCCAACACTGCCGGTATGGCAGGGACTGCAGCGGGTCATCAACGAATATCTGGATTCCATTACCCTGCAGGATATTTTAGACCAACAGAAAGAACGGGTCGGAAACGATTATATGATTTAAGCCGCAGCTTAAGCTGCGGCTTAAATCATTTTCGGGGACAGATACGGCGGATCGGGATTGTCCCCTGTCCTGACACGGCTTGACAGGAAAAAAGAAAACTCCTATACTCTTGGCAAAGAAAGAGGACGGATATTGTCATGAAAAAAATTGTGGTGGCAATGAGCGGAGGCGTGGATTCCAGTGTGGCGGCCTGTCTGCTGAAAGCGCAGGGCAACGACTGCATCGGAATGACGATGAAGCTTTTTTATAATGAAGAAATCCATTTGAGCAGGGAACATTCCTGCTGTTCATTGGAAGATACGGAAGACGCGCGGAGCGTGGCGCAGCAGCTGGACATGCCCTATTATGTGGTCAATTTTGCGGAACGTTTTCAAAGCTGCGTCATCGACCGTTTTGTGGAGGCCTATGAAAACGGGCGGACGCCCAACCCCTGCATTGACTGCAACCGCTATCTGAAATTCGACAAACTTTTCAGCCGGGCAAAGGAGCTGGAGTACCCCTTTGTGGCCACGGGGCATTATGCCCGCATAGAATATAACGAAACAAGCGGCCGCTGGCTGTTGAAAAAAGCGCTGGATCCGGACAAGGATCAAAGCTATGTGCTGTATACGCTGACCCAGGAACAGCTGGCCCATACCCTGTTTCCTTTAGGGAGCATGACGAAAGTCCAGGTGCGGGACTACGCAAAGCGGCATCAGCTGATCAACGCGAAAAAGCAGGAGAGCCAGGACATCTGTTTTGTGCAGGAAGGCAGCTACGCGGATTTTATCGAAAAATACACCGGAAAGACCTACCCGAAGGGGCCCTTTTTGGACAAAGACGGCAGGATTCTGGGAGAACATAAGGGCATCATCCGCTATACGCTGGGGCAGCGCAAAGGACTGGGGCTTTCTTTTCCGCAGCCCATGTATGTCTGCGCGGTAGATCCGTCGGCAAATACGGTGACATTAAGTCCGGAAGAGGGACTTTACACCGACCAACTCTATGCGGAGGATATTAATCTCATTGCCTGCGAAAGGATTGATGCGCCCCTGCGGGTCATGGCCAAGGTGCGTTACCGGCAGAAAGCCCAGCCTGCCACTGTGGTGCAGACGGACGACCACCGCATTCGGGTGACCTTTGACACGCCCCAGCGGGCGGTGACCAGGGGACAGTCGGTGGTGTTGTACGATGGGGATATGGTGGTGGGCGGCGGTACCATTGTCTGAAGACCGTGTCCATGGTAAATTTTGCAGAAACGGAATACATTCTTGATTTTTTTGTAGAAACTGTGCGATAATAGTGCCGGTTTTATTTACAGTGAAATGGAGGCGCCGGATTTGGAAAAACCTTTGGCGTTGGGCATCGATATCGGATCTACCACCGTAAAGTTTCTTTTGCGGAGAGACCGGGAGATTCTGTATCAGTGCTATGAACGGCATTTTTCCCATGTGCGGGAAAAGGTGCTGGAACAGCTGAATAAAGTAAAAAGTCTGGCCGGCAGCGAAGAAATGCAGGTGGCGATTTCCGGCTCTGCGGGTCTGGGCATCGCGGAAGCCGTGGGCGTGCCCTTCGTACAGGAAGTTTTTGCGACGGCGCAGTTTGTAAAGAAAGAGATTCCGGAAACGGACTGCGTGGTGGAGCTGGGCGGCGAAGACGCGAAGATTATTTTCTTAAGAGGCGGCATCGATGAGCGGATGAACGGTACCTGTGCCGGGGGTACGGGCGCGTTTCTGGATCAGATGGCGGTGCTTTTGAATATTTCCGTGGATGAAATGGACGTGCTCAGCCTTTCCAGTACGAAAAAATATCCGATTGCTTCCCGCTGCGGCGTTTTCGCAAAGACGGATATACAGCCGCTGATCAATCAGGGCGCCAGAAAAGAAGATATTGCCGCCAGTATTTATCAGGCGGTGGTCAACCAGACCATTGCGGGACTGGCCCAGGGACGTAAAATCGAAGGCACCGTCGTATTTTTGGGCGGGCCGTTATATTATAACAAAGGACTGCAGAAGGCCTTTCAGGAAACCCTGAAACTGGACGATACCCACGCGGTCTTTCCGGATTTTGCCCAGTACGCGGTGGCGCTGGGGGCGTCGCAGTACGCGGAAACCGCCGGGGGCGCCTTTACGGCGGCGCAGCTGACGGAAAAGGTACGGCACGCCTCGGTGCATCAGTTTTCCACGCCGCTGAAGCCGCTGTTTGCATCGGAAGCGGAGTACGCGGCCTTTACGGAACGCCATAGCCGTTTTGCCGCGCCCCGGGGAGACCTGAAAACCTATCGCGGCAAGGTGTATCTGGGTATCGACTGCGGCAGTACCACCACGAAGCTGGTGCTGCTGGGAGAAGACAAACAGATCTTATATTCTTATTACGCGGCCAATCAGGGAGATCCGGTGGCCATTATCAAAGAACAGCTGGGACTTTTGTATGCACAGCTGGGAGAGAACACGCAGGTAGCGGGCAGCGCGGTGACCGGCTACGGCGAGGAACTGATCCGGAACGCGTTTTCCGTGGATCAGGGCGTGGTGGAGACCATGGCGCACTACAAGGCGGCCTCTTATTTTAAACCCGAAGTGGATTTTATTCTGGACATCGGCGGGCAGGACATCAAGTGCTTTTCCATAAAAAATCATGCCATCGATTCCATTATGCTGAACGAAGCCTGTTCTTCCGGCTGCGGCTCCTTCCTGGCCACCTTTGCCAATGCCATGGGGTTAAGCGTGGAGGAATTTGCGAAAAAAGGCCTCTTTGCGGAAGCGCCCTCCGATCTGGGCAGCCGCTGTACGGTGTTTATGAACTCCTCCGTCAAGCAGGCGCAGAAGGAAGGCGCAAAAGTAGAGGATATTTCGGCAGGACTTTCCGTCAGCGTGGTCAAAAACGCGCTGTACAAAGTGATCCGGGTTTCCGATCCGGATGCGCTTGGGGACTGCGTGATCGTACAGGGCGGCACCTTTCATAATGACGCGGTGCTGCGGGCCTTTGAAATGGAACTGGGAAAAGAAGTGGTCAGACCGGATATCGCGGGACTGATGGGGGCCTTCGGCGCGGCGCTGTACGCCATGGACGTAAAACACAGCAGTCTGATGCCCAGAGAGGAACTGGAACACTTTACCTATCATGCGAAACCGGTGACCTGTCAGGGCTGTGAGAACCACTGCCGCCTGACGGTGAATCAGTTCTCCAACGGAAAACGGTTTATCGCGGGAAACCGCTGTGAAAAGGCGCTGGGACAGAAAAAAGCCCAGGAAGACGCACCCAATCTGCATCAATGGAAGCGGGATTATTTCAAATCCCTGGCTGCCGGGGAAAACCGCCGCGGCCGTATCGGTCTGCCTATGGCGCTGGGCATGTTTGAGTTTTATCCCCTCTGGCACGCGCTGTTTACTGCGCTGGGCTTCGAGGTGGTTACTTCAGGCATGTCTTCCCGGAGAATCTATGAGAAGGGACAGTTTACGATTCCTTCAGATACCGCCTGTTATCCGGCGAAAATCATGCACGGCCATATCATGAAGCTGATGGAAGAGGGCGTGGACGCCATCTTTGCCCCCTGCATGACTTATAATATCGATGAGAAAGCATCGAGAAATCATTACAACTGTCCGGTGGTGGCGTACTATTCAGAGCTGCTCCACGGCAATGTGGAGGAACTGAAAAATTACCGGTTCCTGTATCCTTATCTTGATATCAATAACCGCAAAGCACTTGCGGATCAGTTATATGCCTGTCTGCAGCCCCATTTTCCGGCGGTAAAAAAGACGGAAGTCAGGGCTGCGGTGAAGGCGGGCTTTGCGGCCTATGACGCCTATACCGCTGCAGTGAAGGCACAGGGCGAAGCGGCCCTGGCCTGGGCCCAGGCCCACGACCGGCGGGTGCTGATTCTGGCAGGCCGTCCCTACCATGTGGATCCGGAAATCGGCCACGGCATCGATACGCTGGCGGCTTCGTTGGGTTTTGTGGTGGTAAGTGAAGACAGCGTCTGCCATTTGGCCCAGTCGCCTCAGGTGCATGTGCTGAATCAGTGGACCTACCACGCCAGACTTTACCGGGCGGCGGCCTTTGCCGCATCCCAAAGAAAAGTGGAACTGGTACAGCTGGTGTCCTTCGGCTGCGGCGTGGACGCCATTACCACCGATGAAACCCGCCGGATTCTGGAAGAAAACGGAAAGATTTATACCCAGATCAAGATCGACGAGATCACCAACATGGGCGCGGTCCGGATCCGTCTGCGGAGTCTGATCGGCGCGCTGGAGGAAAAACATGAGTGATTATTACATTCCGTTTACGAAGGAAATGAAAAAGACCCATACGATTCTCACCCCCAACATGCTGCCGATCCATTTCCGGCTGCTGATGAAGGTGCTGCAGGAATATGGCTATCATGCGGATCTGCTGGAAACCAGCGGGCCCCATATCCGGGAAACGGGACTGAAATACGTACATAACGATGCCTGTTATCCGGCGATTCTGGTGATCGGGCAGTTCATCGATGCCATTGAAAGCGGCAAATACGATCCCCATAAAGTGGCGCTGATTTATTTTCAGACCGGCGGCGGCTGCAGGGCTTCCAACTACATTTCCCTGCTGCGCAAGGCTCTGGAACGGGCGGGCTACGGCTATGTGCCGGTGATTTCCTTCAGCCTGCTGGGGCTGGAGAAGCATCCGGGTTTCAAGCTGCCGCTTGGCGCCATGCAGAAGATCGTTTATGCTATTTTATACGGGGATCTGATTCTGCATCTGAAAAATCAGGTGGATCCTTATGAAATCGAAAAAGGAAGCGCCGCCCGTCTGGCGGACGAACTGTCGGATATCCTGATCCGGAAACTGGATGAAGACGGCGTATCCATCCGGAAGCTGAAAGATAATATGCGCTATATCCGGGACGCTTTCGCAAAGATCGAAGTACAGCCCCGGGACTGTATTCAGGTGGGCATTGTAGGCGAGATTTACGTGAAGTTTTCGCCCCTGGGCAATAACCGCCTGGCAGAATTTCTGGTGAATGAAGGCGCAGAGGTGACGCTGGCGGGGCTGCTGGACTTTTTCCTGTACTGTACGCTGAACAACGTCATTGAAATCAACCGCTACGGTTCCGGCCGGGTGAAACGGCCGGTGATGAACCTGCTGTACAAAATTCTCTGCCGGGTGAAACGGCTGATGATTTCCATTATCGAGGAAACCGACCGGTTCCGGCCTTTCGCACCCTTTGAAAATACGGTGGCAAACGCGCGGGAAATCATCGACCTGCACTGCAAGATGGGCGAAGGCTGGCTGCTGCCGGCGGAAATGCTGGAGCTGTATCATCTGGGCGTGAAAAACATTGTCTGTACCCAGCCTTTTGGCTGTCTGCCCAATCATATCTGCGGAAAGGGCATGATGAAGCCGCTGAAGGACCGGTATCCCGACATGAATATTGTGGCCATCGATTATGATCCCGGTGTAACGCAGGTCAATCTTGAAAACCGGCTGAAGCTGATGCTGGCCAATTCCGTTGCAGACCGTTCCGCCTGAAAAAGAGGCTTGACTATCCTGTATGGATTGAGTACACTGAAAAAGATCCGCACATTTTATGAGGTATATTTCTGACACAGTCGGCGGATGATGTACATTGGAGGAAATCAATGAGTATATCAAATATTCTTTCATTGCTGGGCGGCATTGCATTGTTTTTGTTTGGTATGTCTTTTATGGGAGAAGGACTGAAGAAGGTTGCAGGCAACAGGATGGAGCTGATTCTCTATCGTCTTTCCAGCACGCCCCTGAAGGGAATCCTTCTGGGCGCCGGCGTGACCGCCGCCATTCAGTCTTCCTCAGCCACGTCTGTGATGGTAGTGGGCTTTGTAAACTCCGGTATGATGAAGGTCCGGCAGGCCATCAGTATTATTCTGGGGGCGGTGCTGGGGACCAGTATCACGGGCTGGATCATCTGTCTTTCCATGATCGAAGGCGGATCCGGTGTGGCGGAGCTGTTTTCCACGGCCAGCCTGACGGGGGTTATCGCCGTGATCGGTATCTTTCTGCGGATGTTCTGCAAAAAAGAGACCAAACGCAAAGTCGGCAATATTCTGATGGGTTTTGCGGTGCTGATGACCGGTATGTCGCTGATGAGCGGCGCCGTGGCGCCTTTGCGGGAAAGCGAACAGTTTATCAGCATTCTGACCCGTTTTTCCAATCCGCTGATCGGTATTCTGGCGGGCCTGATTTTTACAAGTATTCTGCAGAGCGCATCTGCGGCTGTCGGTATTCTGCAGGCGCTGGCCATGACCGGTGCCATTGATTTTTCCATGGCCTTTCCAATCATCATGGGTATTGCCATCGGCGCTGCGCTCCCGGTGCTGTTCTCCGCCCTGGGCGCCAATGTCAACGGCAAGCGTTCCGCCTTTGTATACCTGCTGATTAACCTGATGGGCGCCTGTATTCTGGGTATTGTCTTTTACGCGGTGCACGCCGCTGTCCATTTTTCATTCATGGACATGACGCTGGATACGTTCGGCATCGCGCTGTTAAATACGGTATATCGTCTGCTGGTCCTGCTGATTCTGGCGCCTTTTATCGGGCAGATGGAAAAAATCGTCAACGCCCTGTTTAGGGAGAGCGCCGAAGATCTGGAAGAAATGGCGGATATCGACCGGCTGGAAGAACGCTTTATCGCCTATCCGGCCATTGCCATTGAGCAGAGCAGAAACGCCATGAACGCCATGGCGGAAAAAGCGGAGAAAAACCTGTCCCGGGCTTTGCAGATCCTGGATGCCTACGAGGAAGCCGAGTATGAAAAGGTGCAGGAAAAAGAGGAAGTCATCGACCGTTACGAAGACCGGCTGGGGACCTATCTGGTCAAACTGACCGCCCGGGAACTGAACCGGAAACAGAACAAAGATATTTCCCAGTTTTTGCATACTTTGAGTGATTTTGAGCGGATCGGCGACCACGCAGTCAATATTGCGGACGCGGCCCAGGAAATTCATGAAAAGAAGATCGTCTTTTCGGAAGACGCCGGCAGAGAACTGGATATCATCCGCAATGCCATTTCGGAGATCGTGGACAATACGGTGCAGGCCTTTACCACAAAGGATCTGGAACTGGCTTCCAAAACAGAGCCGTTGGAAGAATGGATCGACGTGCTGTGCGACGAGATGAAGATGAACCACGTGCACCGGATCCAGTCGGGCGAATGTACGCTGCTTCACGGCTTTGTATTCAATGATCTGATCACCAACTATGAGCGGATCGCGGATCACTGCTCCAATATCGCGGTGGCCATGATTGAACTGGAAACCAACGAACTCAACAGCCACGAATATCTGCATGAGCTCAAAAAGAAGGAAGACAGCCGGTTCAGCCGCTATTATGCGCAGTACAGCCAAAAATACCGGATTTGAATCGGTGCTTTTTTGGCAGAATCGATAAAAAAATTCACAAACAGGCTTGTAAAACATTAATAAAAAAGAGATAATTGCCGGATTTTGACAGAAAAATCCGGCAATTTTATGTTTACAGAAAAACGATTATTTGCTAAAATACAGATAACTTTAAAAAGTGCGAGTTTACGGTTTTTTTGACAAAAAAACAAAAAAAGGAGAAAAGAACATGAAAAAAATTTCCAAAAAGGTTCTTGCTGCGGCACTGGTTCTGACGCTGGCGGTTCCTTCCGCAATTTCTCTTGCGGCAGACGGAGATGCATCGGAAGACCTGCCGGAGCCGCTGGCATTGATCACCATGCAGGACAGCAATCTGAACAGAAACGGATACAAAAATGTGGCCGGAACAGAAACCGTCAAGGATGATAAGATGGGTACGGTACTGCATGTAAGCGCAAGTACGGAAAAAGAGGGCGCATTTGAGGACAGTGAGGCCAGCTTTAATAATCCTCTTGTCGGACAGGATTTCAAGGAGTTTGATATTCTTCAGAAGAACGAAGATCTGCAGACATTAAACGAGGAAAAGACCAAAAACGGTGAGGATCCGATTCTGGATGAGACCGGACATCCCATGTGGTACAAAGGAGTCACCATCAATTACTGGATTAAAGTAACTGGTGAGGACGACAACGGCGTAGTGCTGAACTTCCGGAACGAGGACAGACTGCAGTATGACAAAGACGATTATGTAAAGTATATCGTCGCGACAAAATGGGCGCCAAAGGCAGTGGAAGATGAAAACGCCGGAAAAGAAATTGACGCAGACTTCCAGATGCCGGAGCCTGCCACCTATGTGGATGCAGAGGGCAATAAATATACTGTATTAAATGGTGAAATCGGTACTTGGGCGCCGTGGCGGCCTGATTTTCCGAAGGAAACAGTATATGTGACAGGCAGCGGAACCATTAAGGCACATCCTGAGGCTGGCGGCGACGATGTGTCGCTGACAGAGTTTGGTACCCAGAGACAATATGAAAAATGGGCGGTTCCGGATTACAAGGAGAACCCTGAGAGCCAGCTTCGCTGCGGTATAACGAGCGGTTTTATGCAGACAGCCCTGGACGGCGGCTTTGTATTTATTGAAGATACGAATGATGACACGAATCAGAATGGCAAGGGCGAGAACAAGCAGCTCAATCCCAACAGAAATCCGAAAGACGTGGAAGGAAATGAAACTCCTGATTTCAGAGCTTACAATGGCCGAAACAATGTATACTGGACCGGCACACAGGATGGTATCAGTGACTTTATGATGGAAGCCTATACAGACGATGAAGAAACAGCCAACTGGCATATGATCACTGTAGAGATACAGAATGATTCCGTGCAGTATTATATTGACGGAGCGTCGTTTACCGGAAATGATATGGAAACTTACTTTGTTGAAAGTAATGGAGGTTCGGTAGCATGGCCGGGAGAAAACAATTTCGCGATTGGAAAGAGCTTCAACAGCGGATTCGGGTATAAAGGCGAGCTTTATGCACACGGCTTGAAAGAAAGAACTTCCGGTGGCTGGTACGGTAACATGAACGGAACGCTGATGCTGGATTGGCTGTCTATGGAAAATACCACCTTCTCCATCGGCGGCACCAATCTGGAGGTAGCACCGGGATTGTTCAATGCAGCAAACTTTTCCAATCCGGAAAGGGTCGCCGAATTCTACATCGATGATATTGCCTTCTACGGAGAGCTGCTGACTGAGGATCAGTTAGCGCAGCTGCGCAAAGACGGTGTTGCAAAGATGGGTATGGCCAATCCGGACGAAGCGGATCCGGCAGAGCCGACAGAACCGGCAGAGTCTGAAGATCCGAATGAATCCGAGAATCCGAACGAATCCGAAAATCCCAACGAATCCGAAAATCCCAACGAATCCGAGAATCCGAACAATACGCCTGCTCCTGCAGGAAATGGCAGCGGCGAAGTGGATGATAAGGCCGGCGCAACAGCTTCGGATGCACTGGAGGTTTTGAGATTTGCTGCGAAACTGGCGGAGCCCACAGCGGAACAGAAGGCAGCGGCAGATACCAATCAGGACGGCAACATTACCGCAGAAGACGCGCTTTGTATTCTGCAGTATGCGGCGAAACTGATCCCTTCTCTTCCGGTTCAGAAATAATGAAAACGTTCAACTGAACATGCAGCAGATTTTACCGGTCCGGTGAAACGGACCGGTAAAATTTTGCCCTTGCGCCTGCTTAGCCGGAGAAACCTTTCGGGAATCTTAAGGAATCCATGGCGGGAAAGGCTTGAATAATCCGGACTGAAATGATAACATAAAAGGTAGTGGAAGACTTACAGGGAGGATAAAACCGGGATGGATATTTTTACAAAAGCAGAGCAGTTCAAAACAGTGGATGAATTGAAAGAAAAAAATCTGTATCCGTATTTCCGTGCGCTGGAGTCCAGACAGGATACGGAAGTGATGATGGAAGGAAAACGCCGGATTATGCTGGGGTCCAACAATTATCTGGGACTTACCACCCATCCGGAGGTGATCGAAGCAGGTATCAAAGCCTATGAGAAACTGGGTTCGGGCTGTTCGGGCTCCCGGTTTTTAAACGGTACGCTGCAGCTGCATCTGGAGCTGGAGCAGGAACTGGCCGAATTTCTGCGAAAAGATGCGGCAGTTACATTTTCAACGGGATTTCAGACCAATTTAGGCATCATTTCTTCAATTGTGGGGAAAGATGATTATGTCATCTGTGATAAAGAGAATCATGCCAGCATTTATGACGGCTGCAAGTTAAGCTACGGCACGATGCTCCGGTATAAGCATAACAACATGGAAGATCTGGAAAAGAAGTTGCAAAGCGTTCCGGACAAGGCGGGCATTCTGATCGTAACAGACGGCGTTTTCAGCATGGGCGGCGATATCGCCAATCTGCCGGAAATTGTCCGGCTGGCAAAGAAATACGGCGCCCGGACCATGGTGGACGACGCCCACGGACTGGGCGTGGTGGGCGAAGGCGGCCGCGGAACCGCCAGCTATTTTGGTCTGGAAGACGAAGTGGATATTTATATGGGCACCTTCAGCAAATCTCTGGCCAGCCTGGGGGGTTATATGGCAGCAAACGAGACAGTGGCAAAGTGGGTCAGACACACCTCCCGACCCTTTATGTTTTCCGCCTCCATGCCGCCGGCCAACTGCGCGGCTGCGCTGACGGCGCTGCGGATTTTAAAAGCGCATCCGGAACTGGTGGACCGGCTGGCGGCGCTTTCCGTATACGCCAGAGAAGGTTTCCGCAAACGCGGCGTCAAAATGCGTCCATCCACGATTGAAACTACGCCCATCATTCCGTTATATACCTTTGATATGATCCGCACGCTGACCATGTCCAAACGGCTGTATGATGCCGGAGTTTATGTAAACTCTGTGCTTCCGCCCGCCACGGGCCCGAAGGATTGCCTGCTGCGTACCAGCTACATGGCGACCCATACGGAAGCGCTGCTGGATGAAGCTATGGATATCATTCAAAAGGTGCTGGGAGAGAAAGATGCATAAAACAGTGATCGTAACCGGCGGCAGCAGCGGCATCGGTCTGGCAGCGGCAGAAGCTCTGCATGGGGCCGGCTGTGTGGTTTATGAGTTTAGCCGCAGAGCAGAGGGGGCGCCTTTTGTCCGGCATATGCAGGTGGACGTCACCGATGGGGCGGCTGTGCAGGCAGCGGTAAACCAGGTGGCTGCGAAAGAAGGTCGGATCGATATTCTTGTGAGCAATGCCGGATTTGGAATTTCCGGCGCTGCGGAATTTACGGATGCGGCGGACAGCAAAAAGCTGATGGACGTCAACCTGTTTGGCATGACGCAGGTATGCAACGCGGTGATTCCGTTGATGCGGGAAGCCGGCGGCGGCAAAATCGTCTGCACCAGCAGCGTGGCGGCGGCAGCGCCCATTCCCTTTCAGACCTGGTATTCCGTGTCCAAGGCGGCGGTCAACGCCTATGTCTGCGCACTGGCCAATGAACTGCGGCCCTTTCATATTCAGGTGTGCGCGGTAATGCCCGGAGATATCCGGACCGGTTTTACGGCGGCCAGAGAAAAAAGCGCCGCCGGAGATGATATTTACGGCGGCCGGATTGCCCGTTCGGTAGCAAAAATGGAAAAGGATGAGCAAAACGGTATGTCTGCGGACAAAGCAGGCAGCTATATCGCGCGGATTGCGCTGAAAAGGAAAGTCAAACCGTTGTACGCCATCGGATTTTCCTATAAACTGATCTGTTTTCTGCTGCAGGTGCTTCCCTGCCGGCTGAAAAATTACCTGATCGGCAAACTGTATGCCGGCTGATCAGGCCGGATGTACCGGCTGGATATATTTGATCAGGGTCATCATTACGTCCAGCAGAAAAGCGGCAAGGATCAAAGACAGCAGGGTCTCGCCGGTATAGAGCGGGATGAGAGACACCAGTTTTTTGACCAGCGGGTGCAGGAAGAGAACCACGGCGGAACCTAAAACGCCCCAGATCATACAGAAGGTCAGGCAGATGTGTCCGCCCAGCTGGAAGGGCTGATGGGAATAATCCCAGAGATGCTCCCCCAGCAGCGTATAGGAAAACCAGCCGACAAAGAGTTCAAAAAAGGAAGCGATTGATGCGCAGCCGAAATACAGCAATACAAAATTTTCTTTGACGTTGTCCATCAGAAGCACCATCACCAGAATGGTATATCCGTAAATCGAGCACATGGGGCCGTAAAAGAAGCCCCGGTTCACGAAGCCTCTGCCGCAGAATGCGCTGAAAAGCACCTCTGCACACCATCCCATGACAGCGTAGATAAAGAAAAACCAAAGATTTTGATATAATGACATAGAAACACTCCATTTCGCCGGATCAATATGCATCAATAGTATGCGCAGTCCGGCGGTTTTTAAACACGGAAAGTATACGCGATGAAAGCAGTGCTGATCAGTCTGAATTCAAAATATATCCATGCGTCGCTGGCGCCCTGGTATCTGCTTGCCGCCATTCGGAAGCAATGCGGCAGCCGGATCGAGGCACGGGTGACGGAAGGCACCGTAAATGAACGGTTGGAAGCGGTCATTGCCCGGATCCGGGCGGAAGACTGCGATGTGGCCGGGTTTTCCTGTTATATCTGGAACATCGAACGGGTCATGGAAATCGGCGCGTATCTGCACCGCAAATACGAAAACATGAAAATTATTCTGGGCGGGCCGGAGGTATCTTACCGGGCGCAGTCTCTGCTGGAAACCTGTCCCTGGATTTATGCGGTGATTTCCGGGGAGGGCGAAGTGCCGCTGCCGGCCCTGCTGGAAGCGATGGAAAACGGCGGCGACATAGAAGCGATTCCCGGCGTCTGCGGCAGGAAGGACGGCAGGATTTTTGTGCATGCGCCCTATATCGGAACGGAAATTCCGCCGGATCCGTATACGGAAGAATACTTTGCAACACTGAACGGCCGGATTGCCTATTTTGAATCTTCCAGGGGCTGTCCTTTTTCCTGCGCCTTCTGCCTTTCGGGCCGCTGCGGCAGCGTCCGGTATTTTCCGGCGGAAACCTGCAGGGAAACGCTGATTCGCCTTGCAAATGCGGGAAGTCGGACCGTGAAATTTGTAGACCGCACTTTCAACGCCCATCCGGCGCGTACCAATGCATGGCTGCGTTTTCTCAAAATGGAATACGAGAAACGGATTCCGAAGCAGGTCCGGTTTCATTTTGAAATTGCGGGGGATTTGCTGCAGGAGGATACCATGGAACTGATGGGCACGCTCCCCGCCGGGATGGTGCAGCTGGAAATCGGTCTGCAGAGTTTTCACGAAAAAACCCTGGCGGCGGTGACGCGCAAAACCGATGTGGAGAAGCTGGAGCGCAATATCCGCAAACTGCTTTCCTTCGGGAATATGCATATTCATCTGGATTTGATTATGGGACTGCCATTTGAGGATATGGCCGGCGTCCGGGAAAGTTTCAACCGGGCTTTCCGTCTGCGGCCGCATATGCTGCAGGTGGGATTTCTGAAACTGCTTTACGGCGCCGCCATGCGGGAAGAACCGGACAAATATCCCTGCCGCTTTGATCCGAAACCACCCTATGAGGTGATCTGTACCCCCTGGCTTTCGGAGGAGGAGCTTGCGCAGCTGCATTTATTGGAAGACGCGGTGGAGCGGATTTACAACAGCGGCCGGTTCTTACGGACCATGGCGTATTGTCTCAAGGTCCGGGGCTGGGAAGGCTTTGATTTCTTTATGAAAATCGGACAGGCAATGAAAGCGCAGGTGCATCCCGGTCTTTCATTGAATGCTTACGGAGAAGCACTGTTTGATGTGCTGGCGTCGGATCCGCGAATGGACCGGCAGGCGCTGCGGGATCAGATGGTTATAGACCGGTTGGAGACCGACTGCTCCGGCAGGCTGCCGTCCTATCTGCGGGTGGAAGATCCCCGGCTGCGTCAGCTAAGGAAGGCACTGGACAAAGACGACGAAAAAAAAGCAAAGCCGGGTGTAAAACGCGGCCTTGCCATACTATATTCGCAAAACTGTGGGGTCTATGTGGATTATGATGAAACAAAGGATGTAGTGCGGGGCAGATATTTACTGCACAGGGTTCCGCTTCCCTGATAATGTTTCCGCCAGCGCAATCATCTGCTCTCTGTCATCGTCGCCCATGGCGCGGAAATACCTGAGCAGTTGGGATTCCAGCGGCGTAATATTGGTATAATTCAGCGCGTCTGCGGACAAACCCACCAGAAAGGTGTTTTCCCGGACGTGATCGGCGCTGCCGGCAGGGATTCGATTGACAAAGGTATCGACAGGAACCTGAAACAGTTCGGCAAGCCGGAGCAGAGAAGACAGCGTCGGTATACGGCGATTGCTTTCATAATGGCTGACCGACTGTCTGGTAACACCCAGCAGTGAAGCAAGCATTTCCTGTGAATATCCGTTTTTGATGCGAAGCTCGCGGATGCGTTCGCCTAAAGTCGTGCTGTTCATGCCAAAAAACTCCTTACGTTTCTTAGCGTAGCATGCAGAACGGAAAATTATGCGCAAATGATACGGCATGTATCATCTGACATCATTATAAAAAAGAGATATGCGCGGAAATGCCTCTGAAACGCACTTTTTTCACTTCTTTCTTGCAAGCTGTAAAAAGCTGTGCTATATTTACATTAATTGTGCAAAACGATAAAAGTTTACAAAGCGACAGGAGGATTTTTGAATGAGCTTTCAGATAGAAAAACTGGAGAACAGCATGGTGAAACTCACCATCGAAGCGGACAGCGCCGCATTTGATCAGGCCATAACCAAAGCATACAATAGAAATAAAGGAAGCCTGAACATTCCCGGGTTTCGGAAGGGCAAAGTACCGCAGGCCATGATTGAAAAGATGTATGGGCCTTCAATCTTCTATGAAGACGCGGCCAATTTCATCATTCCCGACGCATATGAGGAAGCTTACGAAGCCTGCGGTCTGGAGATTACCAGCCGTCCGGAAATCGATGTAGTACAGATTGAAAAGGGCAAGAGCTTTATCTTTACGGCAACCGTTGCCATTAAGCCGGAAGTAACGCTGGGTGAATACAAAGGCGTATCGGTGCCGAAAGCAGACACGGAGCCGACGGAAGAAGATATCAACGCGGAGATCGAAAAGGAGCGTGAGGCCCAGTCCCGTATGGTGGCAGTGGAAGACCGGCCCGCGGAAGACGGCGATACCGTCACCATCGATTTTGAAGGATTTATCGACGACGAGGCCTTTGAAGGCGGCAAGGGTGAAAATTACCCGCTGACACTGGGGTCCCATTCCTTTATTGATGGTTTTGAAGAGCAGGTTGTAGGAATGCAGATCGGCGAGGAAAAGGACGTTCAGGTGACCTTTCCGGAGGAATATCATCAGAAGGAACTGGCCGGCAAGCCTGCCGTATTTAAGGTAAAACTCAGTGAGATCAAGAAAAAGGAGCTGCCGGAGGTGGACGACGAGTTTGCCCAGGAGGTTTCCGAGTTTGATACCCTGGAAGAATACAAAGCCGATCTGAAAAAGACGGTGAAAGAGCGCAAGGAAGCCAAAGCCAAAGCGGATAAGGAAGATGCGGTGATTGAAAAGCTGATCGAAGACGCGCAGATGGATATGCCGGAGCCGATGGTCAACGATCAGGTGGAAACCATGATCAACGAGATGTCTTCCCGGATGCAGCAGCAGGGACTGACGCTGGAGCAGTACATGCAGTTTATGGGCATGGATATGGATGCGCTCAAAGAGCAGACGAAACCCCAGGCCGTCAAACGTCTCAAGAGCCGCCTGGTACTGGAGGCCGTGGCGGAAGCAGAGCATCTGGAAGTGACGGAGGAGCGCTATAACGAGGAACTTACAAATATGGCCTCTTCCTATCAGATGGAGTTTGATAAATTAAAAGAGCTGATCGGCGAGAATGAACGGAAGCAGATTGAAAACGATATCAAAGTGCAGATGGCAGTGGATCTCGTCAGAGATGCGGCTGTCGAAGCGTAAGGATTGGAGGAAGTTATGAGTCTGGTACCCGTCGTAGTGGAGGAAACAGGCAGGGGAGAACGGTCCTATGACATTTATTCCCGATTGTTGAAGGAAAGAATTATTTTTCTGGGCGAGCAGGTCGATGATGTGACCGCAAGCCTTGTGACGGCGCAGTTGTTGTTTCTGGAATCGGAGGACCCGAACAAGGATATTCATCTGTATATCAACAGTCCCGGCGGCAGCGTGACCGCGGGTATGGCTATCTACGATACGATGCAGTATGTGAAATGCGACGTTTCCACGATCTGTATCGGCATGGCTGCCAGCATGGGCGCATTTCTGCTGGCAGGCGGCGCGAAAGGAAAGAGACTGGCATTGCCCAATGCCGAGATCATGATTCATCAGCCTTCGGGCGGTGCGCAGGGACAGGCTACAGAGATCAATATTGTAGCGGAGCATATATTAAAGATCAGGAAAAAGTTAAATACCATACTTGCTGAAAATACCGGAAAACCGTTAGAGGTGATTGAAGCCGATACGGAACGGGACAATTATATGTCGGCCGAAGAAGCCATGGCGTATGGTCTGATCGACAAAGTCATTACAAACAGAGATTAACACGGACGGGCGCTGCAAATAAACAAAAGAGAGGATTTTGCGGCGCCCGGCTTTTATGATGGGAGAAAGAATGGCAGGAAAAGAAAATGATAATGTTTGCTGCTCCTTTTGCGGGAAACCCCAGGGGCAGGTCAGAAAACTGATATCCGGACCGAAGGGTGTGTATATCTGTGATGAATGTATTGATATCTGTACCGAGATTCTGGAAGAGGAATTTTCTCCGGATACCGCATATGGGGAGTCGGATATCAATCTGCTGAAACCGGAGGAAATCAAAGCATTTCTGGACAGCTATGTCATTGAGCAGGATGCGGCGAAAAAGGTGCTGGCCGTGGCCGTATACAATCATTACAAACGGATTGTGCTGGGTGTGGAAAGCGATGTGGAGCTGCAGAAAAGCAATATTTTAATGCTGGGACCCACAGGTTCCGGAAAGACCTATCTGGCCCAGACCCTGGCAAAGATGCTGAATGTGCCTTTCGCCATTGCGGACGCCACCTCTCTGACCGAGGCGGGGTACGTGGGCGAAGACGTGGAAAATATTCTGCTGAAGCTGATTCAGGCGGCGGATTACGAAGTGGAACGGGCGGAAAAAGGCATTATTTATATTGATGAAATCGACAAGATCACCAAGAAGTCGGAAAATGTTTCCATTACCCGGGACGTTTCGGGAGAAGGCGTACAGCAGGCACTGCTGAAAATTATCGAGGGAACGATGGCCAGCGTACCGCCCCAGGGCGGCAGGAAGCATCCCCATCAGGAACTGATCCAGATCGACACCTCCAATATTCTGTTTATCTGCGGGGGCGCATTTGAAGGACTGGAGCGGATCATCGAAACCAGACTGGACCGGGGCTCCATCGGTTTTCAGGCGGAACTGGGCAAGAAGCTGCTGGAGGATCAGGCCAGCCTGTTTTCCCAGGTGCAGCCGGAGGATTTTATTAAATACGGTCTGATTCCGGAATTTATCGGCCGTGTGCCGGTGGTGGTTTCACTGGAAGCGCTGGACGAGGCCGCGCTGGTCAGAGTGCTGAAAGAACCGAAAAATTCCATTGTCCGGCAGTATCAGGTGCTTTTTGAAGCCGATGGCGTAGAGCTTTCCTTTACGGAGGATGCGCTGAAGGAGATCGCCCGGGAAACCGTGGCGAAGAAAACCGGCGCCAGAGGGCTTCGTTCCGTTATGGAGAAGGCCATGCTGGACATCATGTATACCATTCCGTCGGATCCGACCATTGTCAGCTGTCAGATCACCAAAGATGTGATTACCGGAAAAGCGGCGCCCGTGCTGATTCGGCAGGAAACGCAGCCGGATCCGGAAAACAACAAAGGAAGAAAGAAATCGGCATAGGATCATGGATGAACACAGTTTGAAATTACCGTTTCTGACGCTTAAAGGGATCTGCATTATGCCGGGAACCGCCGTCAATTTTGATATCAGCGGAAAGGAAGCCGTGCTGGCTGTGGATCAGGCGATGCAGGACGGACGGCTGATTTTCCTGGTGGCGCAGAAACCGGAAGCGGAGGAAGGCAGCGGGGAAGATCGTCTTTACCCTGTGGGAACCATCGCAAAGATTCGTTCTGTCACAAAAGTCAAAGAGGATGCGGTGCGGCTTTCCGTCAACGGCATGTATCGGGGCAGGATCGTATCCTGTGACGAAACGGAAATATTTCCCGGCGGGATCGTTATGATCTATGAACCGCTCCGGCAGGAGCCGCTTTCGGAGGAAGAAGAACGGCAGCGGAAGCTGCGGGAGGAAGCGATGCTCCGGGAACTGAAGGAGCTGTTTTCCCTTTACGCAAAAAATCTGAATACCATCCCCGCAAATGTGGAACGCCTGCTGATGGGCATCAGCAGCCTGAAAGACTTTATCGTGCAGATCAGTCTGCACATACAGGTGGATTTTCGAAAAAAACAGGAGATCATGGAGTGCCTGACCTGCGAGGAGCAGTATGCGCATCTGGCCCAGATTTTGGAATCCGAAACAGAGATTCTTCAGATTAAAAACGATCTGCAGGCAAAAGTCAAAAAAAATATCGATAAAACACAGAAAGAATACGTGCTGCGGGAGCAGCAGAAAATGATCAGCCAGGAGCTGGGTGAAGGAGAACGGCCGGAGGAGGCTTCCGATTTTCTCAAGGAAACGGAAAGTCTGGACGCACCGGAAGAGGTGCGGGAGCATCTGCGCAAGGAAATCCGCCGGTTTCAGCTGGCCGGGCCCTATTCCGCCGAAGCCGGGGTGCTGCGGACCTATATCGAAACGATTCTCGCTATGCCCTGGAACAAACGATCCGAAGACAATCTGGATCTGAAAAATGCCAAGACGATTCTGGACGAGGATCATTACGGACTGGAAAAGGTGAAGGAGCGGATCCTGGAATTTCTGGCAGTCCGGGCGCTGAACAAAGCGGGAGACAGCCCGCTGATCTGTCTGGTGGGGCCGCCGGGCACCGGAAAAACTTCCGTGGCCAGAAGCGTGGCCAGAGCGCTGGAGAAAAAATTTATCCGGATTTCTCTGGGCGGCGTCCGGGACGAGGCGGAGATCCGCGGCCACAGGAAAACCTATGTGGGGGCCATGCCCGGCAGGATTGCTGCGGGCATCCGGCAGGCCGGCGTGAAAAATCCGCTGATGCTGCTGGATGAAATCGACAAAACCAGCAGCGATTATAAAGGCGATACGGCTTCCGCGCTGCTGGAAGTGCTGGACGGCGAACAGAACTGCCGCTTTGTGGACCATTATCTGGAAGTGCCGCTGGATTTGTCGGAGGTGCTGTTTATCGCTACCGCCAATTCCCTGCAGCATGTACCCCAGCCCCTGCTGGACCGGATGGAGATCATTGAGGTCAGCTCATACACCCAGAACGAAAAGTATCATATCGCAAAGGAACATTTGATACAGAAACAGCTGAAGGCAAACGGTCTTGACGTCGGGCAGCTGAAAATCAGCGACGACGCTGTTTACGATATGATTCTGCATTATACAAGAGAAGCGGGCGTGCGGGCACTGGAACGCTCCATTGCCCGGCTTTGCCGCAAGACCGCCAGAAAGATTCTGGAGGAAAACGTCCGTGCGGTGACCATAGACACGGCGGATATCGAGGACTATCTGGGCAAACGGAAGTTCCGGGAGGATACGCTGCCCCAGACGGACGAGCCCGGTATTGTCCGGGGACTTGCCTGGACGAGCTTCGGCGGCGATACCCTGGAAATCGAAGTCAACGTCATGCCCGGCAAAGGAGAACTGACCCTGACGGGACAACTGGGGGACGTGATGAAGGAGTCGGCCCGGACCGGCATCAGCTACATCCGGTCGGTGGCGAAAGAATATTCCATTGACAGCGGATTCTTCAGCGAACATGATATTCATGTACATATTCCGGAGGGGGCTGTGCCCAAGGACGGTCCCAGCGCCGGTATTACCATGACCACGGCAATGCTTTCGGCAATCACCAGGCGGCCGGTAAGCCGGCTGCTGGCCATGACCGGAGAAGTGACCTTAAGGGGCCGGGTACTGCCGGTGGGCGGTCTGAAAGAAAAGCTGCTGGCCGCAAAGAATATCGGCATAAAAAAGGTGCTGGTCCCTGCCGGGAACCGTCCCAATATTGAAGAAATCGAAACGGAAATCACTGATGGCATGGACATCGTTTATGTAGGAAAAATGGAAGAGGTGCTTGCGCACGCTTTCGTCTGAAAAAGGAAATTTGCGATGAAAATCAAAAGTGCGGAGCTTGAGACCGTATGCGGCATTACGTCCGTGCTGCCGCAAAATGCGCTGCCTGAGCTGGCCTTTGCCGGCAGAAGCAACGTGGGGAAATCCTCGTTGATCAACAAGCTGCTGAACCGGAAATCCCTGGCGCGCACCAGCAGCCAGCCCGGCAAAACCCAGACCATCAATTTTTACCGAATCAATCAGGCGTTTTATTTCGTGGATCTGCCGGGGTACGGCTATGCGAAGGTCTCCAAAGAGATCAAGGAAAAATGGGGCAGAATGATCGAGCGCTATCTGCAGACTTCGGCGCAGCTGAAAAACATTTTCCTGCTGCTGGATATCCGGCACGCGCCGACGGAAAACGACCGGCAGATGTATGCATGGATCCGGGCACAGGGGTTGGAGCCTGCGATCATACTGACCAAAGCGGACAAAATCAGGCGAAACCAGCTGGCGAAACAGCAGAAGCTGATTGCTGCGGCGCTGGGGGCAGGAGCCGGCACCGTGATGATCCCGTTTTCCGCCCTGACCGGGCAGGGAACGGAGGAAATCTGGCAATTTATAGAAACAGCAGTATGCGGTGAACAGGCATAAACGGAAAGGAAGAAACAATGGCAAAAGAACTGGCAAAAACATATGATCCGAAGGATATTGAAAATCGCTTGTACCGGAAATGGGAAGACGCGGGATATTTCCACGCGGAACCCAATCCGGACAAAAAGCCCTTCACTATCGTCATGCCGCCCCCCAATATTACCGGGCAGCTGCATATGGGACATGCGCTGGACAATACGCTGCAGGATATTCTGATCCGGTATAAACGGATGCAGGGCTATGAGGCGCTGTGGCAGCCGGGGACAGATCACGCGAGTATCGCCACGGAGGTCAAGATCATTGACGCCCTGAAACAGCAGGGCATTGATAAAGAAGATCTGGGCCGGGAAAAATTCCTGGAGCGGGCATGGGAATGGAAGCAGGAATACGGCAGCCGTATCATTTCCCAGCTGAAAAAGATGGGATCCTCCGCAGACTGGGCGCGGGAACGCTTTACCATGGATGAAGGCTGCTCCAAAGCGGTGACCACGGTCTTTCTGAAGCTGTATAAAGAAGGTTATATTTATAAAGGCTCCCGGATCATCAACTGGTGTCCGGTCTGTCAGACCTCTATCTCCGACGCGGAAGTAGAGCACGAGGAGCAGGCAGGCCATTTCTGGCATATCCGCTATCCGGTGGTGGGTACGAACGACTTTCTGGAGATTGCCACTACCCGTCCGGAAACCATGCTGGGGGATACGGCCATTGCCGTACATCCCGACGATGAGCGCTACCGTGACCTGGTGGGCAAAAAAGTGCTGCTGCCGCTGGTCAACCGGGAGATTCCGGTGGTGGCGGACAGCTATGTAGACCGGGAATTCGGTACCGGCGCGGTGAAGATCACCCCGGCCCATGACCCGAATGACTTTGAAGTGGGCAAACGGCACGATCTGGAAGAAATCAATATCTTAAACGACGACGCTACCATCAATGCCCAGGGCGGCAAATATGCCGGCATGGATCGCTATGCGGCGAGAAAGGCTATCGTGGCCGATCTGGAAGCCGGCGGCTATCTGGTGAAAATCGAAGATCATGTGCACAATGTAGGTACCCATGACCGCTGCGGCACCACGGTGGAACCGATGGTGAAACAGCAGTGGTTCGTCCGGATGAAGGAGCTGGCACAGCCGGCCATCAAAGCCCTGCAGACCGGGGAACTGCGCTTTGTACCCCAGCGTTTTGATAAAATTTACCTGAACTGGCTGAACAATATCCGTGACTGGTGCATCTCCAGACAGCTGTGGTGGGGACACAGAATCCCTGCGTATTACTGTCCGGACTGCGGAGAAATGGTGGTTGCGGACAAGGCCCCCGGGGCCTGTCCGAAGTGCGGCGCGCAGATGGTACAGGATGAAGATACGCTGGATACCTGGTTTTCTTCCGCCCTCTGGCCCTTCTCGACTTTAGGCTGGCCGGAAGAAACGGAGGAACTGAAGTATTTCTATCCCACCAATGTACTGGTGACCGGTTATGACATTATCTTTTTCTGGGTCATCCGTATGGTATTTTCCGGTTATGCCCATACCGGAAAATGTCCTTTTGACACGGTGCTGATTCATGGTCTGGTCAGAGACAGCCAGGGCCGCAAGATGAGCAAGTCGCTGGGCAACGGCATTGATCCCCTGGAGGTCATCGACCAGTACGGTGCGGATGCGCTGCGTATGACGCTGGTCACCGGCAATGCACCGGGCAACGATATGCGGTTTTACTGGGAGCGGGTGGAATCCAGCCGGAATTTCGCAAATAAAATCTGGAATGCTTCGCGTTTCATTATGATGCACATCGAAGAGGGCAGGACCTATACCCCTGCGGCGCTGACGACGGAGGACAAATGGATTCTGTCCGCCTGCAACACGCTGGTGAAAGACGTCAGTGAAAACATGGACAAATTTGAACTGGGCATTGCGCTGGATAAGGTCTATGACTTCCTTTGGGAAGAATTCTGCGACTGGTATATCGAAACCGCAAAACCCAGACTGTACGGCAGGGAGAAGGACGAGGCGTCTGCGGATACCGCCATCTGGGTGCTGAAAGAGGTACTGACCACGGGACTGAAGCTGCTGCATCCCTTTATGCCGTTTATTACCGAGGAAATTTACTGTACGCTGACCGGCGGGGATTCCATCATGATTTCCGAATGGCCGCGCTATGAGGCAGAGCGCTTTGATCCGGCGGCGGAGCAGGCTTTTGAAGAACTGAAAACGCTGGTCCGGGCCTTACGGAATCTGCGGAGTGAAATGAACGTGGCCCCGGCGAAGAAAACCCACTGCTATCTGGTGACGACAGATGAAAAGCGGGCAGCGGCGTTTGCCGGTCTGCAGAGCAGTCTGAAAGTGCTGGGCAGCGCGGAGGACATTTCCATTCAGGCAGACCAGACCGGCATCGACGAGCGGGCCGTTTCGGTAGTCATTCCCGGCGCCACCGTATATATTCCCTTCGAGGAACTGGTGGATATTGCAAAGGAGCGGGCGCGGCTGCTGAAAGAAGAAGAGCGCCTGTACAAAGAGCTGGAACGGGCAGACAAGATGCTGGGCAATGAAAACTTTGTAAAGAAAGCCCCGGAAAAGAAGATCAAAGAGGAAGAACAGAAAAAGCAGAAGTATATGGAAATGCTGGAACAGGTGAAGGAGCGTCTGCAGCTTCTTTAAGAAAGGATCCATTATGATCAACTTTGATGAAGAATTGAAGAAATTTCGTCCCTGTATGGAAATCGAGCAGTTAAACGAGCAGGATGTCCGGGAGGATATGACGGACATGGTTGACGTGCTGCGCAGCATGTACGCGGATCTGGAAGCGGAGTCAGGAGCAGGCAGATGAATTGTTTTCGATGCAATGCGCCGCTGACGCAGTTTGACCGTTGTCCCCACTGCGGCGCGGATGTGCGTGTCAATAAAAGAATAATGCGGTTGTCCAATGCCTGGTACAATGAGGCGCTGCGCTTCGCGGCGGAGCGGAATCTCACGGCGGCCAGAAACTGCCTTCTGCGCAGTCTTCGTTTCAACAAGGAAAATATCGGGGCCAGAAATCTGATCGGACTGATTTATTATGAAACGGGACATGTGGTGGAAGCGCTGAACCAGTGGAATATCAGCCAGACGATGCAGCCGGTGGTCAACCCCGCTACCCGGTATCTGGGGGAATTTTCCCAGGATCCCCATGTGCTGGAGAAGGTGCGCCAGTCGGTGGCAAAGTACAATACGGCGGTGAATTTCGCGCAGCAGAACAATGAGGATCTGGCGGTGATTCAGCTGAATAAGGCAGTTTCCATGAACAGCCACATGGTGGATGCGTTCAAGCTGCTGGGTTTGATTCACATCAAGCGGAAGGAATACGGAAAGGCCAGAAGGTTTTTGCGCCGGGCCTACCAGATCGACAACGGCGATCCGGATACCATCCTGTATCTGCGGGAGGCCAAAGCACAGTATACCAAAGCGGTGTCGGAACTGAAGCAGCAGTCTCTGTTTTTCCGGCTGCGGTATGCGTGGAATGCCAAACGGGCGAAGGCCTATGAAGAATTTGACGAATCCGGCTTCAGAAAAGCAGTGCCGCGGATATTGTATTTGCTGGCAGGGATGCTCTTCGGTTTTCTGGCGGCGGTCTTTCTGGTTATGCCCGCCAGGCAGAAGTTGTGGGAGAATGACTATCATGACCGGGAACTGCATCTGTATCAGACCCTTTCGATACCGAAAGTGACGGAGGAACCCACCCCTGCGCCGACACCCTCCATTACGCCGGTGCCGGAGAATTTCGCGGATATGGTGCTGGGCAACGGGGATGTGTTCGGCAGCATATCGGCGCTGGCCGTGCCGGAAGGCGTGAGTGCGGAGACAATTTTCAATCAGGGCACCGCTGCCTGGGAGACCCAGGATTATAATACCTGTAAAACCTGTATGCAGCAGGTACTGGTTATCCAGGACGCGACGCGGGATACGGCCACGTATATGAACGCGTTATATTATCTGGGACGCTGCTACGAAGAAACGGCAGAAAATGACAAGGCACTTGTGGTATATACAAAGATAAAGGAACTGTATCCGGGTTCGTCCATGGAGGAAACAGCGGACTATCATATCGGTACGCTGCAGAACGCAGCGGGATGAAAACCGGACTTAACAGAAACAAAGCTTACGAAAGAGAATCATGTGAAGGATGGTTCTCTTTTTGCTTTAAATAAAACCATGAAAGGAAGGCTTGCGGTGAACGAAATTTTGGAAGACATCAGCGTCAGAAACAAAACCCTTTCCGTGCTGCTTCCGGCAGAAATCGACGAGCATATTTCATCCATTCTGCGGATGGAACTGGACCGGCAGATCAGCACAAAGCGCATTGAGCGGATCGTGTTTGACTTTGCGCGCACCGAGTGGATGGACAGCTCCGGTCTCGGTATGATTCTGGGCCGGTATAAAAAGATGCAGTTTGTGAAGGGCTGCATCCGGGCGATCCATGTCAATCAGAGGATTGCCTCCGTTATGCGGATGGCCGGTTTACATAAAGTAATAAGCATTAATGAAGGAGAAGAGGCATGAAAAAGGATCAAATGAAGCTGATTTTTGAAGCTTCTTCCAGCAACGAGGCATTTGCAAGGATATCGGTGGCGGCCTTTATGACGCGGCTCAATCCCACGGTGGAGGAGGTTGCCGACGTGAAAACCGCCGTATCGGAGGCAGTGACCAACTGCATCATTCATGCTTATGAGGGATATGAGACGGACAGAACCGTGGAGATCTGCTGCACGGTGCAGGACGGGGAAATCGAAGTGCAGATTCAGGATTTCGGCGTGGGAATTGCAGACGTTTCCCTTGCTATGGAGCCGCTTTATACCAGCAAACCGCAGCTGGAACGTTCCGGCATGGGATTTGCATTTATGGAAGCATTTATGGATGCGCTGGAGGTGGAGTCGAAGCCGAAAGAAGGCACCTGTGTACGTATGAAAAAGAAAATCAGGGCCTCCCGGACGAAGGGAGATTAAATGGACCGGATCGATCAGTTATTTGCCCGCGCAAAAGAAAACGATAAAAAAGCAAGGGAGATACTCATCGAAAGGAATCTGAATCTGGTCAGGTATATCTCGAAACGTTTTGAAGACCGGGGCGTGGCTGCGGAAGATTTGTTTCAGATCGGCGTCATCGGGCTGATTCATGCAGTGGACCGGTTTGATCCGGCCTACGGCGTGAAATTTTCAAGCTATGCGGTTCCTGTGATCAGCGGAGAAATCAAGCGCTTTTTCCGGGAAGACGGACTGATCAAAATATCCAGAGCCGTTCGGGAAAACGGCGTGAAAATCCGACGGTTTACGGCGGAATACGAAAACAGGTACGGACGGGCGCCGACACTGCGGGAAGTGCAGGAAAAGACAAAGCTGAAGGAGGATGAAATTCTGCTGGCCATGGAAGCAGGGGAAGCGCTTTGTCCGCTGGATGAAGCGAAAGAAGCGCTGCCGGAACCGGAAAACGCGGAGGAAAAAGTGCTGGATCGGATGGTTCTGGGGGAAATGATGCAGACTTTAAGCGATACGGAGCGGCAGGTGATCATTATGCGGTTTTTTGAAGAAATCTCCCAGACCGAGATTGCCGAACGGCTGTCCATGACCCAGGTACAGGTCTGCCGGATGGAAAAGCGGGTGCTGAAACGTCTGCGGGATTGCGTGCTGTGGTAAAAAAAGAAAAGCGAAACCTTCCGGCAGGAATGTTTCGCCCGTTATGTAAGTTACAATGTCTTTATGTAGCAGCGTCTGCGTTTGTATTGTTCTTTGGGAAACATTTTCCACTGTCCGAGGATCTTGGAATTGGTTTCCAGCTGCGGTCCTGTCAGCGCATATTTGATATGCTTTTCGGAGAGGCGGCGCAGGAAATATTCCAGGATAATGGCGTTGACGCCGGTGCCCTGACAGTCGGGGCGCACCGCGATGAGATACATATCCAGCGTATCGTTGGAACGCAGGGATTTTAATACGCCGGCCCACCCGAAGGGAAAGAGTCTGCCCCGGGATTTTTTGAGGGCATCCGCCATGGAGGGAGCGCAGAGGCCGAAAGCCACCATTTCATCCTGCTCGTTCATGACAAAGCAGGCGCAGTCGGGGCCGATCAGGGGAAGATATTTTTTGTAATAGCGGTCGATCTGCCGGTCGTTTAAGGGAACTACGCCGTATAAATGCTGATATCCTAGGTTGACCAGATCGAAAATCTTTTTGATATAGGGGCCGTAATCCTTTCTGGATTTTAAAACGGCGGCGTGCAGATGGGAGGTTTTCCGGACATGCTCCGCGATCCGCAGCAGAAGCTGGGCTTCCCGGCTTTCCATGGGAGGAAAGGGGATTTTGTATTCTACCCAGTCCGTGTCCTTGCCGTATCCGAGCCGCTCCAGATGGGTGTTGTAGTAAGGATGGTTGTAGTAGGTAATGAACATGTTTTTGTGTTCAAAGCCTTCCACCAGCATGCCTTCCCGGTCCAGGTCGCAGAAGCCTAAAGGTCCGTGTACTTCCGTACAGCCTTTTTCCCGGGCCCATTGTTCCACTGTCGCAAACAGCGCTTCGGAAACGGCGGGGTCATCAATAAAGTCCACCTGTGAAAACCGCATCCGGTTGGTATGCCAGACTTCATTTGCCTTTTTGCTTAAAATGGCGCCGATGCGGCCGACGATCCGCCCGTCCTGCCAGGCCAGGAAGCATTTGGCTTCACAGTATTCGAAGGCGGGGTTTTTCTTTGGATTCCAGTCGTCTAAATCGTCTCCGTAGAACGGCGGCACAAACTGGGGAACATCCCGGTACAGCTGCATCGGAAAGTTGACGAATTTTCGCAGTTCCTTTTTGGTGGTGACTTCTTTGACGATAATCTCGGACGCGTGCATTGGTAAATTCCTCTTTTTTCTATTTGTATTCCTGCTTGCGCATGAAATATACTTGTGTACATCATAGCACTTCCGGGCAATGCTGTAAATTGGAAACCGGCGGAAATTCCTTAAAAATCCTTTAAAAATCACATATTTTATCTGATAAAAAGGCCCGGCGGGACGCATAAAGAAACTTTGTGTCCCGTCAGGCAGAAGTATATTATTTCGGCATTTTGGGTTTGAAAATAACCGAGGCCAGATAGCCGAAGATCACGGCGGCGCTGATGCCCACGGCGGATGCCTTCAGGCCGCCCATAAACAGCCCTAAGAATCCGTGTTCTTTTACCGCTTCTTTGACGCCGTCAAAGAGCACATGGCCAAAACCCAGCAGCGGGACGCTTGCGCCGGCGCCCGCAAAATCCACGAAGGGACCGTAGATACCAACGGCGCTTAAAACCGCGCCAAGGCAGACCAGCAGTACCATGACCCGTCCGGGCATCATGGTCGAATCCTATCTCATCGAATCCATGCTGGAAATGCTGCG
>CANRJG010000024.1 GCA_947630875.1 uncultured Lachnospiraceae bacterium
GTCCTGTAATCGTCCATTTCCAGCACCCGCTCCTCCGGGCAGTAGACGTCCTCCTGAATCACCAGCCGCTGAGTGCCGCAGCCGGTCCAGTTTTTAAATTTGAAAAAGGAAAAGAGCGAAGCCAGCATGGTGTTGATACTGCTTTCGGCGTAGTTCTTTTCAAGGAGCATGGTTTTGAATCCGCAGGTAGTCTCCGCTGTGGCCTCCCGGCCGCCCAGATAGTCCCTGTAGGTCCGCACGTCGTGAAGATATCTGGCGATGGTGTGGGGACTTCGCTCCCGGGAAACAAGGTTTGCCTCAAATCCGGCAATATCCTCCGGGGTGATGAATTTTTCGTTCATGATATTTCCTCCTTCTGAAATTGTAAAAATATTTTTGCCCAAAAGGGCACAGACAATGCATCACTCCAAAAGAGGAAACCGCCGTATGAGATTTCTCCCATACGGCGGTCGTTCATTTTCGTTTATCCTCCATTTTACATTCGCTTATCCAAACGCTATCGTGATTCATTTTCACAAATCATTCACTTTCACATCGTTGCATCTCCCGGATCTATAATTAAAAAATCCAGGCGTTTGCGAAACGCTGCAAGCCGCATATCTTTTTCTTAAAGCACTGTCAAACAGCGGACAGCCATTAATTGCTGTCCGCTGTTACCCTTTTTGTCACAGCTTCGCCGCTTCCTGTAAAACGCGCAGCGCATCTTCCGCCGTTACCTGACCATCCATATTATAATCTCCCGTACAACGGTGTTTTGGCTTCAGTTGTGCTGCCTCCTGCAGGATGCCCAGCGCATCCTCTGCCGTCAACTGCCCGTCATCATCCAAATCGCCCCGCAGGACTTCATTTGTCGGCTCAAACTGAACCCCTATATTACTGTAGAGTTCCACCGGCCCCGGCGCTTTGCCACGTAGTATAACCCTTTCTTTCATATCATCATCCAGCATAAACTCCGATAATTTCACTACACTGTCTGCGATTTCGATACATTCCAACTGGGTAAATCCGTCAAAGGTAGCCTGATCAACCTCAGTAATGCCTTCCTGTATCACGGCTTTCTTTGCCTTGCTGCCTACATCATGCCAAGGCGTTTTTACTTCTGACTTTCTTGTATCATCATCATAATAAAAATAATCGCAGATGATCCCCTCTCCGCCGATATAGAGACATTCTTCATCCTCTGCATATCGCCATGTGATATCAGAAATAATCTCCGCATTTTCAAATACATTTTCAATCCTAAGCGGCATTTCCTTTCCATTCTTGTCATAAACCTTTGCTTCCGTCAGATAGATCTGCGGATCTCCGCCATTTCTTGTTCTAAATGAGGCAGAAATAATAGATTCCCAATGTCTGCTGTACTTTCGGCAATCCAAGGTGACCCGCAGCAGTCCTTCAGAAAGCGGCTTTATACTCGGCGTCGGCATCATCTGTATGATGGGTGTTGGAAACCATTCCAACACCTCCGGATTATAGTGCAGCGTCAGATCTATGGTTCCGATACGCTCATCCAATGACAGCCGCAGATTTACATGCGTCATACTTTGTAAGGTTCCCTCCAGTGAAAGCACCAGTGGTTTCTTCTCAGCAGCCTTGACCGGAGCCTCACAGAAACTGCCAAGCAAAACTGCAATCATAAAAACTGCAAGTATTCTTTTCATATCTCAAACCCCTCCTTTTATCCCACTATAAAATATTATTTTAGTTTTAATGCTGATGTGAATCAAGGTTAAGGATTTTTCCTATTCCCCAACCGTGACGATCCGTCAATCACAAAATCATACTGTCTGTTCGCATTTTCGCTCTGTTTTTTTTCCATATAGTTCGGTACACAGGCCCCAAAATGACCAAAAGGCAATGACCCTCACGGGTCATTGCCTTTCAGATCTCTTCCCATATTGTTTTACGCGTCAAAGCGTACCGTACTCTTGGTTCCCGAGCGAAATACCCGGATTCCTTCCTCATCGGAGCGATAAATCCTGCCGGATTTGATGGTGCTGCCGCTTTCAATGATACAGTGCTCCACAATCGCATCGTCCGCAATGTATACGTCATTTAAGATAATCGCGTCTTTGACCACACAGTTGCTGCCGACAAATACATTTTTGAAGAGAATGGAATTCTCCACCGTACCATTAATTATACTGCCGCTGGAAATCAGCGAATTTTTCACATTCGCATGGGGATTGTATTTTGCGGGCGGCAGATCCTCCACCTTGGAGTAAATACCCGGATATTCCCGGAAAAACTGTCTGACTTCCGGTTTCAGGAAATCCATATTGGCCCGGTAATACGCATCCACCGAAGAAATGCTTCTCCAGTAAGTTTCCAGCTTGTAAGCATAGATATTTTTTCTGTCCTTATAGCGAATCAGGATATCCTGTACAAAATCGTTTCTGCCCTCTCTGGAATTAATTTCCAGCAGTTCGATCAGCGTCCTTCTCCGAAGTACATAAATGCCTGCAGATACGAGATCGCTGACGTGACTTAAAGGCTTCTCCGCAAATTCGGTAATCCTGCTGTCGCCGTCGGTCTTCACCTGACCGAATCTGCCGGGATCCTCTCCCTCTGGCAGGCTGTGACAAACCACCGTAATATCCGCTTTTTTCGCGATATGGTATTCCAGCAGTTCCTCATAGTCCAGCTTGTAAATACCGTCGCCGGAGGCAATCACCACGTAGGGTTCATGAGACTCCTTCAAAAAGTCGATGTTCTGATAAATCGCATCCGCCGTGCCCTGGTACCAATGGCAGTTGTCATAGGTAATCGTAGGTGTAAAGACATACAGTCCGCCCTGCTTGCGGCCAAAATCCCACCACTTGGAAGAACTTAAATGCTCGTTTAAGGATACGGAATTGTACTGGGTCAGTACAGCTACTTTTTTGATATGCGAGTTGGACATATTGCTGAGTGCAAAATCAATGCTGCGGAAACTGCCCGCAACGCGCATCGCGGCCACCGCCCTTTTTTCCGTCAGGTTTTGCATCCTGCCGTTGCTGCCGCCTGCTAAAATGATGCCGATGGCTCTCATTGGTCCTCCTCCTTCCTGATAATATACCCGCCGCTTTCCAGTACGCCGCCGGGATAATCCTCCCGAATGGTTTTTCCGGAAACCGCCGTATTTTTCCCAATGCTGACATCCTCGGGAATCATGGAATTTTCTCCGATGGTCGCCAGCCCAAAGGAATAAATCTTCGGATTCAGTTTCGATTCCGCAGGTTCCCCGACGCCGATCTTCGTCCGTGCGCCGATGACAGTATCCTCCGCAATGATAGCATGGTCGATATAACAGTCTTCATTGATGGTAACGCCCTCCATGATGATGGAATCCTTTACCACGCTGCCCTTTCCGATATGGACCTCCGAACCGATGACCGAATGATCCACCTTTCCTTCAATGCAGGAGGCCTCGCCGATGATGCTGCGCTCGATATGTGCCTCCGCCGAAATGTACTGCGGATCGATGATTTCCGTCTTGGTATAGATTTTCCAGAATGCCTCATACAGATTGAACTCCGGAATGATATCCACCAGCTCCATATTTGCTTCCCAGTAGGAACCTAAGGTTCCCACGTCTTTCCAGTAACCCGAGAATTCATAGGCAAACAGCCGCTTGCCCTGTTCCTTGCAATAAGGGATGACATGCATGCCAAAATCACAGTTGCTCTGGTTCTTCAATGTGGTCAGCGCTTCCTTCAGCACCTCCCAGGAGAAGATATAAATGCCCATGGAGGCCAGATTGCTCTTCGGCTTCTCCGGTTTCTCCTGAAATTCCGTAATCCTGCCGTAAGCATCCGTCACAACAATACCGAAACGGCTGGCTTCCTCCATCGGAACCGAAAGGCATGCAATGGTTACGTCCGCCTTGTTTGCCTTGTGGTAGTCCAGCATCGCTTCATAATCCATCTTGTAAATGTGATCGCCCGAAAGAATCAAAACATACTGGGGATGAAAACTCTCCATATAATTCATGTTCTGATAAATCGCATTGGCTGTTCCGGTATACCAGTCGTTGTTTGCATTGGTCTCATAAGGCGGCAGAATGGTCACGCCGCCGGCATTTCTGTCCAGATCCCAGGGGATACCAATGCCGATGTGGGTATTCAGCCGCAGCGGCTGATACTGGGTCAGTACGCCCACGGTATCAATCCCGGAATTAATACAGTTGCTCAGTGGAAAATCGATAATTCTGTATTTACCGCCAAAGGCTACCGCCGGTTTGGCCACATTTTCTGTCAGGACTCCAAGTCTGCTGCCCTGTCCGCCTGCTAAAAGCATGGCGATCATTTCCTTGCGTATCACGCTCTCACCTCTTCCTTATTTACACAGCATGTCCGCTGTAACGATCGTTCGCTGTATTTACGTAAGTATAGCATATCTTTCCAAATAAATAAATAATATTTATAAAAAAAAGATAGATTTGAAAAAAAATTTGTGTATTATTCCCATTTTTCGACAATGCCGCAAAAAAGCCCGGGAAAAGCAGACAGCACCCTTAGTTTTTGCTTTTCTTTTTTGGGAAAAATGATATACTGAAATTATGAAAATAGAACAAGCGGCGGTCCGTATCAGCAGATTTGCCGCGGCAAAAGGAGCAGCAGTTATGTTTCAACTGGATATTCATCATCCGATTCATATACATTTTATCGGCATCGGCGGCATCAGTATGAGCGCCCTTGCGCACATTCTGCTTGACCGGAAATTTACCGTTTCCGGATCTGACCTGCGGCAGTCCGAACTGACCGACCAGTTAAAGGCGTTGGGCGCCGACATCCGCATCGGACACCGAAAAGCCAATATCACAGACGATATCGATCTGATCGTCTATACCGCGGCCATTCACAGTGAAAACGAAGAGTTTTCAGAAGCGGCAGCGCGAAAGATACCGATGCTGACCCGGGCGGAAGCCTGGGGACAGCTGATGAAAAATTATCACAAATCCGTGGCCGTTTCCGGTACCCACGGCAAGACCACCACGACTTCCATGCTGACAGAGCTGTATGTCCGGGCAGGACTGGATCCCACGGTAAGCATCGGCGGTCTGCTGCCCAGTATCGGCGGCAATCTCAGGATCGGCAGTCATGAACTGTTCCTGACTGAAGCCTGCGAATATACCAACAGCTTTTTAAATTTTTATCCGACCGTCGAAATCATTTTAAACATTGAAGAAGACCATCTGGATTTCTTTAAGGATCTGGCCGATATCCGCCATTCTTTCAAAAAATTCACCGAGAATCTTCCGGCGGACGGTCTTCTGATCTTAAACGGCAGCATTCCGCATCCGGAATTTTTGACGGATGCGCTTCCCTGCCGTTTTGTCACCTTCGGGTTAGCAACCGACGACACCTATGCGGCAAAAAACATCACCTACGATGCCGGCGGCTGCGCTTCCTATGATCTGTATATTGCGCAGTCCTTCGCAGGGAGGATTTCCCTGCGGGTTCCGGGAGAACACAATCTGCTCAATTCCCTGGCGGCCGCAGCGGCAGCCTGCGCTTTGGATGTTCCTTTTGAATGCATCCGGGACGCCCTTGCCGCTTTTCACGGCACACACCGCCGCTTTGAACGCAAAGGAGAGCTGAGGGGGATTCCCGTTTACGACGACTATGCCCACCATCCCACGGAGATTGCCTCCACGATTGCCGCGGCACGGAAACTCCATCCTGACCGGCTGGTGGTTGTGTTCCAACCCCACACCTACACAAGAACCAAAGCGTTTCTGCAGGACTTCGCGACAGTCCTTAGCAAAGCGGACCTTGTGGTGCTGACGGATATCTATGCCGCCCGTGAAATCAATACCACCGGAATTTCCTCAAAAGATTTGCTGGCAGCCATCCGGGCACTGGGTACGCCCTGTGAATATTTTTCATCATTTTCCGATGTCGAAAAATTTTTATTGGAAAATTCTATCCACGGCGACATGTTAATAACTATGGGCGCCGGAGACGTGGTAAATATTGGAGAACATCTTCTCGGGAAATAGTTATCCACATTTTCCACAGATTTCTTCACCGCTTTTTTTGTCATAAAATGTGGATATTTTGCCCTCCGTGATTTCCGCCGCTTTCATTTTTCAAATTGCCGGTTTTTCCGACAATTTTATCACTTTTTGAAACGGCGGCACCGGCGGCGATTCCGGGTTTTCCACATTTTCCACATTCTCTGCATTGCCGGTTTTAACGGCGCTGCGGTATTTGCTTTTTGATTTTTTCATGCTATAATGGGTCTCTCAAAGAAAATCTGTTACCGGTGTGGGGAGCGTATTATGGGAAATTTAAAAATCATCATGAACCACCAGATGAATACGACGGTGGTGTCCAATCAGTTCATTGATCAATATATGCTGCAGGCAAACGGAGAGTATGTGAAGATCTACCTGTTTGTCCTTCGCTGTGTGAATCACACAGATTCTTCCCTGTCGATCAAAGAACTGGCCATGCGCTTTGACCACACGGTATCCTATATTCTGACAGCACTGGAGTATTGGGAGAAAGTCGGACTGATTCGTCTGCGCTATGACGGCAAAGAACTTCAGTCCATTGAATTTCTCGACCACTTTGATACGTCGGATGCACAGACAGCGGCATCGGAGACCGCTGCTACCATCGCGGATACCTCTGCAGCTTCCGATGTCTCCGGGCAGATTACGGATGATCCTTATGAACGCAGAAGCTACTCTGCCGATGAAAAGGATCGTTTCCTGCACGACAAGGATTTTGAAAAAGCATCCTTTGTCACCCAGACCTACTTCAAACGGCTGCTGGGACCTTCCCAGCTGGAATCTCTGATTTTTATTTATGACCAGCTGGGTTTTGACAGTGAAATGATCGATTACCTGATCGAATACTGCACGGCCCGCGGCAAACGGAGTATGCGCTATGCGGAAGCCGTTGCCATCGAATGGAAGAAAAAGGGCATTTCCACCGTTGCGGAAGCAAAGTCCATGACTTCGCTGAACAGCTGCGTTTATTACGGCGTGATCAAAACTTTCGGCATCTCCAACCGTTCCCTGGTAGAGGAAGAACGGGCCTTTGTGGACAAGTGGATTTCCTCCTACCGTCTTTCGGAGGAACTGATTCTGGAAGCCTGCAGACGCACCATTCGCGCCACCGGCAAACCGGAGTTTGCCTATGCGGATTCCATTCTGAAAAACTGGCACTCCGGCGGCGTGCAGTCCATGAAAGATGTGGCGCTGCTGGATGAAAAGCACCAGCAGCGGATGTCCGAAACCGGAAAAAACGCAAAGCGCAGAACCTCCCTTCGTTCTTCCCGAAACTACGATATGGAAGAACTGGAGAAACAACTGATTTCATCCGGCGGCAGCATATCGTGATGCCGGTCCCCTTCCGGGAACCGACAGCCTGCTGCAGAGAGGAATTGTTCATGTCACTTGCAAATTATCAGTATGACGCCATTATGCGCGACTACAACAGGAAACAGTTTGCCAACAAACGAATTGCAGACAGGCGCTATGAAGAAGTCTGCAAAGCCGTTCCTGCCTTTGCCGCACTGGTACAGGAGGAATCGGCCGTCACCCTGCGTTACGGCGAACAGATGCTGCACGGTACGCCCGGCGCATCGGAGGCGCTTTCCGAGGAGCTGCGCCATATTACTGAACAAAAATCTCTCGTTCTGGTGCAGCACGGATATCCGGCCGACTATCTGGACACCCCCTGTACCTGTCCCAAATGTCATGACACCGGTTACATTGACGACGTAACCCCCTGTTCCTGTTTCCGCAAAGCGGCAGTGGCACTGCTGTACGATCAGAGTGCCAGACAGGATATCTACAAAAGAGAAAACTTCAAAACCTTTTCACTGGATTATTATTCCGATACCCGGATCGATCCGGTTTCCGGCAAAACCATGCGGCGGCAGGCGGAGGAAGCGTTCCTGACCTGCAGGCGGTTCGCGGCGGAACTGGATCAGAAACATGGAAATCTGATTCTCTACGGTCCTACGGGCGTTGGAAAAACTTTTCTTGCCAACAGTATTGCCAAATATCTCATCGATACCATTCATTCGGTCGTCCATCTGGACGCGCCGGCCTTTTTCAAAGCGCTGGCCGATGATCATTTTCACAGCAAAGAGGATGACGGCAGCGCCGCAGGATTTTCTGCCTGCGACTGCCTGATTGTGGATGACCTGGGCGCTGAACTTCTGAACAGTTTTGTCGTCAGCAGTCTGTGTGAATGCATCGAGTACCGCCGCCTGCACGGAAAATCCACGGTTTTTACCACCAATCTGGGACCTGCGGAGCTCAAAGCGCAGTATCAGGACCGGGTTTTTTCCAGGCTGATCGCGGACTACACTTTTCTGCATCTGGACGGCGACGACATCAGGCTCCTGATAAAAACAAAAACCATACATACCGGTACCGGTAAAAGATAAATAAGGAGGACATATTACATGAAATCATCTGACGGTAAGATTCTGGACAGAATGCCGGTGGGTCCCTTGGGACTGATTCCGCTGCAAAGCTGTGCGGAACTGGGAGAGAAGGTCAACTCCTATCTTTCCAAATGGCGTTCCGAACGCGGCGCCAGCGAAACTTCCCTGGTACTCGCCGGGTACAGCAGAGACTCGTATATTATGGACGTCGCCACGCCCCGCTTCGGTTCGGGGGAAGGCAAGGGCTTTATCCGTTCCTCTGTCCGGGGCGACGACATTTTTATCATGGTAGACGTTTTGAACCACTCGATTACCTACTCTCTCCGCGGTGTTGAAAATCACATGTCGCCGGATGACCATTTTCAGGATCTGAAGCGTGTGATCGCCGCCATCGGCGGAAAAGCCCGGAGAATCAACGTGATTATGCCGTTCCTTTATGAAAGCCGTCAGCATAAGCGTTCGGCAAGAGAATCCCTCGACTGCGCCACCGCGCTGCAGGAACTGGTGGCCATGGGCGTTGACAATATCATTACCTTTGATGCCCATGACATCCGCGTACAGAACGCGATTCCTCTGAAAGGATTTGACAGCGCCAATGCCTCTTACCAGTTTATCAAATATCTGCTGCGCCGCCGCCCGGATCTGCAGGTGGACAGCGAACATATGCTGGTGCTGAGCCCGGATGAAGGCGGTACCAACCGTGCCATTTATATGGCCAACGTACTGGGCCTCGACATGGGTATTTTCTATAAACGCCGCGATTACTCTGTTGTAATCGACGGCCGCAATCCCATTGTCAGCCATGAATATCTGGGACCCGATGTGGAAGGAAAAGATATCATCATTCTGGATGATATGATCTGCTCCGGCGAGAGTATGATCGAAGTCGCCACCGAAATCAAAAAACGCGGCGCCAACCGCGTCTTCGTTGCAGCAACCTTCGGTATCTTTACCAAGGGCTTTGAAAAATTTGACGAGGCTTATGAAAACGGCGTGATTACCAATATAATCACCACAAATCTGACTTATCTGCCTCCTGAAATATACAGCAAAAAATACTTTATTGAATGCGACATGAGCAAATACATTGCTCTGCTGATCGATGCGCTGAACCATGACGAATCCATCAGCGAATATCTGGATCCCACGGAACGGATTCAGAATCTTCTGCAAAAATATCAGGAAAAGTAATTTCTTCCTTTGTCACCCTTAAAACAGCCACAGAAAAAAAGGCGTTCATGGATTTCCGTCAGGGAAACCGTGAACGCCTTTTCTTGTCCTGTGTTCTGCGGTTTATCCAAGTCCCGCAGTATCTTTTCTGTTTTAATTCTGATTGGCTTCTTCTCTGTAAGCTTCGACCGTCCGGTCAAAGTTTGCGGTGCCCCACAAATCCTCATCCAGTTCGATGTCCACATCTTTTTTCAGTGCTTCATAGGCCGTATCAAAGGCTTCCGCCAGCTTTTCATCGGCGATGGTCTGACGGGCATTTTCCGTCGCTTCCTCATCATAATCGGAAACCTTGCAGAGCAGGAACAGACCGCCTTCTACCGGAATGGGATCCGAAACCTCTCCGACTGCCAGTGCGTTCGCCTGTGCGTCGATATCTGCAAAATCGCCGTCGTCCTGTTTGCCGAAGGAGTGGGAAGATACGGAACAGCCGTACTGTTTCGCAGCGTCCTCAAAACTGGTATCTCCGGTTTTTGCATTTTTGATGGCTTCAAAGGTGGCGCGGTAGGTATTTTGCTGTTCCACCGGCATATCCACGGTCTTTCCGTCTTCGTCTGTTTCCGTCAGCGGCTGATATACATACTCAAAAGTCTTCTGCGCCGCTTCCTCCATGGTGACCGAAGTGTCCACATCTTTCAGCATTGCATTGTACACAAGATTGTAGATTCTGTAATTGGTCATGACCTTACGGACAATCTCCTCTGTTGCGCCCATGGCATTCTGCGCTTCTTCCGTATTGGCATCCATAAACGCCTTTACTGTCGTTTCAATGGCCTCTTTATCCTCGTCGTCCAGAGAAACGCCGTAGGTATCGGCATTGTCCGCCAGTATGTACATGGTTTCCAGTTCGTCGATCACCGAGCCCTTGATATAATCGATAAAGGTGCCGGTACCCGTGACGTCCTGATTGTACCACTCATCGCCATAAAGGGAAGACGCCATGGTCTGATACTGTGCCTGACGCCATTTCATTATAAAATATGCTTCTCTGAGCGTAATATCATCGTCTCCGACTTTTAATACCACCGATTCGAAATCCAGCTTCTCGGCGCCTGTTTTCTTTGTACATCCCGCGCATAATGTCAGCAGCACCGTCAGCACTGCCAGCAGCGCAATCGCACGCTTTTTCATCTGATACTGACCTCCTGAAATTCTTACTCATAACAGTATACTGGTTTTGTCCGATCTTCGCAAGTCCTTTTATGCTTCCTGCAGATATTTCGCCATGGCAGACAGTATTTCCAGAAAGTCCTTCTTCCAGTCTTTTTCCCGCTGTTTTTCCAGAGCGATATTGAAATACGGCCGCGCGTCCGCCCGGAAGATAATCCGTCCCTGATAGGCCTGCAGCATCGCCGGGATATTTTCCGCTTTGATGTGCGCTTCCGGATCCATATACAGCAGAATACGTTTCTGATTTCCGCTGATCTCCGTGATATCCAGCTTTCTGCACAGCGCCTTGATTCTGGACACCAGAAGCAGATTCAGGACTTCTTCCGGCGGTGTTCCGAAACGATCCGTCATTTCATCCAGCATGTCGTCGCATTCTTCTTCGTCCTTCAGTCCGGCAATCCGTTTGTAAAGATCCAGCTTGACAAATTCATTCGGCACATAGGCCGACGGAATCAGTGCGTTGACGGGAATATCCACCACCGTATCCGCTTCTTCTTTCACCGGCAGTCCCCGTTCCTGCTGAATCGCTTTCTGCAGCATTCGGACATACAGATCGTACCCCACAGCCTCCACATGGCCGTGCTGGCTGGTGCCCAGCACATTGCCGGCGCCGCGGATTTCCAGATCCTTCATGGCAATCCGGACGCCCGAGCCCAGCGCCGTAAATTCCCGGATGGCAGACAGCCGTTTTTCCGCCTCTTCCTTCAGTATTTTATCCCGCTGGTACAGCAGAAAGGCATATGCCGTCCGGTTGGAACGGCCCACCCGACCTTTCAGCTGGTACAGCTGGGACAGTCCGAAACGGTCCGCATCGTGAATGATAATGGTATTCACATTCGGAATGTCCAGACCGGTCTCAATGATGGTAGTAGAGACCAGCACATCGATTTCTCCGTTAATAAAACGGTACATAATGGATTCCAGCTGCCGTTCAGGCATCTGCCCGTGAGCAAAGGCCACGTTTGCCTCCGGCACAAGCTCCATGATTTTCGCCGTAATATCATCAATGCCCGCAACGCGGTTAAACACATAATACACCTGTCCGCCCCGGCCGATCTCGCGGTGTATCGCCTCCCGCACCAGTTCTTCCCGAAATTCGCAGACATAGGTCTGGATTGCCATCCGATCCTGCGGTGGTTCCTCCAGCACGCTCATATCCCGGATACCGGAAAGTCCCATATGCAGGGTTCGCGGAATGGGCGTGGCGCTTAAGGTAAGCACATCCACCTCATTTTTCAGTTTCTTGATTTTTTCCTTATGCCGGACGCCGAAGCGCTGTTCCTCATCGATGACCAGCAGTCCCAGATCCCGAAAGGAAACGTCCTCTGACAAAATCCGGTGGGTTCCGATGACAATGTCCGCACCGCCCCGGGCCAGTTCTTGGACGATCTGCGTCTGCTGGGGCCGGGTCTGGAAACGGCTCAGCATCTTCACGGAGACCGGAAAATCCTTCATCCGCTGGGAAAAGGTCTGATAATGCTGCTGCGCCAGAATCGTGGTAGGCACCAGCACGGCTACCTGCTTGTTTTCCTGTACGGCCTTGAAGGCAGCGCGCAGCGCAATTTCCGTCTTGCCGAATCCCACATCTCCGCAGATGATGCGGTCCATGATGTGGTCGCTTTCCATATCCCGTTTGGTGGCCGCAATGGCCCGCAGCTGGTCGCCGGTTTCTTCAAAGGGAAACATTTCTTCAAACTCCGTCTGCCAGACGGTATCTTTCCCATATGCATACCCCTTGCGGCTCATACGGATGGCGTACAGCTCCACCAGATCCTTTGCCAGCGCTTCCACTGCCGTTTTAACCTTTGCTTTTGCCTTGTGCCACTCCGGACTGCCCAGCTTGTTCAGCTTCGGCTTTTTTCCTTCGCCGCCGCTGTATTTCTGAATTTTCTCCAGCTGGGTCGCCAGCACATACAGATTGCTGCCGCCTGCAAACTCCACCTGCAGATATTCTTTCTTCACGCCATCCACCGTCATGGTTTTTAAGCCCCGGTAAATACCGACACCGTGACTTTCATGGATGACATAATCTCCGTTTTTCAGTTCATTAAAATCAGAAAGCCCTTTGCCGGTAAACGCCTTTTTGGGTTTTCGCTTTTGTTTGTTTTTGGTAAAAATGTCCGCTTCACAGATCACTGCAAAATGGATCAGCGGATAGGAAAATCCTTTCCGGATCCCCCCTTTTGCGGTCATAATTTCTCCCGGCCGAACCGTTCTGTCCAGACTGTCGCTGTAGGCAGCAGGCAGACCTTCGTCAAAAAGTTCCGCGGCCAGCCGTCTGGCTCTCTGCTCCGAAGGGGACAACAGCAGCACCCCATAGCCTTCTTTCCGATACCGTTTCAGATCCTTGATCAGCTGCAGAAAGTCGTTGTGATAGGGGGCAATGGAAACCGCGTTAATGAAACTGCGGGTCTGCACCGTAAAGGGGGATTTTACATTATCAATGGCAGAAAGTCCCACGCAGGAAAAGCGCATCAGGCGCGCCGCCGTTTCTTTGGCGCTGAAAATCAGATCCGCCTGTCCGGGCAGCATTTCTCCGGCCAGCAGCCGGTTTTTGACACTTTCGGCAAATTCCAGTTCCACACCCCGCCCCTGTTCATAGCAGCGCATGGGCTCGTCGATCAGTACCAGGGTATCCTCCGGGAAAAAATAATCGGAAAAGCCCAGTTTTTCGCCAAAAAAATAGGCGATGAAGCTTTCCATTCCCCCTAAGCTTCCCCGGATTTGCAGACTCTGTTCCTGCTCCCGGATTTTTTCACGCAGATAGGCCGCTTCTTTGATCTTACCGTCCTTCCGCAGTTTTGCGTCCTGGCGTTTTGCTTCTGCTTCTATCTGTTCTGCACCCGCCTGCAGCTGTTTTTGCCCAATCAAAAGTTCCGTGGCAGGAAAGATATCGATTTCTGTCAGATTTTCGATCATACGCTGCGTCGCCGGATCAAAGGAGCGAATGGAATCGATCTCGTCTCCCCAGAATTCGATTCGGTAGGGCGCCTGCTCCACCAGCGAAAATACGTCTGCAATATTGCCGCGGATACAAAACTGCCCTTCCTGTTCCACCAGTCCGGTTCGTTCATACCCCAGATCCGCCAGCTGCTGCGCCAGACCGTCAAAAGCCGGTGCATGATCCATATCGATGTGAATGACATTTTTTCTGTAAATTTCCAGGGGAATGATGCGGTCCATCAGGGCCGCAAAGCTGGTGACCACCGTTGCGTCCTCGTCCTGCAGCAGACGTCTGACTACCTGCAGGCGCTGCTTTGTCAGCAGATTGCCGTGCACATCCGCCTGGTAAAAAAGCAGATCCCGGGCCGGATACAAAAGCGCCGCAGGATCGTAAAACCGGTATTCCTCATACAGATCTTTGGCTCTCTGGTCGCTGAAGGTAATGATCAGCTTTCTTTTGAAATCTTCGCTGCAGCCGTAAATCCAGTGCAGTTTTTCTGAGTCCACACAGCCTGACACAGACTTTAAGCCGCGATTTTGTTTTAAACCGCGGCGCACTTCCTGCATTTCCACCAACTGTGCAAGGGGGGATGTCAATGCTTTCATATGTTTTCCTTTATTGATGAATTATATTTGTTCATGGCCCGGTCGATGCCTTCCGCTGCAATGCAGCGCACCGCTTCCGCGGCTCTTGCCGTCGCCTCGGCCATCTGACGTTTTTCATCCCGGTTAAAATGTCCCAGCACGTGGGAAACCAGATCTTCTTCCGCCGATACCCTGTCTCCCACGCCGACTCTGACCCGCAAAAATGCGTCGCTTTCCAGCCGGCTGATAATATGCTTCAGTCCGTTGTGCCCTCCGGCGCTGCCTTTTCTGCGAAGGCGCAAAGCCCCCAGCGGCAGATTGATATCGTCCGAAATCACAATCAGATCCTGCGCCGGATCCGCTTTATAATACTGTACGGCTTCCGCAATGCTGTCGCCGCTTAAATTCATGAAAGTTTCCGGCTTGAGCAGAAGCACCTTCTGTCCTTCCAGATATCCGCTGCCGGTCAGTCCGCGGAACCGGCGGTCCTTCATGCGGATACCGCAAACCTTTGCCAGTTCGTCTATGACCTCATATCCTACATTATGTCTTGTCTTTGCGTATTTATGACCGGGATTGCCGAGTCCTGCTACAATCAGCATAGATGCCTCCGCTTTGCTGCCGCCATGACCGAAAAATGCTCCGCAAAAGCGGAGCATTTTTTCATCGGACTGCCATTACTTTTTATTGTTTAAGAATTTCGGTATTTGAATATTTTTCTCGCTTACCTTACTGGTGCCGGTATGGGAAGCGGGTGCGGATACGCTCTCCGATTTCTCACGGGGCGGCGTATAAGCATTACCCTGATATCTGGGTTTCTGCGGTGTCTGTACCTGCTTTGCCGCAGTAGACGCTGTAGTTTTCAGCGGAGAGGTAAAGCCCGTAAATCCCGGATTGGTCTTCGGTGCCCGTATGGAAACGTCCTCAATGCCTGTGGCAATGACCGTAACCGTCGCCTCATCCGTGGCCTCTGCGTCATACATGGCGCCGAATATGATATTGGCCTCGTCGCCTGCCAGTTCCTGTACATAACATGCCGCGTCATTGGCATCCATCAGTGAGATATCGCCGTAGATATTGATAATCACATGACTTGCGCCCTCAATAGTGGTCTCAAGCAGCGGACTGGAAACCGCCTGCTTGACAGCGTCTGTGGCTTTGTCGTCGCCGCTGCCATAACCGATACCGATATGCGCGATACCCTTATCTGTCATAACCGTCTGGATATCTGCAAAGTCCAGATTAATCAGTGCAGGAACATTGATCAGATCCGTGATACCCTTCACAGCCTGCTGCAGCACTTCGTCTGCTTTCTTCAGGGCTTCCGGAATGGTGGTTCTTCTGTCCACGATCTCCAGCAGCTTATCGTTGGGAATGACGATCAGTGTATCTACGTTTTCTTTCAGATTATCGATGCCCGCAATGGCATTTTCCATACGGCGCTTTGCTTCAAAACGAAACGGCTTTGTCACAACGCCTACGGTTAAGATACCCATATCCTTTGCCAGCTTTGCAACAATGGGTGCCGCGCCGGTACCGGTACCGCCGCCCATGCCGCAGGTAACAAAGACCATATCCGCGCCTTCGATTTCTTTCGTAATCTCTTCCTGGCTTTCCATTGCCGCCTGCTGACCGACTTCCGGTTTTGCGCCTGCACCAAGACCCTTGGTGATTTTCTCTCCGATCTGTATCGTCTTCGGAGCCTTACAGAGCCGCAGGGCCTGTAAATCCGTATTTATTCCAATAAATTCAACGCCGCCGGTGCTTTCTTCGATCATTCTGTTTACTGCGTTATTGCCGGCGCCGCCAACACCAATTACAATAATTTTCGCGGCATTTATGTTACCGCTTTCGTCTGTCATAATCTCCAACAAGAGTCTTTCCTCCTTTATGTTATTCTAACTCGCTGATAGGCAAAAACCCTATAGTTCACCTGATTATCTATAATTAGTTTTATGATAAACTATCCGTTCCGGCCTGTCAAGTCATAATAGAGCGAGTTTTTCGCTTGTTTTAAGGCTTTGCCTTGATAAATGATACTTCATCTGTGTTTTCATTCACGTTCTGCATATACAGCGTTCCGCTTCTGCCTTCCAGGCTTGGCAGGATTGCCATCAGCTTCGCAATTTTATCCTCTAATGCCGTATCCTTTCCCAGCAGCACCTGCACGCCGGCAAAATAAAGTTCAATCTCATTGTCCTGATTTATCAGAATCCGATCCGGTTTCAGATCATTTTTCTTTATAATCTCCACCAGATTCTTCACTGTCTTAAACACGCCGGCGTCCTTCGCCTGCAGGCTCTGGTACAGGATAATGGTGTCCAGTTCCAGCCCCTCGATCCGGGGAAGATCCGCCGGCGGTTCACTGGTGATTTTCAGCACCACACCGTCTCTGGAAAACAGCACACAGCTCTGCTCGATCATGACGTATGCCACCGGCTGTTTTTCATATACCCGGATATTCATCCGGTTGATACCGCTGTACTCGATCTCGTAATCATCCAGGTAGGAAAGCTTCGGACGTTTTTTCAGCAGCCCCAGCACCCGCTGATACAGCGTATTTTTCTCCGCGGTATTGCGGATGATATCGGACTGTATCATCTCCGCCGGACAGGAAGCATTTCCGCTGACTGTGATCTTTCTTGCCTGACACAGCCAGACAACCAGCGCCGCGGCCGCAAGGACGGCAAGGGTAATGGAAATGCATTTGAAAAGGCGGATTCTCCGCCGTTTTCTGGCAAATTTCTTATATGCAATTTGTCTGTCTGCCCGATTTGCCAATTTTCTCACGCTTTCGACAGGAACGCTCCTGTTTCCTCCATTCTGATATCCGCCCCGACCTGCTGCAGGTTTCTGCAGATATCCTCATACCCCCGTTCAATATAGGAAACCCCGGAAATTTCGGTTTCCCCCTCGGACTGCAGTCCCGCAATGACGAGCCCTGCAGCGCCCCGCAGTTCACCGGCGCAAAGCGCAGCGGCATGCAGTTGTTTTGTCCCGCAGATACGCACCACCGTACCTTCCCGGGAAACATCTGCTCCCATTTTTCGAAGTTCTCCCACAATGCCGAAACGCTCCGGATAAATCGTGTCCGCAATGCTCGTACAACCGTCTGAACGAAGCATCGCTGCCAGCATCGGCGACTGCATATCCGTCGGAAACGCGGGGAAAGGTCCCGTCTGTATTGCCCCCACAGATCTTGGGTATCCGGAAGCCTCCACATGCCATGTATTCCTGCGGAAAAACATGTGGGCTCCCGCCTTTGCAATCACCGAATACTGTCCCGCCAGATCCGGCGCCGCCAGTCCGTGCAGCTGCAGTTTTCCGCCGCAGGCCAGCGCTGTCAGCGCATAAGTTCCTGCCACAATCCGATCTGCCGGAATGGTATATTCCGTTCCATGCAGTCTCTTTTTCCCGTGGATCTCGATTTCCCGGCTCCCCGCCCCTGTAATTTCCGCCCCCATCAGAGTCAGAAATTCACACAGAGCCACAATCTCCGGTTCTCTGGCGGCATCGGAAATATGGACTGTACCTTCGCCAAGGGCTGCTGCCAGAAGCAGATTTTCCGTCGCGCCCACACTGGGAAATTTCAGGCTGACATGCCCCGGGTGCAGTTTCCCCTTTGCGCAGATTTCTCCGTTTTCATCCGACAGTTCAATGCCCAGGCGCGCAAACGCATCCAGATGAATATCGATGGGACGCGCCCCAATCTTACATCCGCCCGGATAGGCAAGCTTTACTTCCTGCTTTCTGCCAGTCAATGCCCCCAGAAACAGGATCGACGCCCGCAGATTTCCGGTCAGTGTACCGGGAATGGCGTTATTGTTCAGATGCGACGCCTGTAATTCCAGACAGTCTTTCTGCCAGGCGTATTTGCCGCCTGCATATTCCAGAATTGAAAGCATATCCGCAACATCCGATATCCGCGGGCAGTGATAAATCCGTACCTTTTCCTCTGTAAGAAGCGACGCCGCCAGCACAGGAAGCACCGCGTTTTTGGAGCCCTGTATATCAATCCCGCCTGAAAGCGTATTCCCACCGGTCACCTTCAATATTTTCAAAGCATGCTTCTCCTTCAAAAGAAACCACATCTATGTTTCTATCTTATTCGGCATGCTTTTCTTTCGTGTCTGTCCCTTCAGGCATTTAAGGAATGCCCTTCCTTTGATATATTCAGCACCAGTCCCATTTCCGCCAGCAGAAATACCACGGAGGTTCCCCCGTAACTGACAAAGGGAAAGGTAATTCCCGTATTGGGAATCGAATTGGTGACGACCGCAACATTTAAAATAATCTGAATGGCAATATGTGCGAACACGCCGCTGCAGATCAGAAACGCATACTGATCCCGGCTGTTTTTCGCGATGACGTAAAATTGCCGGAGCATGACGGCAAATACACCTAACACCAGCAGCGCGCCTACAAGTCCCAGTTCTTCACAGACAATGGAAAATACCATATCATTCTGCGCTTCCGGCACAAAGCCCAGCTTCTGCAGGCTCTGCCCCAGACCTTTTCCAAACAGGCCGCCCGAACCGATGGCAAACAATCCCTGCAGCGTCTGGTATCCTTTTTCATACATCTCCGGGTTTTTCCAGATCAGCAGCCGCTCCATACGGTAGGATTCCAGACTTAAAAACACCGCCATCATCACAATCCCGGCCAATGCGACCCAGAGAAACGGCAGACTTTTGGGATACGCAATAAAAATCATAACCACCGCAATCCCCAAAATAATAATCGCGGTACTTAAGTTATTGGAACCCACCAGTACCACGATGGGAAGAATCAGTACAAAACAGGATATTAAAAAACGCAGCTGATTTTTCCGGTTTTCTCTGCTGCTGATAAGATGGGCCAGAAAAACAATCACTGCCAGTTTCGCAAATTCCGACGGCTGAAAGGACAAAGGCCCCAGTGCCAGCCACCGCTTTGAACCATTGACCGTCGTGCCGAAAAAAAGCACCGCAATGGACAGCAGATTAGCGGCCATATACGCCGCTAACGCATATTTTCTCCAGAACCGACAGGGAACGCTGCTCATGATATACATTACCAGCAGCCCCAGCGATGTGGCAAAAAACTGTTTTTTCAGATAATATGTTTTGTCATCAAAATGCAGTGCCCCATTGTAGGCCGAGGTGCTGTAAATCATGACCAGACCAAAAGCAACCAGTATCAGCACTGCCGCCAGCAGCCATACATCTGTCTTTTTATCGGGTGCAGGAAGCGAATCCTTTATTTGCTTCACCCGGGTTTACTCCAATATTATTTTAGACCCCGTCCGGCAGCTTATGTACATATGCCTTAAACAGCTTTCCTCTTTCCTCGTAGCTCGTGAACATATCCCAGCTGGCACAGGCCGGAGACAACAGCACCGCATCCTTCGGCGCGGCTTTCTTTGCCGAAAGGGTTACCGCTTCTTCCAGCGTTTCCACGATCGTCACATCCTCAATGTGATGCCGTCTGGCCGCCGCTTCAATGGCTTTTGCGGTGGCGCCGATTAAAACCAGCGCCTTGACCTTTCCGGTACAGGCGGCAATCCATTCGTCATATTCGGATTTTTTATCATATCCGCCGGCAATCAGCACGGTGGGTCTGACCATTGCCTCAATGGCCTTGATGGCCGCATCCGGATTGGTGCCTTTCGAATCATTATAATATTTGACGTTATTTTTTTCGCATACATATTCGATGCGGTGTTCCACTGCCGTAAAGGCGCAGACCACCCGACGGATGATTTCCACCGGCACCTGCATACTGATGGCAATGGCCACCGCCGCCATGACATTTTCCACATTGTGCTTCCCCATCAGCTGAATAGAGGAAACCTTGACAATTCCCTGGCTGCTGTTGGCAGTCCGGTAAACAATGGTGTCATGATCCGGTCCCAGACAAATGCCCCGCTGCAGGCTTTGTTTTCTGCTGAAAAACAACGTCTCTGTATTCTTTTGACGCTCGCCGAACCGCCGGGTTTCTTCGTTGTCATAATTCAAAACGCAGACATCCGATATTCCCTGATTCTTTGTAATATCAAATTTTGCTCTGCAGTAATTTTCAAAGGTATGATGCCGGTTCAGATGATCCGGCGTGATATTGAGAATCGCGCTGATGTGCGGGCGGAATGCATCAATGGTTTCCAGCTGAAAAGAACTGATTTCCGCCACGGTGATGCTGTCCCCATCGGTTTTGTCTGCCTGAGAGGTATAAGGCAGTCCGATATTGCCCACCACAAACACTTTCTCCCGCCAGGCCTTCATGATTTCGCCCACCAGCGTCGTGGTTGTAGTTTTGCCGTTGGTTCCGGTAATGGCGATTACAGTGCCTTTTTCAAAATACCAGGCCAGCTCGATTTCGCCCCAGACCGGAATTCCCCGTTCTCTGATTTTCTGTACAAAGGGCTGTTCCAGCGGAATGCCGGGACTTAAAACCGCCAGTGAAATAGAGTCCAGTACCGCATCGTCCAGCTCGCCGAAAATCAGCTGCATATCTCCGATTTCATCAAAACTGGCATAGATTTCTCTTTTGCTTTTGTTCGCGTTGCTGTCATACAGAATTGTCTGAATATGATTTTCATTTAATAATCGTGCCGCAGCCAGGCCGCTGACGCCGGTGCCTGCCACCAAAACTGTTTTTCCTTCTATCTGCATCCGGTTTTCCCTCTCCGTACAAACAAACCCTTCTGTTTTCTTTTGCTACATCGCCATGTACGCAATCAGACACATGACCGCAGTAACGATGGAAAAGACCGCCACAACCCTTGTCTCCGACCAGGGTTCACCTTTTCCCGTGAAACCGCCCAGTTCAAAATGATGATGGATGGGCGTCATTCGAAATACCCGCTTTCCATGTGTGATTTTGAAGTACGGCACCTGAATCATCACCGACAGGATTTCACAGACATACACCAGCCCGACGATCAGAATAAACAGCGGCATCCGCAGCATATATGCGACGGACACCACAAAACCGCCCAGAGCCAGTGAGCCGGTATCTCCCATAAAGACTTTGGCGGGATATACGTTAAACAGCAGAAATCCCATCAGCGCGCCGATCACTGCGCCGATCACCGGATAGATATCCGGCCGCAGCAGCAGTGCCGCAACCGCGAAAAACACGCTGACCAACAGCGTAATGCTGGAATTTAACCCGTCCAGTCCGTCTGTGAAGTTCACCGCATTGACCGTGCCCAGAATCACAAACAGCATCATGGGAATCGTTAAAAATCCAACGTCCAGCGTTTTTCCGCCGCCGAAAGGAATCAGCATCGCCGTACTTTCCTTTGCGATAAATATATGATAATAAATAAATACGGCCGCAATCAGAAATTCCAGTATCATCTTGGGGCCGGCCTTGAGTCCGTCTTTTCTGCGCAGGACAACCTTCAGGAAATCATCCAGAAATCCCACGGTACCGAATCCTGCGGTCATAAACAGAATCGGCCAGATATCGCTGTTTTTCTCCCGGATTCCGTACCACAGACAGGTGACAATAATCCCTGCGATGATGACCAGTCCGCCCATCGTAGGGGTTCCCTGTTTCTTCAGATGCTCTTTGAGTTCCTCCCGTTCCGTCTGGGAACATTTCATGCGCCTTAAGGCGGAAATGACAAAGGGACTCAGCACCACACTCACTGCAAACGATATCAGAATCGGGGTTGTATAATTCATGCTTTCTCCTTTTGAATCCTCATCCGGCAGATTCCCTGCCGATATTCAAATATGGTAAAATATTCTCAAAAATCCGGTTTGCCACAGGCGCCGCGATGGTTCCCCCATAATATATGCCCTGCGGATCATTGATTATAACCAGCACCAGCACCCGGGGATCTTCCGCCGGCGCAAATCCCAGAAACGAAGCAATGTATTTGTTTGCGCTGCGGGGAAGCGTCTGTGATGTGGCGGTTTTTCCGCCGATGGAAAATCCCTCCACTTTCGCGTTTTTCCCGGTTCCTTCCGCAACTACCTGCCGCAGGATTCCTTTGACGGTATTGCTGACTTCTTTGCTGATCCCGATTTCTTTCGGCACAAAGGAAAAGGCGGATACCTTTCCCTGACTGTCCCGGGCGGAAACCGCGAAGTGCGGCACCACGCGGTTTCCTCCATTGATAATAGAGGAAACCGTTGTTGCCAGCTGTATAGGAGTTATTTGAAAAGATTGCCCGAAGGCAATAGTTGCTAACTCTACCTCACCGATATTCTCTTTCTTGTGCATGATGGTCCCGGCTTCTCCGGGCAGATCAATACCGGTTTTTTCCAGAAGGCCAAACTGTTTGAAATATTTGTAATACCGGTCTGCCCCCAGACGCAGACCCACTTCGATAAATACCGGGTTGCAGGAATTCATTGCACCTTCCACAAAGCTTTCCGCGCCATGCCCTCTGGTCTGATGGCAGCGAATCCGCCGGTCTTCCACAATTTTATATCCCGGACAGTAAAACCGGTCTTCCGGCGTGACCACCCCTTCCGAAAGGCCGGCCGCCATGGTAATGATCTTAAATGTGGAGCCGGGTTCATAGGTATCGTTGATACACTGGTTTCTCCACATCTGGTTCAGGGCATCCTGTTTTTCATCATCGGAAAGCCCTTCCGCGGCCGTCAGGGTAAAGGGATCATTCAGATCAAATTCCGGTACATTGGACATGCCCAGTATCTCGCCATTCTGTGGATTCATTACCAGAATCGAAACGTATCCGGCGCCCTTTTCCTCCATAGTCCGGTAAGCTTCCTGCTGTATAAACTGCTGTATATTCAGATCTATACTTAAACGCAGCGTCTTTCCGGCAACCGCTTCCACCCGTTCTTCCGCCGCGTCTTCAATCTCTATGCCTCTGGCATCGGTCAGCGTCAGAATCTTCCCGTCGCTGCCCTGCAGCACGTCGTCATATTTGACTTCCAGTCCGATAATCCCCTGATTGTCCGCACCGGTAAAGCCGATGACCTTGGAAGCCAGTTCCCCGTAAGGGTAATATCGCTTAAAATCCTCGTCCACCTTGACGCCGTCCAGCGAAAGCTGCCGGATTTCATCTCCGGTCGCCTTATCTATATTTTTTTTGATGATTTCCATGGAGGAAACCTTTTCTACCTTTTTGCGGACTTCCGCCGGATCCATTTCCAGAATCTGTGACAGCTGCTTCGTCACTTCATCCGGCGCTTTGATCTGACTGTGAATCACCGAAACCGTACAGACGGTTTTATTTGTGGCCAGTACCGTTCCGTTCCGGTCGGTAATCTCCCCGCGGGCCGCTTTGATGCTGCGCTCCCGCTGGTGCAGATCCTTTGCCTTCACACCGTAATACTCCGAACAGAATACCATCAGATACACCAGCCGTGCTGCCAGTGCCGTCAGAATCAAAGCAACGGCCACCGCCACAAAGAAAAACTTTTTTCTGTTGTAAGCCTTCTTTCTCTGCATGCCATGCTCCGAAAACCATATCGCTTATATATATGCTTTTCCCGCATACGCTATGCACCGGCGGAATCCTATTCGTTGTACTGCCAGATGGCATCGTCCAACCCGGTCTGTTCATCGGAACTGGTGATTTCCAGATACGGAAACAGTTCCGTCATAATATTTTTTGCCAGTCCGGTGACATAAAGGCTGTTGTCCTGTTGCGCTGCATTGGGCTGGTCAATCACCACATAAAGCAGCACCTCGGGATTGTCGGCAGGCGCGTAGCCCATAAAGGACAGCAGATAATTCTCCGCCTCTCTCGGCAGTTTCTGCGCTGTTCCGGTTTTCGCGCCGATCATATAGTGATCGATATTGGCGGTCTTGCCGGTACCCACCGTCATAGTTTCCCGCATATAGGATTTGAGCATCTGCGAAGTTTTCTCCGAGATGGTTTCCTTCACCAGCACCGGTTTTGTATTGCTCACCGGTTCCCCGGCCGCCGTTTCGATCCGCTGCACCACATATGGCTGATAATATTTCCCGCCGTTGATCAGCGATGCAAAAGCGGATGCCGTCTGGATCATCGTAACATTAAAATTCTGACCGAAGGAGTTGGTTCCCAGGTCGATTTCTTTCATATTATCCGCGTCAAACAGAAGTCCCGCGGCATTTGCCTCTCCTGGCAGATCAATATTGGTTTTCTTTCCAAAGCCGAAAATCGACTGATATTTCGTAAAATTCTTTACGCCGGTTTTCCGGGAAATCTGCATCATTGCGTCGTTGCAGGACTGGGCAACCGCACCGGAAAGGCTTAAGGTTCCGTGGCCGCTGCGCAGATGGCAGCTGACGTAGTAGCCTGCCGCCGCGAAATTTTCACCGCCGTCGCAGTAAAAGCTCTCGCTTCCGTCCAGCGCCCCGGATTCCAGTGCCGCCGCCACCGTAAACGGCTTGACCACCGAGCCCGGCTCATAGGTGCTGCTGATACAGTAATTGGTCCACATCCGGCTTCTCGCGTCATTGCGTTCTTCGTCCTTCATGGCGTCGATCTGTTCCTGAGTGTAAAGTCCGCAGGCCAGCAGATTGGTATAGTCGTTGGGATTAAATTCCGGATAATTGTACATGGCAATGATCGCCCCGGTATTGGGATCCATCACCAGCACCGAAGTGTCCAGACTGCCCGGGCCGTCATGGGCCTCATCCCGGTGTTCCTCGTTGAATGCAATGACGTGTTTGCGTATAATCCGCTGGGCGCCTGCATTCAGACTCATGACCACCGTATTGCCGTCCGTTGCTTCCTTGGTGGTGGTTTCCAGATAATCATCGGAATTCAGATATCCGTAGGTCCGTCCGTTGCTACCCACCAGCTGCGCATCGTAGGCCGCCTCTACGCCCCACTGGCCCACCTCGCTTTTGATCGTATATCCTACTACATGGGAAGTCAGCTCCCCTTGGGGATACAGGCGTTTGTAGGAATCTTCAAACCAGACCCCGATGATTTTGGACCCTTCCGCATTCTGTTTTTCCTGGAAGGGCGCGATCTGTTCCGCGGTTTGCTCGGAAAGCAGCCGGATATAGGCATTGTCCGGCTGCTCAGTCAGATACGTCCGAATCATTTCCTCGGTAATGCCCTGATCGCCAAAGCAGGAAACTAATGCCAGCACGGTTTCATTTCTCGCTTCGTCGTCTACCTTATCATCATTTAAGACGGAGCAGTCCAGGATCACATAATAGACCTTTTCGCTGACCGCCAGGGTCTCTCCGTTGATATCCGTAATGGTGCCCCGCCGGTAAGGAATGGTCTTGCTCGCATAATTTCTGGAATTGAGCACAACCTTCGAATAGTTTTCACCGCTGGAAGCACTGATATAACCCAGATTCAGGCTCAGAATCAAAAGAACCAGCAGCACCGCAATCAAAAGGAATACCATTTTTTTATGGGCGATGTTCATGATTTTCCCGATACTGAGCTGTGCGGTTTTTTTTCTGCCTTTCCTTTGCATCGGCATTACCTTCCGTTCAAAAGATCAGATGAAGAAGCGCCCGCATCCGGCACATTTTTATACTGTTTGACATAGTCGCTTCCGGCGTATTGAATATCAATGATCTTATCCGGCGTCAGTTTGACCATGCCCAGGCGTTCCGCTTCCTGCTGAATTGCCTCATAATTGATGGATTCGCTGATTCTTGCATATGCAAAATCATTTTCCGATTTTTTTTCTTCAATCTGGGCTTCCAGGCCGGACACGGTATCCAGATAATTGTTTAATTTCATTTCCCCGGACAGCAAAAATCCACAGGCCGCCACCAGCACAAGACTGGCCACAATCCAGGAAGCCAGTACCATGGGATGGATTTTTTCCACTTTGACGACCCGGCGTCTCGGTCTTTGCTTCGGCTGCGGCGTTTCTTCTCTCTGGGGATACGAAGGTTTTGGCACTGCTGTGCCGTATACATATGTATTCCTGTCTCGCACCGGATATCCGCTATAATCAAACTCTGCCATTTTCCCCTCCTGTTGATTCCTCTATTCTTTCAAATACACGCAGCTTTGCGCTGGCGCTTCTCGGATTTGCTTCCATTTCCGTATTCTGCGGCAGAACCGGTTTTCTGGTGATGACGCGTCCCAGCGATTTGCGGCCGCAAACGCATACCGGAAAATCTTTCGGACAAATGCACGGATCCTGGGCAGTCTTAAACGCCGTTTTCACGATCCGGTCTTCCAGAGAATGAAAGGTGATAATACACAGTCTGCCGCCCGGTTTCAGGGACCGGATCATGGGATCAATACTGTTTTTCAGGCCTTCCAGTTCTTCATTACATTCGATGCGGATGGCCTGAAAGGTCCGCTTTGCGGGATGTCCTCCGGACACCTGTGCTTTCACCGGTATGGAACGGCGTATGATTTCCACCAGCTGTCCGGTGGTTTCCACCGGCGCTTTGCTGCGTGCTTCCGCCAGATTGCGGGCGATATTTTTCGCATACCGCTCCTCGCCGTAATCCCGGATGATCCGGCAGAGCCGTTCTTCACTGTAGGTGTTGACGATGTCTCTGGCAGTCTTGCTCTGCCGCTGATCCATACGCATGTCCAGCGGCGTGTCAAACCGGTAGGAAAATCCCCGTTCCTGCGCGTCCAGCTGATAACTGGAAACCCCCAGGTCCAATAAAATACCGTCCACCCGTTCTATTTTCAGTTCATCCAGAATATCTCTGATACAGGTATAGTTATTTCTGACAATGGTCAGCCTGTCCCCATAGTCGGACAAACGCTTCCCGGCCGCTTCGATGGCTGCGGCATCCCGGTCGATGCCGATGAGACGGCCGTTTTCGGAAAGCCGCTGCAGCACCAGCAAAGCATGTCCGCCGCCGCCCAGGGTTCCGTCCACATAAATTCCGTCCGATTTGATATTCAGATACGCCATACATTCGTCAGGCAGTACGGAACAATGCTGAAACTCCATAAAATCAACCTTTAGATGCTCAGCCCCTGAGAGGCCAGATGCTGTTCGATCATTTCAATGTCGGAATTTTCCTCATACTCCCTGTAGGCTTCCTTGCCCCAGATTTCAATTTTACTGAGCATACCGAGAATCAGCGCGTCTTTGACAATGTGGGCATGCTCCTTCTGGGCGGGCGTCAGGAGCACCCTGCCCTGCTTATCCAGTTCGCAGTTTGTGGCATTGGAAACCAGATGTCTGAGCAGCGACCGGCTGTCTCTGTCTGTCAAAGGCAGAGAGGACAGCTTTACCGCCATATCTTCAAAAGACTTCTGAGGCAAAATGTAAAGACAGCCGTCCAGTCCCTGTGTAATCACAAAAGAGCTGCCCAGTTCTTCCCGGTACTTTGCGGGAACAATCAGTCGATTCTTCGCATCGATGGAATGCTCGTATCTGCCGATAAACATCTGCCTCACCTGCCTTTCTGTCCATATATGGAAATGAAATGGGATTTTTTGCTTCATTTTCCCCACTTCGTTTCACTTCGTGGCACTTTTCACCACTACGCACCCATTTTAAACGATTCATTACACAAATTCAAGTCTTGTAAAGTGTTTTTTCTGAATTTTAAAGTAAAAAAAGAAACGCCCGATTTCGTCAAAAATCAAGGCATTTCTCAATATTTTGTGCTGTTTTTTTTCGTTTGTCCCACATTATGTGGTAATTTTTCGTCGTATTTTGTCTTTGTTTAATACGCTGAAATTATTTGTGCATGTTGTACATGTTGTTTAAGAAAAGAAAAATCCCGGGATAATGTAGGACACCAGCGTCATGATCACAGTTGCGATAATAATTCCCAGCAGAATCGCCGGCACCGATTTTTTCAGTTTCATTTCCAGAAACGACGCTACCAAAGCACCGGTCCAGGCGCCGGTTCCGGGCAGCGGGATGCCTACAAACCCCACCAGCGCCAGAAATTCACCCGATTCCGCTTTCTTGCTTTTCTTTTCCGCCCGACGTTCCAGCCGTTCGATCAGCGGACGAATCGGCCTGATTTTTTTGAGCCATTCAAAAATCTGCTTAATAAACAGCAAAATAAACGGAATGGGAATGATATTACCCAAAACGCAGATCGGGATCGCCTGCCACATCGGCACCTTTAACAGTGCCGCCGCAATCAGGCCGCCTCTTAATTCCAAAATCGGAAACAGAGAAATGATAAATATAAGCAGGCGCGGATCAATCGCAATATTTTCCGCAGCCCATCTGACAATACTGTCCATGCCCTTCCTCCTTAAAAATAGATTGCCGCCAATTTTTCAAATGCGGGAATGGAGCCGCATATGGTTTCATAGGATACGCAATACGCCAGCCGCACATAGCCGGGACAGCCAAAAGAAGACCCCGGCACAATCAGGATATGCTGTTTTTTTGCTTCCGCACAGAACGCCGTTTCATCCGCCACCGGAGACTGGATGAACAGATAAAACGCGCCTTCTGGTTTGATGCAGGAAAATCCCAGTTTTTTCAGCGCCTGATAGATGGTTTCCCGGTTCCTGTCATAATACGCGATATCGGTGCTGGCGTCCAGGCACTGCGCCACCGCCAGCTGCTGAATGGACGGCGCGTTGACAAAGCCTAAAATCCTGCCCGCCACCGCCGCGGCGCTGATGATGCTTTCGGCATCGGCCGCTTCATCCGGAATCACCAGATAGCCGATTCGCTCCCCGGGCAGCGACAGGGATTTGCTGTAGGAATATCCCACAATTGTATTGGGGTAAAACTTTGTGACGTAAGGCACTTCCACCCCGCCGTAAACCAATTCCCGGTAAGGTTCGTCTGAAATCAGATAAATGTCCGTCCCAAACGCCCGCTGTTTTGCTTCCAACACCGCCGCCATGGCAGACAGGGTTTCCGCGGAATAAACCACGCCTGTGGGATTATTGGGCGTATTGATGATCACCGCCTTGGTCTTCGCTGTGATTTTTTCTTCCAGTTCCTTTATATTCGGCTGAAAACTGGTGCAGTCCGGAGAAACCTCCACCAGAACCCCGTCATAATTCTGCACATAATTCCGGTACTCTCCGAAATACGGCGCAAAGGTGATCACCTCGTCTCCGGGATTCAGCAGGGTCTTTAGTATGATATTCAGCCCCGCCGCGGCACCGG
>CANRJG010000025.1 GCA_947630875.1 uncultured Lachnospiraceae bacterium
TGACCCGTCCGGGCATCATCTTGGTCCGGTCCATTAAAATCTGAACCAGGGCACAGATCAGGCCGCCGATCCAGAATGCGTTTACATAATCCATCATATTGTATCACCTATCCTTTTTCTATAACAACTGCATGGGCAATGCCGGGAATGGACTGCCCTTCATTGGAACTGACGGGGGACAGAAGGGCGCCGGTGGGCACAAACAGAATGCGGCGGTATTCGCCGGAAGCAATTTTCGGAAGCAGCACCGCGCTTAAAAAGGCCGCGCTGCAGCCGCAGCCGCTTCCGCCGGCGTGGGTACTCTGGGTATCCCCGTCAAAGATTTCAATGCCGCAGTCCATGTGCTGCGCGGAAATATCAATACCCTCCTTTGCCAGAAGGTCAAAAAGCAGCTGTCGTCCTACGACGCCCAGATCGCCGGTGACGATTTTGTCATAGTCCCCTGGTCCCCGCCCGAAATCGTTAAAATTCCGGGTAATGGTATTGCAGGCGGCGGGGGCCATGACCGCGCCCATGTTCAGTGCGTCTTTGATACCGTAATCCATGATAATTCCGGTGGTGATGCCGGTGATTTTTGCCGCGCCTGCCTGACTGCTCAATACAAAGGCGCCGCAGCCGGTGACCGTCCGGGTGGAAGAAGGCGGCGTCTGGTGTCCGTATTCCAGGGGAAAACGGAACTGCTTTTCCGCCGTTGCAAAATGACTGGAGGCCAGAGACAGCACCTGATCCGCGTAGCCGGCGTTGATGGTCATGGCGCCGAGCGAAAGGGCTTCCCCGATGGTAGAGCAGGCGCTGTAAAGGCCGAAGACCGGACGGCCCAAAGTGACCATGCCGAAGCCGGTGGCAATTTCCTGTCCCAGCAGATCTCCTGCGAAAATGTAACGCAGATCGTCCGGATGCAGGTTCTGTTTTTCCAGTGCCAGAAACGCGGTTTGTTCCTGCAGGGTGCTTTCCGCCTTCTCCCAGCTGTCCGTGCCGAAGAAGGGATCCGTTTCGATTTTGTCAAAGCTGTCTTTGTAAGGTCCTTCCCCCTCTTTTTTGCCTACGATGGAGGCGCTGTTTAAAATGAAAACGTCGTTGTGAAAGCAAAGTGAAGTTTTTCCCTGTATATCGCGCATCAGATCACCCCCATCCGCAGAAGAATATAGTAAATCAGGCCGAGACCGCCGGAGGTGGCCAGTCCGTAGACGATGACCGGGCCGCCGATAAAGAACAGCCGGGTACCGATGCCGAAGACCTGCCCTTCCGTCTGAAATTCCAGCGCGCAGGACGAAATGCCGTTGGCAAATCCCGTGATGGGCACCAGCGCGCCTGCGCCGCCGAAATCGGCGATTTTCGCAAACAGCCCGAAGCCCGTTAGAATCACGCTGATCAGAATCAGAAGAAAGGAGCTCCAGCTGGCAGCAGTTTGTTTGTCTGCGCCAAGGGAAGCGGCGGTATTGATGATGCCCTGCCCGATGCAGCAGATGACGCCGCCCACCAGAAAGGCTTTCAGCATATCCAGCGGCAGATTTGGTTTGGGCGTAATACTTTTCACATGATCCTGATATTCTTTTTTGACTGAATTTTCCATAGAATCCTCCTTAGAATCTTCCTTTATTATGAGATCCGGTATTATGAGATCCAGCCCCGCAGAAACTGAATCAGCGCGCCGGTCATTTTTCCCAGAGCCAGGGACAAAACCACACATCCGAGCCCTTTGCGTAAGCCGACTCTCCGCAGCAGAATCGGTACTGCCTGCAGGATTTCCACCAGGGCAATGGCAAGGATGCCGGTAAAAATACCGCTGAAGAGCCCGAATATGGCTGCGCCGCCTGTGCCAAAAGGCAGCCGTGGATGGTAAATGCTTATGAGATTGCCGGCGGTTGCGCCGAACAGAATGACGGTTTCATAGAGCCGGATATAGGGCGCGGTGCGGGTGAAGCCAGCCATGCGTTCCACAAAGCCGAGGGAAATGATGAAGGCGAAGATCCCGGCGGACACGGCAATGCCGCTAGTCAGTCCGATCAGTGCCAGAAACGCTTTTGCGACCATGGGCCGAAGTCTCCTTTCGGGTATTTTCCGCCAGCAGCGATTTGTTGACCGTATATTCGTACTCCGCCATCTGTACCTCCAGCGGGGTGGGATCATTGGTCAGCTTATGACCGGAAAAATGATTGAAAAACACAAGAATGCCCAGTGGCAGTCCGATGGAATAGAAAAGCTCGATGACCGTAAATCCGTCCGAGGCCGTTCCGGTTAGCTGCATATACAGATCCTGAAATAATTTTCCGGTATCTACGTCGGTATTGAAGGTCATAATGGTAAAGGCAGCGCCGAAAAAAGCAATGACGCAGACGAGAAAGACCAGAAGCATTTCTGCAAATTTTGCCCGGGGTTTCGGCAGATAGTCCACAACCGTATCGACTTCCCCCAGCGGCACGATGTTTACACCCGGCGCTACCCCGTCAATTTCGCTGATCAGGGTATTGACTGAAAAAATGGCGCGCTGTTTTTTGTTTTTTGCAAAACGCTTCAGCAAAATGGCCTTCGCGCGGTTTTCAATGCCGAGATTCGAGCAGGTGATTTCCGCGATGTCGCCAAGAATCAGCTTTTCCGCCGTCACCGTGCATTTTTGCGGCAGTTTCAGATATAAGGTATCCATGAAAAGGCTCCTTAATTACGTTTTAAGATACATTTATCCTTTCCTTAAATTTTTGAATTATTCTTTAAGACGGATAAAAAATAGTGCAAAAAGGAACTAAGTGTGCTATTCTTAGAGTGTTTATGAAACGGGCAGGAGAGAAAACGGACATGGAGAACCGTTCACGTAAATGTCTGCTGGCAGGCGGGTCGGCGGAAATTGTTGTGAAAAAATCCAGATTTATAGCGACGACCGCGCCGGTGAAAAGCCAGGAGGAGGCTGCCGGATTTATTGAACGTCTGAAAAAGCAGTATTGGAATGCGACCCATAACTGCTATGCGTATATTATCGGTGAGGACATGCTCCTGCAGCGTTACAGCGACGACGGAGAACCGAAAGGGACAGCGGGCCGCCCTATGCTGGATGTGCTGCTCGCACAGCAGCTGCATGATACGGCGGTGGTGGTCACCCGGTATTTCGGCGGGACGCTGCTGGGAACGGGAGGACTGATCCGGGCGTATTCCCAGGCGGTTTCGGAAGGACTGCGGCAGTCGGTGATACAGGATGTGCGGGACGGTTTTGAGAGTGTGATTACAACAGCGTATAACGATCTGGGCAAGGTCGAATACTGTCTGGCATCCCATGGGATTGCGGGAAATGATACGGAGTATACGGATCAGGTTACGATCCGGCTGCTGCTGGACGAAGCGGAGCTGGAAGTGCTGACCAGGGAACTGGCACAGCTGACTAATGGAAAAACCGCAATCCGTAAGATACGAAAGGTAACGTTTGCCGTGGGCGAAGACAGGCGTTTTGCATTATAACCGGTTGGAAGGGGGCTTATGCATGAGCAATTACAGCAGGAAAAGTGCGGAAAGAAAGAGAAAAGAAGCGGCGACACTCGGCCCGAAGCTTGTAAAGAAGACAAAGGTTTCTGCTTTGAAAATCATTATGATTTCACTGCTGATTCTTTTTTTAATCGTGCTGTTCGCGGGAATCGGCGTAATCAAGGGCGTCATTGACAGCGCACCGGAGATTTCTGCGGTGGATGTAGCGCCCAGCGGGTATTCTACAACCGTATATTATAAAGACGGAACGGAAATGATCACGCTGGTGGCATCGGGCGCCAACCGTGTTTACGTCACCAGAGATGAGGTGCCCCAGTATCTGGGCCGGGCCTTTGTGGCAATTGAGGACGAGCGGTTTTTCGAGCACAACGGAATCGATATCAAAGGCATTATCCGTGCGGCTTTTATCGGCATTTCTCACGGATTCCATTTTTCCGAGGGCGCATCCACCATCACCCAGCAGCTGCTGAAAAACAATGTCTTCGAGGACTGGGTGACGCAGAAGGATTTTCTGGTCAAACTGAAACGAAAAATACAGGAACAGTATCTGGCCATTCAGCTGGAAAAGAGCATGGATAAGGAACAGATACTGGAAAACTATATCAATACCATCAATCTGGGACAGAACACGTTGGGCGTCCAGGCGGCGGCACAGCGTTACTTCAATAAAGATGCGGCGGATTTAAGTATTTCCGAGGCTGCGGTGCTGGCGGCCATCACCCAGAGCCCCTACAGCCTCAATCCCATTACCTCTCCCGAGAAAAATGCAAAACGGCGGGAAAAGGTACTTAACAATATGAAGGATCTGGGCTTTATCACCCAGGCGGAGTACGACGAGGCCATGGCGGACGACGTATATTCCCGTATCGCCACAGTCAATGAAACTGTAACCGGCGGTTCGATCTATTCCTATTTTGTGGATGCCATGATCGGCCAGGTGCTGGAAAATCTTATGGAGGAAAAAGGCTATACCGAAACCCAGGCGTACAATATGCTGTACCGCGGCGGCCTGAAGATTTATACCACCCAGGACCGGGAGATTCAGCAGATTTGTGATGAAGAGTATGCGGACGACAAAAACTTCCCCCATGATTCCAGAATTACGCTGACCTACCGTCTGACGGTGACCCATGCGGACGGCGCCATTGAAAATTTCAGCGAGCGGACCTTATACCAGTATTTTGCGGGTATTGGAGAAACGCTGCCGACGCTGCTGCCTTCCAGATCCGCCGCAGACAGTTATATTCAGCGGTACAAAGACGCAATCCTGACGGAAACGGATACCATTGTGGAAAATGTGGACTATGTGCCCCAGCCCCAGTCCTCCTTTGTCATCATGGATCAATATACGGGAGAAGTACAGGCCATCGTCGGCGGACGGGGAGAGAAAACCGCCAGCCTGACCTTAAACCGCGCCACCGACACGACGCGGCAGCCCGGCTCCTGTTTCAAGGTGCTGGCGGCTTATACGGCCGCGCTGGACTATGCCGGAAAATCCCTGAGCGATACCTATAATGACGCGCCGTACAACTATGCCAACGGCCGGCCGGTGCAGAACTACGATTTCGTGTACCGCGGACCGACGACATTAAGAAGCGCCATCACCTATTCCAGAAACGTGGTAACGGTAAAATGTCTGACTGACATCACGCCCCAGCTGGGTTATGATTATCTGCTGAAATATGGCTTTACAACCCTTTGTGAAGATGATATAGTACAGCCGTTGGCCCTGGGCGGTATTACCTATGGCATTACCAATCTGGAAATGACGGCCGCTTATGCCGCGATTGCAAATGGCGGCGTATATACGAAGCCGATCTTCTATACCCGGATTCTGGACAATTCCGGAAAAGAAGTGATCAATAACGAACCTATGACCCGGCGGGTGATGAAAGATTCCACCGCATGGCTGCTGACCGACGCCATGGAAGACGTGGTTACCAAGGGCACGGGTACCGCCGTGAAGATGCCGGGGATGCATGTTTCCGGAAAAACCGGCACCACCAGCGAAAGCTACGATTTGTGGTTCAGCGGATTTACACCCTATTACTGCGCGTCCATCTGGCTGGGCTATGATGAAAATTCCACTCTTTCCACGGCAAGTTCCCATATGACGTTATGGAAAAAAATCATGACCCGGATTGACGAGGCCAAAGGACTGGAAGATAAGGAATTTGAAATGCCGGACAGCGTCGCCAAGGCCTCCATCTGCACCCGGAGCGGTTTGATTGCCGGGTCGGGATGCGATTCGGTCGCAACAGAATATTACGAAAAGGGCTCCATTCCGCTGAAACGATGCACTTCCTGTGCACCAAGGGAAACGGAGGCGCCATCCGCGGAGGCAACCACGAAACCGGACGCCACCGAAGCACCGAAGGCCAGCGAAGCGCCTGCCCAGACGGAAGCACCGCCTGCCGCGCCGGAAACGCCGCCGGAAGAAGCACCGCCTGCAGCAGAATAAAATGAAAGACGGCCGGCATATGCCGCAATTCGTACAGAAAGAGAGCAAAAACCATGACAGTATTTGAAGAGTTACAAAAACGGGGGCTGCTGGCGCAGCTGACGGATGAAGAAGAAATCAAAGAATTGATCAATCACGGGAAAGCTACCTTTTATATCGGGTTCGATCCCACGGCGGACAGCCTGCATGTGGGACACTTTATGGCGCTGTGCCTGATGAAACGCCTGCAGATGGCGGGGAATAAACCCATTGCCCTCATCGGCGGCGGCACGGCCATGGTGGGAGATCCCTCCGGCAGAACGGACATGCGCCAGATGATGACCAAAGAAACCATTGCCCACAACTGCGAATGTTTCAAAAAGCAGATGAGCCGCTTTATCGATTTTTCTGACGGCAAGGCGCTGATGGTCAACAATGCGGACTGGCTGCTGGATCTCAATTATGTGGATCTGCTGCGGGAAGTGGGCGCCCATTTCAGCGTCAACCGGATGCTGACGGCGGAATGCTACAGGCAGCGGATGGAACGGGGGTTGAGCTTCCTGGAATTTAATTATATGATCATGCAGAGCTATGATTTTTACGAGCTGTTCCGCAAGTACGGATGTAATATGCAGTTCGGCGGCGATGACCAGTGGAGCAATATGCTGGGCGGCACGGAGCTGATCCGCAGAAAGCTGGGGAAAGACGCTTACGCCATGACCATTACCCTGCTGCTCAATTCCGAGGGAAAGAAGATGGGAAAGACCCAAAAGGGCGCGGTATGGCTGGATCCGGATAAGACTTCTCCTTTTGAATTTTTCCAGTATTGGCGCAATGTAGCCGACGCGGATGTGATCAAATGTCTGAAGATGCTGACCTTCCTGCCGTTGGAGCAGATTGAGGAAATGGAACACTGGGAGGGCAGCGAGCTGAATCAGGCAAAGGAGATCCTGGCCTATGAGCTGACGGCGCTGGTGCATGGCACGGAGGAAGCGCAGAAAGCAAAAGATGCGGCAAGAGCACTGTTTAGCAGCGGCAGCGCGGCGGATATGCCCCAGGCGGTGATCGCGGATGGAGATTTTACGGACGGCGCCATTGATATTTTGACACTGCTGCTCAAAGCAGGGCTGGTTCCCTCCAAGTCCGAGGCCCGCAGGGCCGTGGAGCAGGGGGGCGTGGCCTTAAACGGCGAAAAGATCAGCGATATTCACTTCATGGTGACGAAGGAGCAGATTGCAGGCGGCCAGCAGGTGCTGCGCCGGGGGAAGAAGAACTTCCGGAAGCTGCAGTGTGAATGAGAAATAAGAAGATGAGAAAGGCATGACAGGGGTCATGCCTTTTTTGCAGTCTAAAAATCAGGAAAATAAACAGGACAAACCGGTCAGGGGTGGTCATGTTGTCTGACAAAAATCATAAAAAATCCCGCATTTATTGGATTTATCTATGAAAAAAATAATAAATTTATTTTTAAAACAAGGATTTTTTATTAAAGATGTATAATGACTTATATTTGATTCTATGAATTAAGGAAAAGGAGAAAGAACATTATGAAGATGAAAAGGAAACAATGGGGTAAGGGGATTGCATTTTTGTTAATCCTTGCAATCTGTTTTGGTACGCCCTTCCTGCAGCTTCCGACGAAAGGAGCACAGGCAGCAAGTACGACGGATGTATTAAATCCGGATCAGCCGGAAGATAAAAATCAAATAACAGCAAAAGCATATCATGATGGAAACGATACCATTATCGTAGATATTTATGTAAAAGGCAGTGTCCAGGTATTTGATATTGGCGTTGCCTATGAAGAAAATGTAACTGTGACAAATTCGTCTTTAACCCCTGAATTTAGTGCATTTTTTAACAGCATCAATGGTATGGTTTTGTTAAATCCGAGAGTTGAAGACGCCTCACTGGTATACAGTTACTATATGGGCGTGACAGCAGCTGATGAGGCTTCGACATATTTCGATGGGAAAATAGCAAGCATGACAATACATATAGAAAATGGAGAAACACCAAAACTTCGCCTTTATAAAAATACTTCAAATGGTAATCCGGAATTTGTAAGTGAAATACCAGTTGATTTAAATGCAACACCGGGATCGGGAGAATCCACGGCAACACCGGAACCGGAAGAAACGGCAAAACCGACGGCAACACCGGAGCCGGAAGAATCGGCAAAGCCGACAGCAACGCCGGAACCAGAAGAAACGGCAAAACCGACGGCAACAACGGAACCGGAAGAATCGGCAAAACCGACAGCAACACCGGAGCCGGATAAGACACCGATTCCCACAGAGACCACGCCGCCCGATGCATTTGAGATTTCCGGCACTGCAGATCAAACAGCTTCCATTGATAGTTATACCGGCACAGAAACTGAACTTGTGATTCCGGAGGAAATCAATGGGTACAAGCTGACTGCCATTTCTGCAGACGCGTTTAAGGATAGTCCGGTAACCAGCATTGTACTGCCGGAGTCAGTAACCAAAATCGGCGCAGGCGCTTTTGCGGGCAGCAAATTGCAAAGCATCACCATTACCGCAAATGAGATCGAAATTGCGGAGGATGCCTTTACCGGCTGCGGGAATCTGACAATTCGCTGTTATTCTGCCTCCAAGGCCTATAGTTTTGCAAAGGCCCATGACATTGCAGTGGAATTGCTGGATGCCAAACCGGATATTACCTACGGCGATCTGGACGGCAGCGGGAATGTAGATGCCAATGATGCGCTGCTGATCTTAAAGATCGCGGCAAAATTGCAGACACCCACAGAAGAACAAAGAATTGCCGGAGATGTGAATAACAGCGGCAGTGTGGATGCAAACGACGCGCTTGATGTTTTGGAAAAAGCGGCGCAGTTGATCGATAAATTTCCGGCAGAAGAAAATTAAGGCAAAAAACTGACGGCTGAATTATGAAAAAAGAAGTCCTGCGGATTTATCTGTAGGGCTTCTTTTTATATTTGGAAACCACAAATAGAAGCAGATATAATTGAACCACAGGTTCATTGACGCTGCTATTTCCCCATGTTAAGATAATAAAAATAGTTTTTTGTTACCTCTGCAGGAACATCGTAAAACAATATGTAACGATCTTGACAACATGTGCAATATATGCTATTGTATTATGGTAAAACATGCGCATGTAAAAAATGATTCTTGGAAAGGAAATACATATTGGGGAAAGTTGACATAACTACAAAAGCATACATGCGGAAGAATGCCGTTTTTGCGGATGCTTTTAATTACTTCATCTATGGCGGGAGACAGGTCATCTGGCCGGATGGACTGCATGAAATGGATCCAACGGAGATCGCGGTACTGCTCGATCAGGGAAATCCAAAGGCGGTCATGAAATTTCGGGACCTTCTGAAAAAGACCACGTTCATGTCCGACGACAAAGCGGCGTATTTGATCATGGGAATAGAAAATGAATCCAAAACACGGTATGCGGAGCCGGTGAAAAACGGCCTGTATGATTTTCTGCGGTATGCAGCACAGATACAGCAGACGGAGGAAAGGCACCGAAGGGAGAAGGACTGGAAAGGCCGCAGCGGCGGAGAATTTCTTTCCGGATTTTATAAAGACGATAAACTGATCCCTGTGATCACACTGGTGATTCTGTTCGGTACAGAGAAGTGGGATGGACCCAGAACCTTGCAGGAGATGATGGCGATACAGGATCCGGAAATACAAAAATATGTGGCGGACTATCAAATCAATCTGATCGAACCTGCCGCAATGAATGAAGAAGATCTGGCGAAGTTTCAGTCGGATTTAGGATCGGTGCTGGGTTTTATAAAATATGCAAACGATGAGGAGGCACTGAACAACTTTCTTTCGAATGACGCCAGCCTGAAAAGGCTGGATAGAGAAGCAGCACAGGTAATCAGCGTCTGCACAAGCACAAAGATAGAAATAGACGACGAAGAGGAGGAGATTGATGTGTGTAAAGCAGTAGATCAAATGACCGAACGGGCGCGGCAGGAAGGCCTGTGCGCGGGAAAAAGTGAAGGAAGACTGGAAACATTAAGGAATGCTGTCGAAAACATAATGAAATCTTTGGACATGAGTATGGACGATGCGTTGAAAGTGTTGAATGTGACAGGGGAAGATCAAATCCTGCTGAAAAAGATGGCGTAGCGTAAATCCTTTGACTGTTAAAAAACAGAGAAAAGCCGCAAAACTGATGGATGTGTTTCCGTTGAAAATAGATTTAAAAATTTATGAATAAATCCCGCAGAAGGCGGGCATGATAAAATCAAGCATAACTGTTTTGCAGAAAACACGTTTCGGCTGTACAAAGACGTATTTCGAAACGAATGGAAGTGAAGCAGTTATGCTTTTTAATGTTTTTATGATGGTTGATCAACAAGTTTTTCAGAGAGAAATTGTATGGTAAAAACCATATGTCCTGTTTATTTGAGTTCGAAAACAAAAATTTATTGCAAAACGTGTATTTAAGCACAGATTTTCGTTGTAAAAAGTGTAGCGCAACAACATTTTTTCGTTGTAATTTTTGTAATAATGGAATATGATATTTTTGTATTCACAGATCAGGGGGAATGTTTGATGTACCGGCTGGCAATAGAAAAATTGTTTCAATGGAAAAGCAGTAAATATCGGAAGCCCTTGCTGATTGAAGGTGCAAGGCAGGTGGGGAAAACATGGCTGATGAAGGAATTCGGCAAACAGGCCTATAAAGATACGGTATACGTTAATTTTGACGCCAATTCCAGAATGTCGGAGCTGTTTGCCACCAGTTTGGATACAGACCGGCTGATTATGGGGCTGGAACTTTATACCGGGAAAAAAATCCATCCGGAGGAAACACTGCTGATTTTTGATGAAGTACAGGAAGTCCCCCGGGCTCTGACTTCGCTGAAATATTTTTGTGAAAATGCGCCGGAGTACCATATTGTATGCGCCGGCGCTCTGCTGGGGATTGCCCTGCACGAAGGAACGTCTTTTCCGGTGGGAAAGGTAGATTTCCTGAAACTGTATCCGCTTTCCTTCACAGAATTTTTAATGGCCACGGGAAAGGAACGATTTGCGCAGCTCCTGGATCGCCGGGATTTTCAAATGATTACGGATCTGAAAGAGACATATATTGATGCTCTGAAACAATACTACTTTGTCGGCGGAATGCCCGAAGCGGTGCAAAGTTTTGCGGAAAACGGGGATTTTGGCGAAGTGCGTGAAATTCAAAAAAGAATTCTGGACGCCTATGAGCAGGATTTTTCAAAACATGCGCCGAGTGCGGTGGTTCCCAGAATTCGGATACTGTGGAACAGTATTCCCGCGCAGCTTGCAAAAGAGAACAAAAAATTCATTTACGGCCTGATTCGTGAGGGCGCCCGTGCAAAGGATTATGAAATTGCGATCATGTGGCTGTGTGATTGCGGTCTGGTGCACAAAATCAGCCGAGTCAATGCGGCAAAACTTCCGTTGAAAGCCTACGAGGATTTCAAGGCATTCAAGCTGTTTCTGGTGGACGTGGGACTGCTGGGCTGCATGGCGGGACTGCATCAGCGCACGTTGATTGAAGGCAATGCGCTGTTTACAGAATTTAAGGGGGCGCTGACGGAGCAGTATGTGTGTCAGCAGCTGAAAACACTGGAAGATTTGGGTGTTTATTACTATACCAACGACAGAGGTTCCTGCGAGGTGGATTTTGTGGCAGACACGGGCACACAGATCATTCCGCTGGAAGTCAAGGCAGAGGTGAATTTGAAAGCCAAGAGTCTGAGAACCTGTCGGGAAAAATTTGCGCCGGAACTGTCAGTGCGCACATCCATGTCGGATTTCAAAAAAGAGGACTGGCTGGTCAATCTGCCGCTGTATGCTATAGAGCAGCTGGCGGGGATCGCAGATGATTAAGATTACAAAGCAATTAGAGTAAAAGAATAAAAATAGAGAGCCTGAAAAGTATTAAAATTCCGGATAGTGTAACGAGCATTGGGAATGGGGCATTTTCTTACTGCAGCAGCCTGATGAGTATCGAAATTCCGGACAGTGTAACGAGCATCGGAGAATCGGCATTTTACGGATGCAGTAGTCTGACTAGCGTTGAAATTCCGACCAGTGTGATGAGTATTGAAGGGGGAGCATTTGGTAATTGCCATAATTTGAAAAATATTATAATTCCGGAAAGTGTAACAAAAATGGAATCATATACATTTGTTTATACAAATCTGGAACATGTGATATTTGGTGGAAGTGAAGATGAATGGAAATCGCTTACGGATAATTCTGAAAATGAAGTTTTGCAATCGGCTACTGTTCATTGTAATGTTGCAGAAAATGTTTTTTCGAAAGAAGGCCAGGTGTTGCCGGATTGTGTAAATAACGGATATACCACATATAAATGCCCGCTTTGCGAGAAAAAGTATGCATTTGATCTTGTTCTGCCAATGGGTCATTCTATCGAAAATGATATTTGCAGTAAATGTAGCAAAAATAAGGAAGATTGTATGGAATCCAGTCATCCGTATAAAAACAATACAGATCAAACATGGACAATTTATCGCCCGGGAGCAGATGAAATAAGGATTACTTTTTCTTCTGCAACAATACTTACAAACGATAATGACTATATTGACATTTATGACAAAGCTGACAACTTGATAGGTTACTATCAAGGGACAGACTTGGCAGCACAACAAATCCGGGTAAAGGGTGATATGGTTAAAATAAAACTTGAATCTGATGATATCGGAACAGCATATGGATTTGCAATATCAGATATTGAAGTAATATCAGCAGAACCGACAGTATCGCCTGAACCGGGAAAGACACCGAAGCCGACGGACACGCCAAAGCCGACGGATACGCCGAAGCCTACAGAAACCACTCCACCCGAAGTAGTTGAAGTGTTTGAGATTATAGGAGCTGAAGATCAAACGGCTTCCATTGACGGTTATATCGGCAAGGAAACGGAGCTGATCATTCCGAAAGAAATCAATGGATACAAGCCAACTTCCATTTCCACCGACGCATTTAAGGACAGCCCGGTAACCAGCATTGTACTGCCGGAGTCAGTGACCAAAATCGGCGCGGGCGCTTTTGCGGGCAGCAGTTTGAAGCGCATTACAATCACAGCAAATGAAATTGAAATTGCGGAAGACGCATTCTCAGGCTGTGAAAATGTAATAATTTGCTGTTTGTCCACTTCGAAAGCCTATGCTTTCGCCCAGGCACACGGAATTAAGGTGGAATTGTTGGATGCAAAGCCGGATATTCTTTATGGAGATCTGGACGGCAGCGGCGACGTGGACGCCAACGATGCGCTGCTGATCTTAAAGATCGCTGCAAAATTGCAGATACCTACAGAAGAACAAAGAATTGCCGGAGATGTAGATGAAAGCGGCGACGTAGATGCTAACGACGCCCTTGATGTTTTGAAAAAGGCCGCGAAGCTGATAGATGTATTTCTGGCAGAATTAAAATAAAGAATTAATGAATAAAACCCGCGGAAAGCGGGCAGGATAATCTTAAGCATAACTGTTTTGCAGAAAAAACACGTTTCGGCTGTACAAAAATGTATTTCGAAACGAAGGGAAGCGAGGCAGTTATGTTTTTTTATTTCAACGGCTGGTTGATTTTTATTAAAATAAGCGTATGTGGACATTTTCCGCGGCGGCTGTAAAATATCCTTGTGAACCGGTTCCCAATAAAAACTTTCATGGAGGATATAATACATTAGATTTTGGTTCAATTATCAGGAATCTGCGGTGTCAGCGAGAGAGAAAATGCGCATGACGAAAGTGCAAGGAATTTAAAAATTTTTTCTGTTTCCATGCTGCCCCATAAATCCTGCCTTTTTTATGTCCGGGATCTTAACGCAATCTTAATGTCAAAAAAATGAAACTTATGCACATTTCACGTCTGCCGTGCCAGAATGAAAGCAGAAAAAAGTAATAAGGAGAGCAACATGAAAACGGTATTACTGATCGGACTCGGACGTTTTGGCAGGCATATTGCAATGAAGCTCAACGAACTGCATCATCAGGTGATGGCGGTGGATCACAATGAAGACCGGGTGAACGGCGTACTGCCCTATGTGACCAGCGCACAGATTGGAGACAGTACCAGCCGGGAATTCCTGTCTTCTCTGGGCATCCGCAATTTTGATGCCTGTATCGTCGCCATTGGCGACAATTTCCAAAATTCTCTGGAAACGACGTCTCTTTTGAAAGAGCTGGGTGCGAGAAAGGTGATTGCCCGGGCTTCCAGCGGCGTACAGGAGAAGTTTCTGGAGCGAAACGGAGCGGATGAAGTGGTATATCCGGAAAAACAGCTGGCTGCGTGGACAGCCATTCGCTGTACCTCGGATCATATCGCGGACTATATCGAGCTGGATGAAAATTATTCTCTGATTGAACTGCGGGTACCCGGAGACTGGAACGGCAGAAATGTCGCCCAGTTGGATATTCGCAAAAAATACGGCATTAACATTCTGGGTGTACGAACAGACGGAAAGCTGAACATGAATATTGGCCATGATACCGTTCTCGGGAACAACCAATCCATACTGGTTCTGGGATCGCAGCGGGCCGTTCAGAAATGCTTCCGGATATAACCATTGGCATGCAGATGACAGCAGAGGTGAGTCTGATGAAAAACATTGTACTGATTTTGATTGTATGTTTCATTTTTATTTTCGGGTACTTTGTTGTTAAGAAGGGCATGGCATTTATTATGAAAATCCGGCAGGCGTCCGACAGGGGAGGCGGCAGTCCGGAAGGAAAGAATCTGCATTTCCCGGATTGACCGGCGTTTTATTTGAGAGTAAAATAAGTACCAATTTTGAAAAAAGGCAGGACAGGGAAAACCATGAATCGGTCTGAACGGGGACGACTGAAAATCTTTTTCGGATACGCGGAAAGCATCGGGAAGACGCAGGCCATGCTCAAGGCGGCTATCGCAGCGAAAGAGAAGGGCGTTGATGTGGTGGTTGGCTATATTGCGGCGCATGCCTCGGAAAAAAGTGCTGAGCTGCTGTCGCAGCTGGAGCATCTGGACTTTGCGGCAGCGGATACTTTTGATATTGACCGGGCGCTGGCCAGAAATCCCGAACTGATTCTGATTGACGAGCTGTCTTATGCCAGTGAAAAGAACAGTCGTCACAAAAAGCGGTATCATGCAGTACAGGAACTGCTGCAGCACGGCATCCATGTATTTACCACCGTCAATGTAGGCAATATTGAAAGTCTGCATGATACGGTGGCTTCCATTACCGGCATCACTACCTGGGACAGGATCCCGGATTCGGTTTTTGACAATGCCGATCAGGTAGAACTGATCGATATCGAACCCCAGGAACTGATGGAACGCCTGCAGGAAAAAGACACAGAAGAATCTAAATTAACGGTGGCACAGCTGACTGCCCTGCGGGAAGTGGCTCTGCGCCGCTGTGCCGACCGGGTCAGGCGGCTGTATACCAAAATGAAGGAAAACCGCGCATTTCATACGGATGAGCACATTCTGGCCTGCCTGTCTGCAGCGCCGTCCAATGCAAAGATTATTCGGACGGCAGCCCGGATGGCCAGAGCGTTTAACAGCCAGTTTACGGCGCTGTTTGTGGAGACTCCGGCGTTTGCGTCAGAGACCCAGGAAAATAAAAAACGACTGCGGGACAATCGAAAGCTGGCGGAACAGCTGGGCGCCAATATCGAAACGGTTTACGGAGAGGATGTGCCGTATCAGATTGCGGAATATGCCCGGGTCTCGGGCGTGACTAAAATCGTGCTGGGACGCAGCGCTCTGACCAGGCGGCACATCTTCGGCAAGCAAACCTTATCGGAACAGCTGCTTTCTTACGCACCGGAAATTGATATGCATATCATTCCTGACGGCGGTTCGGAAACCTCTTATCAGGTGCAGAAAGCAAATGGTACAAAAACGGATGATATTGTAAAGAACAGCGTGAAAAGCGCGGGGATTCTGCTGGGTTCCACACTGTTAAGTATGATTTTTCAACATCTGGGGTTTACGGATTCCAACATCATTATGGTCTATATTCTGGGGGTGCTTTTGACATCGATAGTGACGTCACATCAGATTTACAGTCTGGTGTCTTCCATTACCAGCGTATTGCTGTTTAATTTTCTGTTTACTACGCCCCGATTTTCATTTATGGCGTATGAAACCGGGTATCCGGTGACCTTCATCGTTATGTTCCTGACCGCCTACATTACCGGAACCTTTGCCAATCGCTATAAGGATCAGGCGGGGCAGTCGGCAAAGGCCGCGTATCGAACCAAAATTCTGTTTGATACAAACCAGCTGCTTTCCAAAGCGGAAGGAAAGGACGCAATTTTTTCGTCCGCTGCGGAACAGATACAGAAACTGCTGGAGCGGGATATTGTTATCTTTGACAATCAGGACGGGCATCTGTCAGAACCGCGGTTCTTCCATATGAAAGAGGAGCTTGTATCATACGACAAAGAAAGTGAAGAAACAGCGGCGGAATGGGTGCTGAATAACAATCACATTGCCGGGGCCACTACCGATACCTATTCCCATACCCGGTATATGTACCTCGCGCTGCGGGTCAGCGAGCGGGTTTACGGCGTGGTGGGCATCGATGCGAAGGAAGCACCGCTGGATGCTTCTGATCAGAGTATCCTGCTTTCGATTCTCAATGAAACCGCGCTGGCTCTGGAAAATGATAAAAATGCCAGAGAAAAGGAAGCCGCGGCGATTCTGGCGGAAAGCGAGCAGCTGCGGGCCAATCTGCTGCGAACCATTTCCCATGACCTGCGCACGCCGCTGACATCCATTTCCGGGAATGCCAGCAATCTGCTTAGTAATGCCGGTAATTTTGACGATGAAACCCGGCGGCAGATTTATACGGATATTTACAATGATTCTCTGTGGCTCATCGATCTGGTGGAAAATCTGCTCTATGCAACACGGATTGAGGAAGGACAGATGCAGCTGCGTACTTCTGCGGAACTGCTCAGTGAGATTGTGGAAGAGGCCGTTTCCCATATCGGCCGTAAAGCAGGAAATCATGAAATTACAGTTTCGCACGAAGACGATCTGCTGCTGGTTCGGGCGGACGCAAAGCTGGTGGTGCAGGTGATTGCAAATATTCTGGATAATGCAGTGAAATACACGGCTCCCGGCGCCTCTGTTACGATTACTACAGGCAGAAAAAATGGCTGTGCCGAGGTTACGATTGCGGATACCGGGAACGGTATTTCGCCGGAGGACAAAGCGCATATTTTCGAAAAGTTTTACAGCGGCAATCAGAAAATTGCGGATAACCGCCGCAGTCTGGGACTGGGACTGTATCTCTGCAAGGTGATTGTGGAAACCCATGGCGGAACCATTTCCGTGTCGGACAATCAGCCGACAGGAGCGGTTTTTCGCTTTACGCTTCCGGTAGAGGAGGAGTCTTATTATGAATAAATATCAGGTGCTTGTGGTAGAGGACGATATGCCCATCAGCAATCTGATTACAACGACCTTAAATACCCATGGATATCGTTACATTACTGCCGGTACCGGAGAAGGCGCGGTCATGGAAGCCGCCTCCCACAATCCGGATATGATTCTGTTGGATCTGGGACTGCCGGATATCGACGGTGTAGAGGTGATTCGGCGGATCCGGAGCTGGTCCAATGTGCCGATCATTGTCATCAGTGCACGCAGTGAAGACAGCGACAAAATTGACGCGCTGGATGCCGGTGCGGATGATTATCTGACAAAACCTTTTTCCGTGGAAGAATTGCTGGCACGGTTGCGGGTGGTACAGCGGCGTCTGGCACTGATGCAAAGTACAGCCCGGTCATCGGAATATGAAAATGGGAAGCTGCGGATTGATTACGCCAATCGCTGTGCGTATCTGGCAGGCGAGGAACTACGGCTGACGCCGATGGAGTACAAACTCCTTTGCCTGCTGGCTCAAAATACCGGTAAAGTTCTGACCCATAAGTACATTCTTCAGAATGTCTGGGGCAGCAGTCTGGAAACCGATGTGGGCTCTCTGCGGGTGTTCATGGCGACGCTGCGCAAGAAACTGGAAAAACTGCCGGATTCCCCTCAGTATATTCAGACGCATATCGGCGTAGGATATCGGATGATGAAAATAGAATAAAAAAAAGGCAGGCTATGGTCTGCCTTTAATTTTATGATTACAGCGTAACAATCCGTAATCACTTTTGACGCCCGAATCATTTTATTTTCCACTTGACAAAATAGAATCCGGTGTTATATTTGATATATAACAAAGATATCAAAGGGGGCTGATGTTATGAATATTCAGAAATTTACACAAAAGTCAATCGCCGCCATGCAGGCGTGTGAAAAGATTGCATATGAATACGGGCATCAGGAAATCGATCAGGAGCATTTGCTGTATGCGCTGCTGACGGAAAAGGATGGTCTGATTGCCTCTTTATTTCATAAAATGGAAATCGATACAGCGTCGTTTACAAGCCGTCTGGAGGAACTGCTGCAGAAGCGGCCGAAGGTCAGCGGCGGGCAGCTGGTGATGAGCCAGGCCTTAAACCGGGCGCTTCTGGAAGCGGAAGATGAAGCAAAGGCTTTTGGCGACGAGTATGTTTCGGTAGAGCATCTGTTTCTGTCACTGCTGAAAAACGCCAATCGGGAATGCAAAGCGCTGTACCGGGAGTACGGCATTCAGCGGGAACGCTTTCTGCAGGCTCTTTCCACGGTGCGGAAAAATCAGCGGGTCACCAGCGATAACCCGGAAGCGACCTATGATACGCTGGCCAAATACGGGGTGGATCTGGTGGAAAAAGCCGAAGCACAGAAGCTGGACCCTGTCATCGGCAGAGACGACGAGATCCGCAACGTGATCCGGATCCTGTCTAGAAAAACGAAAAACAATCCTATTCTCATCGGAGAACCCGGCGTCGGCAAGACCGCCATTGCGGAAGGACTGGCCCAGCGGATCGTGCGAAAGGACGTACCGGACGGACTGAAAGACAAACGGATTTTTTCTCTGGATATGGGCGCGCTGCTGGCAGGTGCGAAATACCGTGGTGAATTTGAAGAACGGCTGAAAGCGGTGCTGGATGAGGTGAAGTCCTCTGACGGAGAGATCATATTGTTTATTGACGAGCTGCATACCATCGTCGGGGCAGGTAAGACCGACGGCGCTATGGATGCCGGCAATATGCTCAAACCCATGCTGGCCCGGGGCGAGCTGCACTGCATCGGCGCCACGACGCTGGATGAATACCGGCTTTATATTGAAAAAGACGCTGCGCTGGAGCGGCGGTTCCAGCCGGTCATGGTGGATGAACCCACGGTGCCGGATACCATTTCCATTCTCCGCGGATTAAAAGAACGCTATGAAGTATACCATGGCGTGAAGATAACGGATAATGCGCTGGTCTCTGCGGCGGTATTGTCCGACCGCTATATCAGCGACCGGTTCCTGCCGGATAAAGCCATCGACCTGGTAGATGAAGCCTGCGCCTTTATCAAGACGGAGCTGCATTCCATGCCTTCTTCCCTGGACGAACTGCAGCGGAAAATCACCCAGCTGAAAATCGAGGAAACCGCACTGAAGCTGGAAACGGACAATCTGAGCAAAGAGCGGCTGAACAATCTGCAGAAGGAACTGGCGGAACTGAACGAAACCTTTGCGGAACAGAAGGTCAGATGGGACAATGAAAAGACCCAGCTGGAGCACATCCACAAGCTGCGGGAGCAGATCGAGGAAACCAACAACGCCATTCAGATGGCAAATCGTGAAAACGATTATGAAAAGGTGGCGCAGCTGCAGTACGGCCAGCTGCCGAAACTGAACAAAGATCTGGAAGCAGCAGAAAAAGAGCTGGAAGAAAAGGACTTTACGCTGGTGCATGAAAAGGTGACCGAGGAAGAGATTGCGGCAGTGGTTTCTAAATGGACCCAGATTCCGGTGTCCCGACTGACAGAAGGGGAACGCAGCAAGATCCTGCATCTGGAAAGTGAACTGCACAAACGGGTCATCGGACAGGACGAAGGCGTCAGCCGGGTGTCCGAGGCCATTCTCCGGTCCAAAGCCGGCATCAAGGATCCCAAAAAGCCCATCGGTTCTTTCCTGTTCTTAGGACCCACCGGCGTGGGCAAGACGGAGCTGGCCAAAGCGCTGGCGGCGTCCCTGTTTGATGATGAAAAGAGTATGGTCCGCATCGACATGAGCGAATATATGGAGAAACATTCCGTAGCAAGGCTCATCGGTGCGCCTCCCGGATATGTGGGCTATGAGGAAGGCGGCCAGCTGACGGAAGCGGTTCGCAGAAAACCTTACAGCGTTATTTTATTCGATGAAGTGGAAAAAGCGCATCCCGATGTGTTCAACGTGCTGCTGCAGGTGCTGGATGACGGCAGAATCACCGATTCTAAAGGACGGCTGGTGGATTTCAAAAATACCATCCTGATCATGACCTCCAATATCGGGTCGGCCCGGCTGCTGGAAGGCATAGACGCCGACGGAAATATCAAAGAAGAAAGCAGGCAGGCGGTGCTTTCCGAACTGCACGGCATGTTCCGGCCGGAATTCTTGAACCGTCTGGATGAAATCATCATGTTCAAGCCGCTGACGAAGGAAAATATTTCCGGCATTATCGAACTGCTGCTGGCAGAGCTGAACAAACGGCTGGAAGATCGGGAAATCCGGGTAGAACTCACCGATGCGGCAAAGGATAACGTGCTGGAACACGGATATGAGCCGGTATACGGTGCGCGGCCCCTGAAGCGCTACCTGCAGAAGCATGTGGAAACCCAGGCGGCCAAGGCGATTCTGGAAGGAAATATCACGCCCGGCGATACCATTTTGCTGGATTTTCGAGACGGTGCATGGCAGGTCGTAAAAAAGTAAGTTGACAAAATTTTGAATTCGTGCTTTGATGTATTTTACCATAATGTCCGGCCGCAAAACGGCTTTGACTCTGCACATATTCAAAAGAAAGGAAATTGCCATGGCTACTTTTATTAACGAACCTTCCCATACTTTTAATGAATACCTGCTGATTCCTTCTTATTCGTCCACGGAGTGCATTCCGGCCAATGTCAGTCTGCAGACGCCGTTGGTAAAACATAAAAAGGGAGAAGCGCCTGCCATTATGATGAATATCCCCATGGTATCGGCCATTATGCAATCGGTTTCCGGCGACCGGCTGGCCATCGCGTTGGCAAAGGAAGGCGGTGTGTCCTTCATTTACGGCTCACAGACCATTGAAGAAGAAGCAGCCATGGTGAAACGTGCCAAATCCTATAAAGCAGGATTTGTGGTCAGCGATTCCAACATCCGTCCGGATGCAACCCTGGCCGATGTGGTGGCGCTGACGCAGAAAACCGGACATTCCACCATTGCCGTCACCGATGACGGCACGGCCACAGGAAAGCTGCTGGGTATCGTTACCGGCAGGGATTACCGGATCAGCCGGATGCCCATGGAGCTTCCGGTGTCGGAATTTATGACGCCTTTTGAAAAGCTGATCTGTGCGCAGGAGGGCACCACCTTAAAAGAGGCCAATGACATCATTTGGGACAATAAACTGAATGCCCTTCCCATTATCAGCGAAGATCAGAAACTGTGTTATATCGTTTTCCGCAAGGACTACGATTCTCATAAGAAAAATGTCAATGAACTGCTGGATGCTTCCAAGCGCTATGTGGTAGGCGCCGGTATTAATACCAGAGACTATGCGGAGCGGATTCCCGCGCTGGTGGAAGCCGGGGCGGACGTGCTGTGTATCGACTCTTCCGAGGGCTTTACCGAGTGGCAGAAGATTACCATTGCATGGGTCAGAGAGCACTATGGTGAAACCGTCAAGGTTGGCGCCGGAAATGTGGTGGATGCGGACGGCTTCCGATTTCTGGCGGAGGCCGGTGCGGATTTCATCAAAGTGGGCATCGGCGGCGGCTCCATCTGTATTACCAGAGAGACCAAAGGCATCGGCCGGGGACAGGCCACGGCCCTGATCGAAGTCTGTAAGGAAAGAGACAAATATTACGAAGAAACCGGCGTTTATATTCCGGTGTGCTCCGACGGCGGTATCGTGTATGACCACCATATCACGCTGGCGCTGGCCATGGGCGCGGACTTTGTGATGCTGGGCAGATATTTTGCCCGCTTCGACGAAAGCCCCACCAACCGGGTCAATATCGGCGGCACCTATTATAAAGAATACTGGGGCGAGGGCTCCAACCGTGCCCGGAACTGGCAGCGCTACGATCTGGGCGGAGACAAGAAGCTGTCCTTCGAAGAAGGCGTGGATTCCTATGTTCCCTATGCCGGCAAGCTGCAGGATAATGTGGCACTGTCCTTAAGTAAGGTCAGATCCACCATGTGCAACTGCGGCGCCCTGACCATTCCGGAACTGCAGAAGAAAGCGAAGCTGACGCTGGTTTCAGCCACCAGCATTGTGGAAGGCGGCGCCCACGATATCATTCAGAAAGAAAAGAGTGTGGCAATCAAATAACCATAAAAAAATAATAAGGTCGGACGACAGATTTTATGTCATCCGGCCTTATTTTCTCAAAACCATTGGTTCACATAAGATTCTTTATGACAGAAGCAGTTTATCACTGGCTTCTTCCTTGCCGCTGGCTGCGCTGAATTTCGCCAGCAGATCGGAAACGGTCAGCGCTTTCTTTTCCTCTCCGGAAATATCCAGCACGATATGTCCCTCGTCCATCATGATCAGACGGTTGCCGTGGGCAATGGCGTCTTTCATGTTGTGGGTAATCATCAGCGTGGTCAGGTGATTTTCCTGAATGATCTGATCGGAAATTTTCAGAACCTTCATGGCGGTTCCCGGATCCAGCGCCGCCGTATGCTCATCCAGCAGCAGCAGTTTTGGCTTTTTCAGGGTGGCCATCAAAAGGGTCAGCGCCTGCCGCTGTCCGCCGGACAGCAGACCTACCTTGCTGCTCATACGGTCTTCCAGACCCAGTTCCAGATGCTCCAGCAGTTGTCGGTATTGCTTCTTTTCCGCCTTGCTGATGCCCCATTTCAGCCCCCGGCTGGCGCCGCGCCTTGCCGCGATAGCAAGATTTTCATCAATCTGCATGTTGGGCGCCGTGCCCATCATGGGATCCTGAAAAACGCGTCCCAGATAAGAGGCCCGCTTGTATTCCGGCAGTTTGGTCACATCCTGTCCGTCGATCAGGATGCTGCCGCTGTCCACATAGAAAGTACCGGAAATCGCGTTCAGCATGGTGGATTTGCCTGCGCCGTTGCCGCCGATGACAGTGACAAAATCGCCGTCGTTCAAGGTGAGGCTTAAGTTGTCCAGCGCGGTTTTGGCATTGATGGTGTTGGGATTAAAAGTCTTGGAAATGTTTTTTAACTCAAGCATTCTCTTTGCCTCCCTTCACCGCGGCCGGATTCCGTTTCAATTTGCGCATGACTTCACCCTGCCAGTAAGGCAGTGCAAGGAACAGCGCGACGATCAGAGCGGTAAGCAGCTTCAGATCGTTTGTGTTGAGACCGAGCTGCAGGACGATCTGCAGTACGATATAGTAAATGATGGCGCCGATGCTGACGGCCAGCAGGCTGAGGGCAAAATTGCGGAAAATTTTGCCAAACAGTACTTCGCCGATAATGACGGCGGCCAGACCGATGACGATAGCGCCGCGGCCCATGTTGATATCCACGGAACCCTGGTACTGCGCCAGCAGCGCGCCGGATACAGCCACAAGACCGTTGGAAAGCATCAGGCCCAGTACAATGTTGAATTTGGTATTAATACCCTGGGCCCGGGCCATATGCTGATTCGCGCCGGTGGCACGCAGGGAGCAGCCCAGCTCTGTACCGAAGAACCAGTACAGAAGAAAGATGACTGCTACAGTGATGACCAGCATCAGCGGCAGGGGATTGTCCAGATTCAGTTCCCGTACATAACGCTGGGAAACCAGCAGATCGTATTTGTCAACGCCGATGGGCTGATTGGCCTTGCTGTCCATGATACGCAGGTTAATGGAATACAGCGCCAATTGTGTCAGAATACCGGACAGGATGGCAGGAATCCCGCATTGCGTATGAAACAGTCCCGTAACCAGTCCCGCCAGCATACCGGCGCCCAGGCTGCAGAGCAGGGCAATCCACGGATTGACGCCGGAACGCATCAGCATGACGCAGACTGCGCCGCCGGTGGCCAGGGAACCGTCCACCGTCAGATCCGCCACATCCAGAATCCGGAATGTGATGTAGACGCCGATGGCCATGATGCCCCAGATAATACCCTGTGTTACCGCGCCGGGCAGAGCGTTGAAAAGTGATGTAAAAAACACAGTGATACCCTCCATAATGCAAAGAAGGGCATGGTATGAACCATACCATGCTCTCCCATGTAATCATTCATCCTGAATTATTCTGAAATCTCCATCGGCTCATAGCCTTCGGGAACCGTCAGACCCAGTTCTGTGCAGTTCGCTTCGTTGTACATCTTGGTAACTTCCGGAGCGGATTCAATCGGCATGGTGGAAATGTCCGCTTCACCGGTCAGAATCTTCGCTGCCTGCTGGCCTGAAATGTAGCCGATATCATAGTAGTTAATGGAAAGTGTGGCAACGCCGCAGCCTTCGCAGATACCCTGCTCGCCGGCAACGACCGGAACCTTGGCAGGCAGTACAACGTTGGCGATCGCTTCAGTATTGGAAGCGGCAGTGTTGTCTGTAGGAATATAGATCACATCAGCGCCGTCACAGGCTGCCTGTGTTACAGAGCTGACATCGTTGGTGTCTGTAAATGTAAAAGGTGTGCAGGTATAGCCCATATCCTCCAGGTAACCGGTGATGACTTTCACCTGATACTCACTGTTGGGCTCTGCGGAGCAGTAAAGCATACCGATGGTCTTGGCATCCGGGAACCATTCTTTGATGACTTCCGCCTGCTGATCCAGGGGAGCCAGATCGGAGGTACCGGAAATGTTGCCGCCGACGGTGCCTGTCCAGTTGCTGATTTCCAGCGCGGTTGCATAATCGGTAATGGATGTGCCCAGGATCGGGATTTCAGAGGTTGCAGAAGCGGCAGCCTGCAGCGGCGCCGTTGCGTTTGCCAGAATCAGATCCACTTTGTCGGAAACAAAGGTGTTGATAATGGTGGCGCAGGTGGGCGTATCGCCGGATGCGTTCTGCTCGTCAAACTCTACCTGTCCGGGAAGCTCTTTTTCCAATGCTTCCTTAAAACCCTTGGTGGCAGCGTCCAGCGCGTCATGCTGTACCAGCTGGCAGATGCCGACTTTGTAGGATTCCTCGGAGTCGTCGTTTGTGGTGCTTTCCTGTTTGTCTTTGTCGCTGTTGTCAGCTGTGTCGTCCTCGCTGCCGCAGGCGGCAAGGCAAAAGATCATACAGCCGCAAAGCAGCAGCGCGAGAATTTTTTTCTTCATGTCTTCTCTCCTTATGATAATAAAATAAAAAAATATTATAGGTATTTTTTACTACTTTAAACAGGGAAAGTCAACCAAAGAATCAAAATACGAAAAAATTTTTGCCATTTTTTCCGGTATCCGTGACAAAAAGCCGATCCTGTGTTAGAATAATGCTATCTTGGGGTAATTTTAACAGAGAATGGAGGGTTTACAACAGATGAACAGTATCGAACGTTTTATGAATACAATAGAGAGAAAGCCGGTGGACCGGCCCGCCTGCTGGCTGGGCAGCCCGGATATCAAGGCACAGCCGGCGCTGATGAAGGAATTCGGCGTATCCAACATGCATGAACTGAAGCTGGCAGTGGGGGACGACGTATATATGGTAGACGTGCCTTATCAGTCCGAAACCGCATCGGCCATTTTCGCGGCCTTTGACTGGTACAAAAACGGGGAAGTTTCCACCACGGAGCGCACCCTGACCACCCCGGGCTTTTTTGCGGACGCGGAGGATCCCGAGGAAGTGGATACCTTCGACTGGCCGGATCCGGAAAAATATATTTCTGTCGAGGAATGCAAACGCAGAGTAGATATGGCGCCGGACAATAAAATTGTGCTGGGTATGCTCTGGTCCGCCCATTTCCAGGATACCTGCGCGGCCTTCGGCATGGAAAATGCGCTGGTGAACATGATTTCCAATCCGGAAATGTACGAGGCGGTAGACGCGAAAATCATGGAGTTTTATCTGAAGGCCAACCGGATTTTCTTTGAGGCCACCAAACACCGGCTGAATGCAGTGCTCATCGGCGACGATATGGGCAGCCAGCGCGGTCTGATGCTTTCACCGGATATGATCCGGCGTTTCGTACTGCCGGGTACGCGCAAACTGGTGGAGCAGGCCCACAGCTACGGCATGAAAGTGATTTTCCATTCCTGCGGGTCCATTTTCGACATCATTCCGGATCTGATCGACGCAGGGGTAGATGCCATCCATCCCATCCAGGCGCTGGCGGCGAACATGGACGCGGAAAATCTGAAAAAGCACTTTGAAGGCAAGGTCAGCTTCTGCGGCGGTGTGGATACCCAGGATCTGCTGGTGCACAAATCACCGGAAGAGGTCAAAGCGGAAGTACAGCGGCTGAAAAAGCTGTTCCCGACGGGACTGATCATTTCCCCGAGCCACGAGGCGATTATGGAGGACATTCCTCCGAAAAATATCCGGGCGCTGTTCGAAGCGGTTGCGGAGTAAAGAGATTTTTCCGGAATTTGCGTTTACCGGAAAAGGAAGGATTTGTATGAATGAGTGATATTAAACGCATTGTAGCTGATAATATTAATAAACTCAGAACAGAGAAACACATTACCCAGATGGAACTGGCCGAAAAGCTGAATTATTCCGATAAGGCGGTATCCAAATGGGAACGTGCGGAGTCTATCCCGGATGTGACCGTGCTGAAGCAGATCGGAGAGATCTTCGGTGTCTCCGTGGACTACCTGCTTTCGACCCACGACGAGGAGGAAACCCCGCCGGTGTACAGAGCGGAGAAGACCGAAGTCAATTATGTGGTGGTCAGCCTGATTGCGGTCATCGGCATCTGGACGGTTGCGCTGTTTCTGTTTTTCCTGTTGAAGTGGATTCTGGCCAAATCGGTGTGGGAGATTTTTGTCTATGCCCTTCCCGTGACCTTTATCGCCATGCTGGTATTCCATTCGCTGTGGGGAAAACGGAAGTTTTTGAATTTCTGGATTGTCTCCGCGCTGATGTGGAGCATTCTGGCGGTGATTTATGTTTCGCTGCTGTGGCTGAATCTCTGGCAGCTGTTTATTCTGGGAATCACGGCGGAGATTTTGATATTCCTTAGCTTCAAAGTGCGGAAAAAAGGGAAAAAATAAAAGAATCTACCGGCAGTAGAGCAGAAAATATACCGTTCTACAAGGACAGAACAGAATGTATAACCCGTCCCGGCGAGGGTAGATTGATTTTTTTCGCCGGATGCGTCTATGCTTTTTTCATCAAAAGATTTGCGATGAAGGAGAAAGCAATGGAAGACATCAATTATATATTGAGCTGCTGCTCTACGGCGGATTTATCCAAAGAACATTTTGAAAAGCGGAACATTTCCTATATCTGTTTCCATTTCATCATGGATGGAAAGGAATATCCGGATGATCTGGGACAAAGCGTTCCGTTTGAAACCTTTTACCGGAAGATGGAAGAAGGTTCGGACACCGCCACCTCCCAGGTAAATGTGGAAGAATACATCGATTATTTTACCGGGTTTCTGAAAGAGGGAAAGGACATCCTGCATGTCAGCCTTTCCTCCGGACTGTCCGGCTCCTACCGTTCGGCAGCCTCGGCGGCGGCCTATCTGGCGGAACAATTTCCCGACCGGAAGATTTACGTGGTGGATTCCCTGGGGGCATCCAGCGGGTACGGCCTGATGATGGACACATTAGCGGACATGCGTGATGCGGGCGCTTCTATAGAAGAACTGCGGGACTTTGCCGAGGAAAACAGGCTCCGGCTGCACCACTGGTTCTTCTCTACAGACCTGAAATATTATGTGAAGGGCGGAAGAATTTCAAAGGTGTCCGGATTCTTAGGCGGCATCATGGACATCTGCCCGCTGCTGAACATGGACAGCGCAGGACATCTGAATCCGGTGGCGAAGCTGCGGACGAAGAAAAAAGTCATGCGGGCCATCGTGGACCGGATGGAGGAAAATGCCGAAGACGGCCTGAACTATTCCGGAAAATGTTTTATGTGCCATTCCGCGTTTTATGACGAAGCCAGACAGGTGGCGGATGCTATCGAGGCAAAATTCCCGAACTTAAACGGCAAGGTGCTGATCAATGACATCGGCACCACCATTGGCAGCCATACAGGGCCGGGAACGGTGGCAGTGTTCTTCTTCGGGAAGAGCAGAGCCCAGGAATCATAAGAGAAAAAAAGAGTCATAACTTTGATCAGCCCCATGTCAAGTAGACAAGTGAAATATCTAAAACAGAACTACGAGTATCCGCCATATCGAAATGCAGATATGGCGGATATTTATGTTATGCACACCATTTAGCCTTGTAGGCTTTTATCCGCTTATTCTCTGCAATCGGATACTGGACAGCTGTTTCTGAAACTAATGCCTCCTGCCTTACCTCGGATGGTGTCTTACAATGAAATCTATCTTGTGGTCTTTCATCTGCATAAAATTTCATATATCCCTCAATGGCAGAACGTAGGGAATCTTCATCGGTTATCTTATACATACAGTACATTTCAGACTTGATAATCCCCCACAGTCCCTCTGTTGGACCATTGTCAATGCAGTGTCCGACACGTGACATGGATGGTTCTATTCCCTGCGTTTGAAGCTTTTCCTGAAATATCCTGCTTGTATACTGATAACCTCTGTCACTGTGAAAGAGTGGCCTGGCTTCCGGATTCCGCTCTATTGCTTTGTCATAAGTGTCAAATACAAGTTTGTTGTCATTTCTCCGGCTTATAACATAAGCTACCGGATAACGGTCATAAAGGTCAAATATGGCACTGAGGTATAACTTCTTTCCAGTTTCGGGAATTTTAAATTCTGTTACATCCGCAGTCCATTTCTCATTAGGCTTTGTTGCATTGAAATCCCTTTTGAGCTTATTTTCAGCAGTAGTTTCTGGTTTTGAATTAGGATACTTTTTCTTCTTTTTCCGAATGACAGAATGTATTCCAAGTTTCTTCATGATCCTATGAATCCGGTTCTTGCTATAGTTTGTATGATTGAAATGATTTATCCAGCTTGTCATTCGCCGGTAGCCTAAGATGTGG
>CANRJG010000026.1 GCA_947630875.1 uncultured Lachnospiraceae bacterium
TACCGAAAACGGCATGACGGATATCTGTAACTATTGTTTAATTATTTGACCTGTCTACTTGACAGGAGGCTGATCAGTACGACAGCCCCTTTTCATATGTCAGGCAGAGTCCGTGTTATTTCCTGCATCCGCAGTTCATTTTGGCTGCCTGCATGCCCGCGGCCACATTGTCGAAAGCGGGGTTAAAGGCATAGAAGTTGTTGCTGTCCAGATCGTCCTGTACAAGGCGCAGCGCCTCGCCGAAACGCTGGAAATGAATGATTTCTCTTTCCCGCAGGAATTTGATCGGCTGATAGATCTCCGGGAAGTCCCTGACATACCGGATGATATTGTCATAGGTGGTTCTGGCTTTCTGTTCTGCCGCCAGGTCCTCTGTCAGATCCGTGATGGGATCACCTACGGACTGCATCATGGTTGCGGAAAACGGCACGCCGCCCGCTGCCTGGGGCCAGATACCAAGGGTATGATCCACATAATACTTATCAAATCCGGAGGCGGCAATTTCTTCCATACTGAGATTGGCCGTCAGCTGATGCACGATGGTGGCCACCATTTCCATATGGTTTAATTCCTCCGTGCCGATGTCAGTCATCACCGCGGCAACATTCCGGTTGGTCTGCGCATAACGCTGGGACAGATAGCGAAGAGAGGCGTTGGCCTCGCCGTCGGGGCCGCCGTACTGGCTGATGATGATCTGCGCAAGCTGCGCGTTGGGTTTCGTGATGTTGATGGGATGTTCCAGTCTTTTTTCATAATTCCACATAATTAACAGCTTCCCCCTTCCCATGGCCACGGCGTTTCCGCCCAGGCTTTCCAGTCTTTGACACAGCCCGCATGAGAGACGGACAATGGCATATAGCGTTTGGAATATTCAGCCACGGCCTGATTGCTCAGCTGGTTGAAATGTTTGAAATATTCCAGTGCCTCCGCATCTAAAGGATGTGTATCCAGAAACATGGCGCTGTCCAAAGCGGCAAAGCTGACCGCATCCACATACATCAGCGCTTTCTTCTGATCTGTTTTCATTTTCTGCACCCCCTGACGCCGCAGAACTGTAAATTCAGCTCCTTGAAAATGGTGCCTTCCATCAGCCCCTGTTCCGGTTCATAGATGTACTGCCATTTCTGAAACGGCACATAGGCCATGCCGGGCGGAAACTGTGTGTCGTCGCCGCAGACAGGCCCGGGGAATGGCATGGCGCAGTCGCTGCGCAGGCCTCTGCCGGCAGGCATTTCGCGTCTGCCGGCAAATACCTGTGCCTGACGCATGCTTTGATAATCATTGTTATTGCAACAAGGCATAATCAGATTCCTTTCTGCATATATTTTATTTTCTCTATAACCTATGCGCCGGAAACGCCGCATGTGATTTCACCGGAAAATTTTTTCGGCGGGGCATATTTTTGCTTTACTCTAAAATTGAGAAGTGATACTATATCGTTAGGTTATTATTACTTGAGGAGGAAGGCTTATGCGCAGCATAATCGGAATGCCTTCCGACGACTTGGCAGGGGCGCTTCCCAAGCGCGTGTGCCGTTACATTATTCTACAAGGAGGAAGGCTTATGAGTTTACAGAAACTGGCTGAAATGTCCAACAAATACGGAAAAAATCCGGAATATGTACTTGCCGGCGGAGGCAATACTTCTTATAAAGACGAGACATATCTCTATGTGAAAGGTTCGGGAACCCAGCTTTCACAGATTAAACCCGAAGAATTTGTTATGATGGAGCGCGCTGCCCTGGCGGAGATTATGCAGAAGTCCTATCCGGAGGATGACGCCCTGCGCGAAAGTCTTGCGCTGGAAGACCTGATGAATGCAAGGCATATCACCCACAGAGACAGGCGACCCAGCGTGGAGACACTGCTGCACGACCTGTTCCCGTATCATTTTGTACTGCATCTGCATCCTTCGCTGGTCAATGGTATGACCTGCGGTAAGGACGGCAAGGCAGCCTGTGAAAAACTGTTCGGCAGCAAAGCCGTGTGGATTCCCATTACCAAACCCGGTTATATTCTGGCAAAGGTCTGCAAAGAGGCCATGGATCAGTACGCTGCCCAAAACGGCGCCGCGCCGAAGCTGCTGTTTCTGGAAAATCACGGCGTATTCTTTGCGGCAGATACCACGGAAGAAATCGATGCGCTTTGCGAAGAAACCTTTGCTACATTAAAATCCGCCGTAACGGAAGAACCGGATTTTTCGGAAGTTTCCTGTGACCGTGAAAAAGTGGTGGCCATCAGTCCTCTGATTCGTATGCTTTACAATCAGGAGAAACCGGCGATCACCCTGTTTTATACTTCAAAAACCGCAGCGGAATATGTGCAGGATGAAGCTGCGTTTGCGGCACTTTCTGCGCCCTTTTCACCGGACCATATCGTATACTGTAAGGCATATTTCCTGTTTGTGCCCGCATGCGAAGATCCTGCGGCCCAGAGAGAAGCCATTCAGGCGGCCTTTACGGCGTATGTGGAGAAAAACGGTTTCAAGCCCCGTGTAATCGCGGTGGAAAAACTGGGTTTCTTTGTTTCAGGCGATCAGATGAAAGAGGCAAAGACGGCGAAGCTGCTGCTGATTGACGCGCTGAAAATCGCGGTATATGCCAAAGCCTTCGGCGGTCCTTTACATATGACCCGGGAACTGATTGATTTTATTGTCAATTGGGAAGTGGAAAGCTACCGTGCAAAAGTTTCCGGCGCCGGCGCACAGGAAAGACGGCTGGAGGGCAGGATCTCTCTGGTCACCGGCAGCGCCCAGGGCTTCGGCAAGGGCATTGCCCTGGCTATGGCGGAGCATGGCGCCCATCTGATTATTGCCGATCTGAATTATGAAGGCGCGGTCAGCTGTGCCCAGGAGCTGAATGAAACCTATGGCGCGGACACCGCCATTGCCGTGAAGGCAAATGTCAGCGACGAAACCAGCGTAAAGGAAATGTTTGAAGCGGCGGTGCTTGCCTTCGGCGGACTGGATGTACTGGTGAACAATGCGGGCATTGCCCGGGCGGGAAGTCTCGACGAAATGACGAAGGAAAACTTCGAGCTTGTAACTTCCATTAACTATACGGCGTACTTCCTCTGCGCAAAATATGCGTCCAAAATCATGAAGATTCAGCATGAAGCGGCGCCGGATTATATGATGGATATTATCGAGATCAATTCCAAGTCCGGACTGGCCGGAAGCAACAAAAACTTTGCTTATGCCGGATCGAAATTCGGCGGCATCGGTCTGACCCAGTCCTTCGCAATGGAGCTGGCCCCGTATCAGATCAAGGTCAATGCCATCTGCCCCGGCAATCTGCTGGATGGCCCTTTGTGGTCCGATCCTGTGCGCGGCCTGTTCGTACAGTATCTCAACGCCGGAAAAGTTCCGGGAGCGAAAACGGTAGCAGATGTCAGACGTTTTTACGAATCGAAAGTTCCGCTGAACCGCGGCTGTTTGGAATCGGATGTAGCAGTTGCGATTCTCTATATTATTGAGCAGAAGTATGAAACCGGACAGGCTGTTCCCGTTACGGGCGGACAGACTATGTTGAACTAGGAGGCCGGATCCATGACTACAGAAGAACTGATTTGCGGCCTGAACGCCGGGACAAAGGAAGAACGTCTGTCAGCGTTAAAAGAACTGGTACAGCTGCATCAGGACGGGACACTGCCCAAGCCGGAGGATAAGGGATATGTGAACAGCCATATTCATACCACCTATTCCTTTTCACCCTATTCGCCCACCAAGGCGGTGTATACGGCCTGGACCAACGGCCTGACTACGGCAGGCATCGTGGACCACGACAGTGTGGGCGGCACCCGGGAATTTATTGAAGCGGGCAAAATCACCGGAATGATTACCACCATCGGCATGGAGTGCCGGGTATCTTTTGCGGATACGCCTTTTGCGGATCTGCGCCTCAATAATCCGGATCAGATCGGCTGTGCCTACGTACTGGCCCACGGCATTCCCCATCAGAATATTGACCGGCTGGCGGCGTTTATGCAGCCCTACCGTGTGGCGCGGAACGAACGGAACAAAAAAATGGTGGCGAATATCAATGCCCTTGTGGCTTCTGCCGGTATCAGTATGGATTTTGAGAAAGACGTGGTTCCTGCATCCAACTGGGTGGAAGGCGGTTCGGTGACGGAGCGGCATATCCTGTATGTGCTGGCACAGAAGATTACGGACAAAACCGGCAAAGGACAGCCTTTGATTGATTTTCTGCAGGAGCAGCTGGGACTTGCCCTTTCCGCGAAGCAGACTGCGCAGATGCTGGATACGGAATATGCTTATTATCACTATGATTTGCTGGGCATATTAAAATCCTCCATGGTGGAGAAGATTTATGTACCTGCCACCGACGAATGTCCGCCGGTACGGGAATTTTTAAAGGCAATCAGGGAAATCGGCGCAGTGACGGCCTATGCGTATCTGGGCGATGTGGGCGACAGTGTGACGGGAGATAAGAAGACCCAGAAATTTGAAGATGATTATCTGGATCAGCTGATTCCCTATCTGAAAGAACTGGGATTCGATTCCATTGCCTACATGCCTTCCAGAAATACGCTGGAGCAGCTCCAGCGCCTGATGAAGCTCTGCAAGGAAAATGATCTCTTCGAAATCAGCGGAGAGGATATCAATTCCCCCAGACAGGCCTTTATCAACGATAAGATCAAGGAGCCTGCCTTCGCGCATCTCATCGACGCTACATGGACGCTGATCGGACATGAAAAAGAAGCCACCAAAGATCTGGCAAAGGGCATGTTTACGGAAGAAACGAAGAAAAAGATGCCTTCCATTGAGGAAAGAATTCAATATTACGCGAAAGCGGGACAAATGCAGGAGGAGTAGTTTATGAAAACAAAAGCAGTCAGAATTTACGGAGTAAACGATCTGCGTCTGGAAGAGTTTGAACTGCCGCAGATTCAGGATGATGAAATCTTGGCGGAGGTCATTTCGGACAGCATCTGCATGTCCTCTTACAAGGCGACGATTCAGGGCCCGGCCCATAAACGGGTGCCCAATGACGTGGCAGAACATCCGGTGATTATCGGCCATGAGTTCTGCGGACGGATTCTGGAAGTCGGCAAAAAGTGGAGCGGCAAATTCCAGCCGGGAGAAAAATTTGCCATTCAGCCGGCCATCAACGCAAAGGAAAACGTCTATGCGGCGCCCGGCTATTCGTTCCCTTATATCGGCGGCGACGCCACCTATATTGTCATTCCGGCCACGGTCATGGAGCACAACTGCCTGCTGCATTACAACGGACAGGCCTTTTATACCGGCTCTCTGGCAGAACCGGTGAGCTGTATCATTGGCGGATATCATGTAAATTATCATACCAAAGCCGGCAGCTACGTACATGAAATGGGCATTAAAGAAGGCGGAAAAATGGCTTTGCTGGCGGGAGTCGGCCCCATGGGCCTGGGCGCCATCGACTATGCGCTGCACTGTGACAGAAAGCCTTCGCTTCTGGTGGTTACTGATATTGACGACGACCGTTTGAAACGTGCGGCTTCGATTTATACGGTAGAGGAAGCGGCTGCAAACGGTGTGCAGCTGGTATATTTGAATACCGGTGCGGGCGATGCGGTTGCCGCGCTGATGGAAGCCTCCGGCGGCACCGGCTACGACGATGTTTACGTTTACGCGCCGGTACGCCCGGTGGTAGAGCAGGCCAGCGCCATCTTAGGCTACGACGGCTGTCTCAACTTCTTCGCAGGTCCTTCCAATACGGAATTTGCGGCGGAGTTTAATTTCTACAATGTCCATTATATGGCAACCCATGTTGCAGGCAATTCCGGCGGAAATAACGACGATTTGATCGAGGCGCTGGATATGATGTCCAAAGGAAAGATCAATCCTTCCGCCATGGTTACCCATGTAGGCGGTCTTGACTGCGTAGTGGAAACGACCAAAAATCTGCCGAATATCAAAGGCGGCAAAAAGCTGGTTTATACCCATGTTTCCATGCCGCTGACAGCCATTGCGGATTTTGAAAAACTGGGCGAAAGCGATCCCATGTTCGCGGAACTGGATGCACTGGTGAAAAAGCACAACGGTCTGTGGAATGCGGAAGCAGAGAAATATCTGCTGGAGCATGCAAAAGAGATCTAAAGTTTAAAAACATAACTGCAGAGCAGGTATGCCACACAGGCGTTTCGTCTCCGGCATACCTGCTTTATGACAGGAGATTCTTTATGAAACTCAGAAACAAAGAAATTTACCCTTATATTCTATTTGCGGCAGCATATCTTGCGGTCGCATCAATTCTGGTTTTCGGAACCTGGCTGCTTCATAATTATTTCCAGGAAACGCCCATGGGGTTTCTGGACTACTATCGGCGATTTACCACCATGTGGGATGTCAGACATTATATTACGATTGCGAAGGACGGTTACACGGCGACAGGGGATGACCGTTTTCTTCTGGTATTCTTTCCCTTTTATCCGTTGTGTATCCGCCTGCTGCATATGGTGACCACGTTGGATTACGCGTACTGCGCCTCTCTGATATCCATTGTCTGCGCCTATCTGGCGATGGTAATGTTTTATCATCTGATGCGGCTGGATTATTCCAAAGAAAAGGCATGCTGCTGCACCTTGTTTCTGGTAATTTATCCATTTTCCATTTTTCTTTTTACAAGAATGTCGGAAGCTTTGTTCCTCTTTTTGCTTTTCAGCGATATCTGGCTGCTGCGAAAAGAAAAATATCTGGCTGCCGGAATCGTGGGATGTATGCTGACCATGACCAGACTGCCGGGACTGGCGGTGGGTGTCATCATGCTGACCGAAACGATACTTCAACTTCGTAAAGACTGGAAGGCGAAAACCTTTGCCTGGCGGAAATATCTGTTATCTGCGATAATGATGCTGCTGACTCTCTGCGGATTTTTGTTCTACCTCTGGATCAATTACAGACTGCACAAAAATCCATTTGCATTTTTCGGATTGCAGGAGGAAAACTGGTTTCAGCATATGGAAAATCCCGTTTATGTGGTACAGATGATTGTGCGGCAGCAGCTCCATAATCGTGAAACGGGATTTATTATCGGTGTAGGAATTGCCAATCTGATTTCCATGGCGGTCGTATTTATCTCGGGGCTGTATGCTTGTCTGCGATTCAGGCTGTCCTACGGAATCTATACGCTGGTTTATTTTTATGTCTGTTATTCAGCGTCCTGGCTTCTGAGCGGTCCCCGTTATTCACTGGGCGCGTTTCCGGTGTTTATGATTCCGGGACTGTTTGCGGCAAAGCATAAAAAAGCAGGAATGGTGCTCCTGTTGCTGCTTTTGCTCGTCATGATCTTTTTTAATGAAATCTATATCAACGGAAATATGTATTAGCGATTGTGCTGGTATTTGAGGCATAAATATGTTACTGGATTGTATTCATTTGGAAAAATCCTTCGGCGACCATATCATTTTAAAAGACGCGTCTTTTCGTCTGGAAGCACATGAAAAAACGGCGCTGGTGGGCGCCAACGGCTGCGGCAAAACCACGTTGCTGCGGATGATTGACGGAGCGCTGCAGCCGGACGCAGGATCTGTCGTAATTCCAAAAAATATCAGGATCGGATTTCTGACCCAAAATCCGTCGCTGGATTCCGACGCCACCGTATATGAGGAGATCATTTCCACCAGAAAGGATCTGATTACGTCGGAGGAAAGCTTACGTCAGATGGAGCAGCAGATGAAAACTACATCCGGCGAAGCACTGGAGGATCTGATGCGCCGGTATGCCCGGCAAAATGAAGCCTTTGAGCGGGAAGAGGGGTACGCTTATCGGTCCCGGGCCGCCGGGGTATTAAAGGGCATGGGATTTTCCGAAAGCGATTATGAAAAAAAAGTTTCGGTGTTGTCCGGCGGAGAAAAAACCCGGCTTGCGCTGGGAAAACTGCTGCTGACGCCCCTGGATCTGCTGATCCTGGACGAGCCCACCAATCATCTGGATATTGCGGCTATACGCTGGCTGGAAGGCTACCTTCAGCAGTACAAAGGCGCGCTGCTTTTAGTTTCCCATGACAGATATTTTCTGAATCAGCTGGTTTCAAAGGTGATTGAAATTGAAAACGCTGTCCTTCGGGTGTATAAAGGCAATTATGACGTGTATGCTGAAAAAAAGAAAGCGGTATTAAAAGCCGCCGTGAGGGCATACAACAATCAGCAGAGGGAAATCGAAAAGCAGGAAAAGGTGATTGAAACCTTAAAGAGTTTTAACCGGGAAAAATCCGTCAAACGGGCGGAAAGCCGTCAGAAAATGCTGGATAAAGTGGAACGTCTGGAAAAGGTGGAGGAGGATACGGCGCATATGCGGATTCGTTTTACGCCGGTCTGCGAAAGCGGCAAGGATGTGCTGCATGTGGAGAATCTTTCCAAATCCTTTCAGCAGGAATCGCTGTTTACGGGGCTTTCCTTCGATATTTACCGTGGAGATAAAATCGCGCTGATCGGTGAAAACGGCGCCGGGAAAACAACGCTGCTGCGTCTTTTGCTGGGAGAAGAAGCGGCAGACGGCGGACAGGTTCGTTTCGGTACGAATGTAGCCATTGCCTACTTTGATCAGGAACACGCGGTATTAAACCGGGACAAAACGATTTTTGAAGAAATCTCAGACAGCTATCCGCATCTGACCCAGACCACGATTCGTAATGTCATGGCGGCCTTTTTATTTACGGAAGACGATGTATTTTCGCAGATCGGTACGTTAAGCGGCGGCGAACAGGGCAGGGTGGCACTTGCCAAACTGATGTTGTCCGACGCCAACTTTCTGATACTGGATGAGCCTACCAACCATCTGGATATTATTTCCAAAGAGGTTTTGGAGGAGGCTATCCGCAATTACGAAGGGACCGTGCTGTATATTTCCCATGACAGGTATTTTATCAACAAAACAGCGCAGCGTATTTTTTATCTCAATGATAAAAAACTGGTGCAGTTTATGGGAAATTATGATGATTTCATGGAAAAAATCGACAATCTGACGCATCATGAGATCACAGAAACCGAAACGAAGCCAAAAGATGCCAAAGAGGCATGGCGCAAAAGCAGAGAAGAAAGCAGCGCAAGAAAGAGAATCGAAAACCGCATTGCGAAGATTCAGCTGCGGCTGGAGGAGATCGGAGAACAGAAAAACGAGCTGGAACAGCAGATGCAGCAGGAAGAAATCGCAGTGGATTACAATCGTCTGAATGCGCTGGGAAACGAACTGAAGCAGCTGTCTTCGGAGGAAGACGGTCTGTATGAAGAATGGGAAACACTCAGTATGAATGAATCTTAAAAAGGGGTTAGTTCGCATACGATGAGATCTGGAAAAGACAGGTTGCAACTGAATAAACTGCGGAGCAGGCTGCAGGAATCCTTTGCCGGAACCGCAGATAAATTCTGGGGACTGGGACTGCGCCGGCAGATCGGTCTGTGGATCATTATCGGCGGCTTCTGCGTTGTGGCCTATGCGGTACTGATTCCGCTGTACAATGATTATCTCAATGATCAGCGCATCAATGAAGTGCGAAACGCCATCTCCGGATTTTTACGGGACAATCAGGAAGAAACGGAAACGGACAACTACATGAACTCCGGCATGTCCCAGGCGGAATATGAAGCGCTTTCGATTTCCGATAAAGAAAAAATCGACGCCCAGATCCGCAAGGAACGAATGTCCATGATGACGGTGGCGGATCAGAATATTATCGGTATCATTGAAATTAAAAAGCTGAACCTTATGTATGCTGTGGTGGAAGGAACCAACGGCATTAATATCAAGGCATCTATCGGTCATATTTCCACCAGCTCCGCCATCGGTGCGGACGGCACCTGTATTTTGGCAGGACATCGGGGCGGCATGTATGGCGAAATGTTTGACAACATCAATCAGCTGGCCAGCGGCGATCTGGTGACGGTGACGGATCTCACCGGAACGGAGTACACCTATGAGGTATATGAGCAGAAGGTCATCAAACCAAAAGACTGGACGATTCAGGACTGGATTCCGGGGCAGATTACGCTGGTGCTTTTAACCTGTGAAAACGGCGGGTCCACCCGGCTTTGTGTTATGTGCCGGATGGTGGATCTGAAAACCGGAGACGACGGCAGTCAGGTGATCGATGTTCTGCAGCCCACGGCGACGCTGCCGCCGACACCGTCACCGGAACCAACGCCGGAGCCCAGGACCGTCAAGCATCATGTAAAGATTCTGAACGAATACGGCGAAACCATATTCGATCAGGATACGGATGACGGCGGAAACTGGAATTATCCGTTCCCGGACGGTACCTATGAGATCATTCGAAGCTATTCCAACGGAACCGAAGAAAGGGAAACCAAAGTGGTGGGTTCCGGAGTGGCATCCAGGGTCTGCAAAATCCTGATTACGGATGCGGCCGGTCGTATTATTTATATCGGGGAAACCGATGCGGAAGGAAAATATGATGTTGCGCTGGATGATGGCGATTATATCCTGACAATTACAGATGTATTCGGTCAGCAGCGTTCTGAAAATATCCACGTGGGCCCGTAAGTTAGTGGTGGATTTTACTAAAAAAAGATCGGATATTTCTGTGCTTTTTTTTGGAGCGTAATTGGCTGGTGTGTCTTGCATCCGGCGGATTCTCGTGCTATACTAAAGCAAATTATGAGGGAGACAGGAAACTGCGGCAGCTGCAGTTTCCTTTTTTCATAAAGGAGCGGTGAAAATGAAGAAAAAAAAGTATTTCTGGATTTCTCTGGCGGCGGTTTGCCTGCTGGTATTGATTATACTTCTGCTTCCGAAAGAGGAAGAGCTCAACACCAGACCGGTGGTAGAAGCATATCAGAACGATGACTTTGACATGGAAGAAGTCAAACAGGGAGATCTGATTAAAAAAGAAACCATCGATCTGGCTGTACAAAACAACGGCGAAAAGATTCTCTCTTTTTCTTACGACGATTTTTTTTATAAGGGGATTTATGTAAAAACGGGCGACCGGGTCAGCGCCGGGCAGCTTCTGGCGGAACTGTCGGCCCAGGGAAAGGAACGTATGGTTTCCGATTCCGCTTCTCTGCAGCTGACTGCGCCTTTTGACGGCGTGGTTACTTATGCGCTGACGCAGGAAAAAGGAGAAAAATCCGTGGCAAACCAGTCTGTAGTGATTGTCAGTCAGGCGGATCAGTACGTGGTGAGCGCCTACACGCCCTATTGGTCGTTCTTTCATCCCGGGGATATTTATACCGCAACGATTCAAGGGAAAGACGTCCGTCTGAAAGTGGTGCAGGAAGAAGAAATCGGCGTGGAGAAATTCCCTGCCCCTACGGAAGAAGGCGCGCCTGCCCGGGTCTATTTTCTGACGCAGGAGGAAGGACTGCTGCTGCATTCCGGTCTGCCGGGTTCCATGGAGGTTACGCTGGACACCCGGACAAACGTTCTTTATATTCCTTCCAAAGCGGTCAATCTGGTCAATGGGGAGGAAATCGTTTACGTAGAGGACGCCGACGGCATCCGGACGATTCAGTCGGTGAAGACCGGCATGGATGCCGGAAAATATACCGAGGTTATTGAAGGACTGTCTCTTGGAGATAAAGTGATTGTGGATTAGAGGTGGAAGTATGCGAAAAAAAATAACAGGACTTTTTCTGATCTGCTGTCTGCTGCTGGCAGGATGTTCGAAAGCACCGGAATTGCTGGATCCTCTCGGCTTTGAGGAAAATGCCATGACGGTGAAGCGGGGAGACATGTACAATATCCGTCTGACGGACAATGTGGCTGTGCGGGAAACCATGCAGATTAAAGTGGATACGGACGCGGTTATCAAAAGTGTCAATGTATCTCTGGGAGATGAAGTGAAGGCAGGAGATGTGCTGTTTGCTTTGGACGGCGGTTCTGTAGCTGCACAGGCAGCTCAGATCGATGAACAGATCGACCAGATGCAGCGGGATCACGCATATCTGGATTCCTTAAGTGAAGTGAATATTGCCACAGCCCAGGCGGAGCTGTCCAAGTTGCAGGCACAGGGTGCGGCAGCGGAGGAAATCAACGCGAAGCAGGAAGAAATTGTTGATCTGCAAAATTCCTATTATCAGAACAAAGTCAAGGAAGAACAGGAACTTGCGGAACTGACGCTGCAGAAGATGAATTCAGGCAATCAGGATGCGGATATTACAGCGCCTTCTGACGGCGTGATCATGTATATGGGACAGATGAGCACGGGAAATGTCAGCGGCGGTACGGTGCTTGCAGTGCTTGGTCTTGCAGATTCCAAAGTGATTGAGGGGGAGTATATTGAAGAGGAAGAAATGAACGCCTGTGATGAATATTACGCGCTGGTGGACGGAAAAAAGTACGGTATTACCTATGACCCGCCGCAGGGATTTCAGATATCCAATCTGACGGAGGAAACCGTACTGCAAAATACTTATTATATCAATGAAGGCGCAGATGAGATTCCATATGGTACGCCGGTAAACGTCGTAATGATCACAGACCGCAAGGAAAACGTGCTTTACATCCCGGACGACGGGTTGTATGAAGACGTGGACGGCACCTACGTCTATGTCAGAGACGAAGAGGGCAAAAAGGTCAGAAAAAACGTGGAAGCCGGGACGCGCTGGGAAACGGCAGTGGAAATCGTCAGCGGGCTGGAGGAAGGAGATATCATCTATGGCAAGTAAAAAACAAAAGTTATATCTTCTGGCGCCTGTACTGATTGCACTGATATTTACCGGCTGCGGTTCCAAAAAGGACCTGCTCAGTTCGGATTTGCTGCCAATTGAAGAAAATGAATACGTCTCTTCCGAGGCTGCCATCGGAGATCTGGCTCAAAAAGAAACCGTGGATGCGGCCGCCTATTATCCGGTGGTGCGGGAACTGACGCCTGCGGCGGATGCCGTAGTGCTGGAATCTATGGAAGTGGATAATCTGGATACAGTGAAGGAAGGAGACCTGCTTGCAAAGCTGCGGCCGTACTCGGAAGAAGAAATCGCGGAAAAAGAGCAGGCCATTGCGGCAAAGGAAGCGGAGTATAACCGACAGTCAGCATATTATGCCCAGGAACGGGATCAGCTGAATTCGCAGTATGCTTCCGCGGACGCCTATGACCGTGCCATTATTACCCAGAAACTGGCGGCCAATGAAATCAACAATAATTACATGGCGACGGAAAATCAGACGGAAATTGATCAGATGAAGAAAGAACTGGAAGCCATGAAAGCAGTCCAGGGAGACTGCAATATTTACGCACCCTTTGACGGCGTGGTGGACAATGTATTTATCCGGACGGAAGGAACCGTCCTGTCCTCCCAGTCCGTGGTACTGCGTATACATTCCACCGATACGGTGGTGGTCTATTTTGACGATCCGGGATATACCTATTTTGGAAATACCGTTACCATACTGGCAGGTACCGGGGATAAACAGCAGAAAATACAGGGCACGGTGGTCTGCGCCGATCATTATCTGCCGGACGCATTGAAGCAAAACAAAGTGTATGTGCGTCTGGATGGAGAGTTTGATAAAAACAATCTGGATCCGCTGAAAGCGGAACTGGTGACCTATCGTGCAGGGCAGGTGCTGATGACAAAGAGCTCCGGCGTATTCACGATTAAAGACAAATCCTATGTGTTCATTCTGGAAGACGGCGAGCTCAGACGCCGCCATGTGCTGACCGGCGGATCAGACGCAGAAAATACGTGGATCCTGCAGGGCATCGATGAACATGACATCGTCTATTTGCAGTAAGGAGGGGACGCATATGTTTGATTTTGTTATTCAAAAAATGCTGAACTGCAAATGGATCATGATCTGCCTGCTGATCGGCAACATTTTTATGGTTTCCGTCGCCTGTGCCAATCCCATGTATACCGATGCGATTCAGATCAAATCCCTGAACCGCAAGATTAGTGATTATGTGGAGGAAAACAACGCATATCCCGGCACCGTCACGGTAGATGCGGTACTGGAATCCAAAAACGGCGCGGCGAATACGGAAAGCTTCGTCAAAGCCCGGGAAACCTTCCAGGGCATGCAGAAGAAATTCAAACTGGACAGTCTGGAGGAAATCAGTCACTACTACATCGAAAAAACGCCGGCGCTGACAGAAAACATTTACGGCGACGCACAGAAAGAAGTCAGTCTTGCCATCGGGTACATGAGCGATTTTCCGGAGCATACGAAGATGGTTTCCGGCGAAATGTATGCCGGCAAGGTTTCGGACGACGGTATCATTGACGCGGTGATTTCCCAGAAAGGGCTGGTGGCCCAGCGGCTGATTCTCGGAGAGATTTTAACCTTCGATGATATTGAGCTGACCAACGGAAATCCTTTAAAAATCCGTATCAGCGGCGTCTTTGAAAACAGCAGGGAAGATGATCTGTACTGGGTAAATTCCCCTAATGCCCTGGCGTCGGAACTGTTCATTGATGAAAATATTTTCAATGAAGAGCTGATGAATGAAGAGGATCCGCAAAATAAAATCCGGGCGGCATTTTATCTGATTCTCGACTGCAGCCAGATGCGTGAAAATAAAATCAGCCATCTGCTGGAACAGGCCAAGTGGTATACCAATCATTACAGTCAGGAAAACGGTCAGGTATTCCGGGCAAATTTTGTATCGTTGCTGGAAGACCACGTCAAAATGATGTCCCGTGTGCGGGCTACGCTGCGTATTTTGCAGGTGCCGATTCTGATTCTTTTGATTGCGTTTATCTGTATGGTTTCCGGACAGATTCTAGAAATTGAGAAAAATGATATTGCTATTTTAAAGAGCCGCGGGGCCGGAAAGAAGCAGATCCTGCAGATTTATTTTCTGCAGAGCGCCGTTGTCGCCGGTATTGCCGTGGTGATCGGTCTGCCCTTTGCCGCACTGCTGTGCCAGTTGTTTGGATCCGCCAATGCTTTTTTAAGCTTTGTTTCCAGAGGCGCACTGTCCCTTCGGCTCACATGGAGCGTGCTGGGATATTGTCTGGCATCGGTGATCCTTTGCATGATCGCCATGATCGTTCCCGTATTTTCCTATGCAAATACCTCGATTGTGGAACATAAGCAGAATAAAAATTCTCTGAAGAAAAAACCCATCTGGAAAAAGTTTTATCTGGATGTGCTGGTGACGGCAATTTCGGTTTACGGACTGTTTACCTTCCATCGGCAGCAGGATACGCTGGCCGCCGCCGTAAAGAAGGGCGCGGCACTGGATCCTTTGCTTTACCTGTGTTCCTCCCTGTTTATTATAGGCGTGGGACTGTTGCTGCTGCGATTGCTGCCGCTGCTGCTGAAGCTGCTGTTCCGTGTGATCAAAAACAAACTGGATCCGGCAGTGTATGCGGCTTTCCTGCGTATGGTCCGGAGTTTTCAGAAGCAGAATTTCATCATGATCTTTCTGATACTGACGCTGGCGCTGGGCATTTTCAATGCAAAAGCGGCCCATACCATTAACAGTAATGAGGAAAAACGAATCGATTATCAGGTAGGCGCCGATGTGGTGCTGCAGGAAAAATGGACCAACGTCAATGAAGATGAGGCAGCAGGAACCAGTCAGGAAGCGGATGCGGAAAATGAAAATGCCAAAAATCCGGAAGAAGGACCGGTTTCCGCAGACGACTATATTGAGCCGGATTTTGACAAATATCTGACGATTGACGGCGTGCAACATGCCGCGAAGGTATATGTGACGGACGACGCCACGATTTCCGTTATGACCGATATCAGCGATATTGAGGAAAATATGGAATCCTATGATGAAGAAGTGATCAAAGCCTACTACGATTCCAAAGGAACCATCAAGGAATATGCCGTCAGTCAGAAAGTGCAGCTGATGGGAATCCATACAAAGAATTTCGGACTGTCAGCCCGGTTTGATACCCGGCTACTGCCCAGACACTGGTACCATTACCTGAATGCGATTTCCCAGAACAGTACTGCGGTGCTGGTTTCTGAAAATTTCCATGATCTGCTGGGGTATCAGCTGGGGGATCAGCTGTCTTATACCACAGCCACCGGTGAAAATATTACCGGTATTATTTTCGGATTTGTGGATTACTGGCCCACTTACAACCCGCAGACGGTGACGGTGGATGAAAGCGGCAATGAAACCAGTATGCCCAATTTCCTGATTGTGGCGAATCTGTCCCGTCTGCAGGCGGTGGACGGGGTATTGCCCTATCAGGTCTGGCTGGATGTGGAGGATTCCACCCAGTGCGTATATGATTTTATCGGTGAAAAGAACATTAAGCTGGATTACTTCAACGACAGTTACGCGGCGCAGATCGATATGAAAAATGATCCGATGATTCAGGGAACCAACGGTATACTGACCATGGGATTTATCGTCATTTTGATTCTGGCCGTGACAGGACTGCTGATTTACTGGGTGATTTCCGTGCAGTCCAGAGCGCTGCAGTTCGGTATTTTCCGTGCCATGGGCATGACTATGAAAGAAATTTTGCGGATGCTGATCTGTGAACAGGCCATTATTACGCTACCTTCGATATTGCTTGGGGTTGCCTGCGGACTGACTGCGGCAAGGCTGTTCGTGCCGCTGATTCAGATTGCATACAGCTCCGGCGATCTGTCGCTGCCGTTGTCCATGGCAGGCGCTTTCTGGGATATCTTCAAAATGTTTATCGTTGTATTCCTGGGAATCGGCGCATGTACCTGGATGATCGGCAGGATGATTAACCGGATCCATATATCACAGGCTTTGAAACTGGGGGAGGATTAAGATGGCGGAAGCAATTATTCAGGCGGAGCATATTTCCAAAATATTTCCCATGCCTTCCGGAGAGGATTTTTACGCACTGAAAGATATTTCCCTGACGATTCCGAAGGGGAAGCTGACGATTTTCCGGGGACGTTCCGGTTCCGGAAAGACCACCCTGATGAATGTGCTGTGCGCGCTGGACGCGGCCAGCAGCGGGACCGTGCTGTTTGACGGAATTGATCTGACAGGGAAAAACGAGGATGAGTGTTCCCTGATCCGCAGGGACCGTATCGGGTTTGTATTTCAGTCGGTGGCACTGATTCCCATGATGACGGCCTATGAAAATGTGGAATACGCGCTGCGTCTCGGAAACTATGAGGGAGATTATGCTGCACGGGTCATGGAATGTCTCAAGATGGTAGGACTTGCTAACCGGGCGGATCATCTGCCAGAAGAAATGTCCGGCGGAGAGCAGCAGCGTGTGGCCATTGCCCGGGCCATCGCCCACCGGCCCAAGGTCATATTTGCGGATGAACCCACGGCGGAGCTGGACACCAACACCGGCCTGCAGGTGGTAAAAATTTTCAAGGAACTGGTAGAAAAGGAAGGCAATACGGTTGTCATGACCACCCATGACGTTGGGTTGATGGAAGTCGGCGATCTGGTGTATGAACTGGAAGACGGGGCCATTACCTCGATCAAACACAATGACAGGGAGGCGGATGAGTAATGCAGGAAAACGCATTAGAAGAAAAACAGGATATGCCGCTGATTGTCTGTGATAATCTGGTAAAAATCTATAAGACCAGAGATTTTGAAGTCATGGCGCTGCAGGGACTGGATATTACCATTCAGGCAGGGGAAATGCTGGCTATCGTGGGAAACAGCGGAAGCGGCAAAAGTACCTTTCTGAATATGATTGGCGGGCTGGACAAACCCACCGCCGGCCGGCTGTATGTGGATGGGAAAAATCTTTTTTCCATGGACGAGGAGAGTCTGATTTCCTACAAAAAAAATACGGTAGGATTTGTATGGCAGAACAACGCCAGAAATCTGCTGCCGTATCTGACGGCGCTGCAGAATGTACAGATGCCATTGCTTCTGGACAACGCGAAGGATCGGGAGAGTCGGGCACTGGAACTGCTGGAACTGGTGGGGCTGCGGGATAAAAAGGACAGTAAACTCAGTCAGCTTTCCGGCGGAGAACAGCAGCGGATTGCCATTGCCATTGCCATCGCCAACCGGCCGAAGATTCTGCTGGCAGATGAGCCCACGGGATCCGTGGACGTGAAAACGGGAAACTATATTCTGGATATTTTCCGGAAGATCAACCGGGAAGAGCATACGACGATTATCATTGTCACCCATAATCCGGATCTGGCGGACAAGGTCAGCCGGGTGGTCTCCATCCGGGACGGGAAAATTTCCAGTGAAAAGATCATGAAGGAAAGCTACCGGCGCAGGCTGGACGAGGTGAAACTGTTTTCCGAACAGAGCGAGGAGGAACAGAAAATGCAGCATTTCGTCCATGAAGAATATGCGATTCTGGACCGCTTCGGCCGTGTGCAGATTCCGTCGGATATGATCGAACAGATGGGCATCAAGTCCCAGCGTGTAAGGATGGAATATGTGGACGGAAAAATAATAATCACACCTGAGAAATAACAAATTTCGAGTTGCCCTCATATAATATCTCAAAAGAAATCGGATGGATATTATATGGGGGCATTTCTGGATTTTTCCAATGTATCCTTTGCATATCATACAAAAGCCGGTGAAACGCCGGCTTTAAACAATGTATCATTTCAGGTCGAACAGGGGGAATTTGTGTCGGTGGTGGGCCCGTCCGGCTGCGGAAAATCCACCATTCTGTCCCTGATTGCCGGTCTGCTTGTGCCGGAAGAAGGCAGCATTTCCGTCAGCGGGGAAAATACCGGCATCGGCTATATGCTGCAGAAAGACCACCTGTTTGAATGGCGCAGTGTTTACAAAAACTGTATTCTGGGACTGGAAATCCGGAAACAGAAAACAGAAGAGAATCTGATGCGGGTGGAAAATATGCTGATCCAGTACGGCCTGATGCCCTTTCGCAATGCCAGGCCTTCTGAACTGTCCGGCGGTTTAAGACAGCGTGCCGCGCTGATAAGGACCCTGGCTTTAAATCCGCAGCTTCTTTTGCTGGATGAACCTTTCAGCGCACTGGATTATCAGACCCGGCTGGCGGTGGGCAGCGACATCTGTGAAATCATTCGAAACGAGCACAAAACTGCGCTTTTAGTGACCCATGATCTGTCAGAGGCCATTACGCTGGGCAGCCGGATTCTGGTGCTGTCGAAGCGGCCGACCCGTATCATTTATGATGCGGGGATTCAGTTTCCGGAAGGCTTAAGTGCGCTGCAGAAGCGGAATACGAAAGAGTTTCAGGATTATTTTCAGACTGTCTGGGAGGTGCTCAACAATGGCAAAGCATAAGGACACATGCAACAATCAGGAACGCTATATCAGAAAACAGAAAAAAGACCGGCGGATGATCAATTTCTGGCGGGTGGCAGGTGTGATTTTACTGCTGGGTATCTGGGAACTGGCAGGGCGGATGGGCTGGATCGATACCTTTATCTTTTCGGGGCCGGTCAAAATCGTACAGTGCTTTTGCCGGATGCTGCACTCCCAGGATCTCCTGCGGCACACATGGATTACGTTACGGGAAACCCTGATCAGTTTTCTGCTGATGATCGGCATTGGAACGGCTTTTGCCATGCTGCTCTGGCGCTTTGAACGGCTGGCGAAGATCTGCGAACCTTATTTTGTGGTGCTGAATTCCCTGCCCAAATCGGCGCTGGCGCCTTTGCTTTTGGTATGGCTGGGAGCAAACCAGCGGACTATCATTGTTTCAGGCATTTCCATCGGCGTATTCGGCGTCATTTTAAATCTGCATACCGGATTTTTAAAGGTGGATCCGGAACAGATCAAACTGATCGAAACCTTAGGCGGCGGCCGCAAAGACGTGCTTTCCAAAGTGGTGCTTCCCAGCACCCTGCCGCTGTTGATCAGCGTGATGAAGGTCAACATCGGGTTAAGCCTGGTTGGTGTGGTTATCGGCGAATTTTTTGCCGCCAGCGAAGGACTGGGATATCTGATCATTTACGGCAGCCAGGTCTTCAAACTGGATATGGTGGTGATGAGCATTGCCCTGCTCTGTATTTTGACCATTCTGTTTTATCAGATCATTCAATTACTGGAAAAAAGTATTTTAAATATATTTGCTTTGTAGTATAATAAAACAACAGAAGATGAAGGGAGTGCATACAGATGTTTTTGGCCATCGGACTGATGTCCTATATGTTTTTATTTATTATTTTCCTGATTGTGGCGCTGGGCTTTACCCAGTTTAAAGGATTTACCCGGCGGGAAGTGAAGCAAAGCGGCTGGGCTGCCATCAAGCCCAATTACTGGACGGCGTTTGCCGTGTCGGCCATTTTTTCGATTATCGGCAATATTCCTTCCAATCTGACGGCCATTCGGGTGGAATACAGGATGCCTGATATACTGGAAGAGGGCTACGATCAGGTTGAAAAACTGTATGAAGATGCGATTACACAGTATTCCAATCAGACGCTGTCCTATATCACTTCTTCCAGATTTTTTATTTTTTGCGTGATTGCCCTGCTTGTGACGATTTTTATTGTCAATATCGCAAACGTGGGGTGCAGCCGGTTCTTTGTTCGCAGCATGCGGGAAAACGCATCTTTCGGCGAGCTGTTTTTCGGGTTCCGGGATGGTCATTTCAGTAATCTCTGCCTTGTGATGTTCTTAAAAGAACTCTTTATTTTCCTCTGGTCGCTGCTGTTTGTAATTCCGGGTATCATCAAGGTTTTCCAGTACAGTATGGTGGAGTACATTTTAGCGGAACATCCGGATATCCATTATAAAGAAGCATTTCGGCTCAGTAAGGAAATGACCCGGGGCAATAAATGGCGGATCTTTGTTTTCGGCGTATCCTTTATCGGCTGGATGATTCTGGGACTGTTGTTCTTCGGCATCGGCGCCCTGTTTATCAGCCCCTTTATCAACGCCGCTTACGCCAATCTGTATCTGCGGCTGAAGGAAAATCTCAGTGAGGAAGACCGGAGAATGTACTTTGATTCCGAGGAAGGCGTGGTGGATACGGAAGCGGAAATCTACGAATAAAAAAACTGAAAAATCCTGTTGAATAATCAAAAAAGATATGATATGATACTCTGCGTGTGATCGCAGGAACACACGCAGACATGCTGGAATAGCTCAGTCGGTAGAGCACTTCACTCGTAATGAAGGGGTCGAGGGTTCAAGTCCCTTTTCCAGCTTATAGCGTAGAAAAATGGTCGGTTCGGCCATTTTTTTATATCTGGAAATTTTATGCAGGAGCAGAAGATGAACAGGGTCAATTATCAGAAAGAACTGGAAAAAGTGCTGCAGAAGAACAGTGCGGAAAACCGTGTGCCTTCCCTGCTGCTGCATGCCTGCTGTGCGCCCTGCAGCTCCTATTGTCTGGAATATTTAAACCGGTATTTTCAGATCACGGTATTTTTCTATAATCCCAATATTGACGATGCAGCAGAGTACGCTCACCGGAAGGCGGAACTGCTGCGGCTGATCCGAAAAATGCCCCTGGAGCGGGAAGTCTCCGTGCTGGAGGCGCCCTATGACAGTTCCGTCTTCTTACAGATCGCGAAAGGACTGGAACAGGAAAAGGAGGGCGGCGCCCGCTGTAAGCGCTGCTTCGCGCTGCGGCTGGAGGAAACCGCAAAAACCGCGGCGGCGGGCGGTTTTGACTATTTCACGACGACACTGACCATCAGTCCCTTAAAAAACGCGGCGCTCTTAAATGAAATCGGACAGGCTGCGGCTGAAAAGTATCAGGTATCCTTTCTCCCCTCGGATTTTAAAAAGAATAACGGATATTTACGCTCCATTGCCCTGTCCAAAGAATACGGGCTGTATCGGCAAAATTACTGCGGATGCAGCTTTTCGAAAGGGCAATCTTTGGATTGAAACCGGGAAAACATTATGCTATGATATCTAAAATATATGTGCAAACATGAAAGAAAAGGAAAGTTGGTAAGAAAAAATGGCAGATCAGAAACTGAAAGTCGGCGTTTTAGGCGCGACAGGTATGGTAGGGCAGAGATTCATTACGCTTCTGGCGGAGCATCCCTGGTATGAAATCACATGTGTAGCGGCTTCGCCCCGTTCCGCGGGCAAGACCTATGAGGAAGCAGTGGGCGGCAGATGGAAAATGGACACTCCCATGCCGGATTGCGTCAAAGATATGGTTGTGTATAATATCAATGAGGTGGAAACGGTTTCTTCCATGGTAGATTTCGTATTCAGTGCGGTCGATATGAGCAAGGATGAAATCCGGGCCATCGAAGACGCCTATGCGAAAGCGGAGACGCCCGTAGTTTCCAACAACAGCGCCCACCGCTGGACGCCGGATGTGCCGATGATCGTGCCGGAAATCAATCCGGAACACATCGACGTCATTCCTGCACAGCAGAAACGCCTGGGCTGCAAACGTGGTTTTGTGGCGGTAAAGCCCAACTGCTCGATTCAAAGCTACGCGCCTGCACTGTTTGCTCTGCGGGAATATGAACCGGAAATTGTAGTCGCCACCACATATCAGGCTATTTCCGGCGCCGGCAAGACTTTCCGTGACTGGCCGGAAATGATCGACAATGTAATTCCCTTTATCAGCGGAGAGGAAGAGAAGAGTGAAAAAGAACCTTTAAAGCTTTTTGGTAAGGTGGAAAACGGCGTGATTCTGCCCGCCACGTCGCCGGTTATTACCACACAGTGTATCCGGGTACCGGTGCAGGACGGACATACGGCGGCAGTTTTCGTTAATTTCAAAAAGAAGCCCTCCAAAGAGGAAATTATTGAAAAATGGAATAGTTTCCGCGGGCTTCCGCAGGAACTTGCGCTTCCCAGCGCGCCGAAGCAGTTCCTTCGTTACATGGAAGAAGACAATCGTCCCCAGGTGCAGTTAGACCGGGACTATGAAAACGGCATGGGAATCTCTCTCGGACGTTTGAGAGAAGATACGGTTTATGATTATAAGTTTGTCGGCCTCAGCCACAATACCTTACGAGGCGCGGCAGGCGGCGGCGTACTCTGCGCGGAGCTGCTGACTGCAAAGGGCTATATCAGCGCGAAATAATCAGATGAGGTGTAAAACATGGGGATCACAAAAAGAAAATTCGGGGAAACCAAAAACGGAGAATGTGTTTCTGCATATCTGCTGAAAAATGCCAATGGCATGGAAGCAGAAGTGCTTGATTTCGGCGCGATTCTCCGGGTATTAAAAGTGCCGGACAAAAACGGCGCATTTTTGGACGTAGTGCATGGCTTTGACAGCGTGGAAGGTTATGAAGATCACAACGATACCTATTACGGCGCAACCATCGGCCGCTGCGGCAACCGTATTGCCGGGGCGCAGTTTGTATTGGACGGAAAAACCTATGCGCTGGATGCCAACGATGGAAAAAACAATCTCCACGGCGGTTTTGCCGGTTACGAACATCGGATGTTTACGGTGCGTGACATGCAGGATAGTGATACGCCATCCATATGTTTTACTCTGTACAGTCCGGACATGGATCAGGGATTTCCAGGAAATCTGGACTTTTGTATTACTTATCAGCTGACGGCAGACAATACGCTGCAGCTTTCCTACGAGGCGGTATCGGATCAGAAAACCATCATCAATCCCACCAATCACAGTTACTTTAATCTGAACGGGCACCAGTCCGGAACGATTCTGGATCAGGAAGTGATGATCTGCGCCGACACCTTTACCTGGGCGGACGCGGAGAGCATTCCTACCGGCGAGCTGATTTCCGTGGAAGGAACGCCCATGGATTTCCGCAGCTTCCATACGATTGGCGAGCGCATCGATCAGGAGGATACGGCGTTAAAATATGGCAATGGCTATGATCACAATTATTGTGTCAATGATACGGGTAAAATGAAAAAAATCGCGGCGCTGAAGTCTGCAGAAAGCGGTATATTGATGGAGGTAGAAAGCGACCTGCCCGGTATGCAGCTGTATACCGGCAACTTCATCAAAGGCAATCAGACCGGCAAGGGCGGCGTCTGCTACCAGCGCAGAAGCGGCGTCTGCTTCGAAACCCAGTATTATCCCGACGCCATCCATCATTCGGCGTTTCAACAGCCGGTTTTTGACGCAAATGAGACGATGCGTTCTGCGACCCGGTATCATTTTTCTGTCCTGTCATAGCATAATCTTCGGAAGAAACCTATGGCAAAAGATTTGTTTATTGCGGAAAAACCCTCAGTGGCCGCTGCATTCGCAGAAACGCTGCAGGTAAAAGGCAGCAGAAAAGACGGCTATCTTGAAGACGACCGTTATGTGGTGACCTGGTGTTACGGGCATCTGGTCAGTATGAGCTATCCGGACAAGTATGATCCGGCCATGAAGAAATGGAGCCTGGAAACCCTGCCGTTTCTGCCGGAGACCTATTTATATGAAATCATTCCATCGGCTTCCGCACAGTTTAAAATCATTAAAAAACTGCTGAACCGGAAAGACATTTCCTGCATTTACGTCTGCACAGATGCCGGACGGGAAGGGGAGTATATTTACCGTCTGGTGGAGCAGATGGCGGGCGTACAGGGAAAAAGCAGAAAACGGGTCTGGATTGATTCCCAGACCCAGGATGAAATTCTGCGGGGCATCCGGGAGGCAAAGGATCTGTCGGCATATGATGCGCTGGCAGCTTCCGCCTATCTGCGGGCCCAGGAAGATTACCTGATGGGCATCAATTTTTCCAGGCTGCTGACTTTAAAATACGGCCGTGTGCTGGCGGGGCTGACTGATCAGAAATATACGGTGGTGGCCGTGGGACGGGTCATGACCTGCGTACTGGGCATGATCGTTCGAAGAGAGCGGGAAATCCGAAGCTTTGTGAAAACCCCTTTTTACCGGATCATTGCCAAGGTACAGGCGGAAGAGCAGCGCTTTGACGCCGAAATGAAAATCGATGAAACCAGCCGGTATTTCGCAAGTCCGAAGCTTTACAAAAATGTGGGCTTTCTTGAAAAGGCGGAGGCGGAGACCTGCGTTAAATATCTTTCAGAAAACAAGCCGCTGCAGCTGGAAGTGACGACGGTACAGAAAAAACAGGAAAAAAAGAATCCGCCCCTTTTATACAATCTGGCGGAACTGCAGAATGAAGCAGCGAAGCTCTGGAAGCTGAGTCCTGATGAGACCTTAAAAATCGCGCAGGAACTCTATGAAAAGAAGCTGACGACCTATCCCAGAACCGACGCCAGAGTGCTTTCTTCTGCCGTAGCGGCGGAAATCAATAAAAATCTGTCAGGGCTTTGTAAATTTGCACCCCTTGCCCAAACAGCGGCGCATATTCTGAATGACAATCTCTGGCAGCAGCTGGGTAAGAGCCGATATGTCAATGACAAAGCCATCAGTGATCATTACGCCATTATTCCCACCGGACAGACCCAGCGCTATGCATCCTTAAGCGATACGGCGAAACAGGTTTACGAAGCCATATGCCGCCGTTTTCTGGCGATTTTTTATCCCCCGGCCGTATATCAGAAGGCAAATCTGACTATGAAACGGGAAACGGAAACCTTTACCGCCGGCTGCAAAGTGCTCAAAACCCCCGGCTATCTGGAAGTGTACGGCGCTTTTTTCGGAAAAAAAGAAGATGATGACGCTGTGGCGGACACAGGACTTTTGGGTCTTCTGCAGTCGCTGAAAAAGGGCATGCTGCTGGGAGTCAATCGTTTCTCCATCAAAACCGGCGAGACCAAACCGCCGACAAGATATAATTCCGGCGCCATGATTCTGGCCATGGAAAACGCCGGGCAGCTGATCGAAGACGAGGAACTGCGGGCGCAGATCAAAGGCTGCGGCATCGGCACCAGCGCCACAAGAGCGGAAATCTTAAAAAAGCTAATCGCCAACAAATACATCAAACTGAACAAACGGACGCAGATTCTTTCTCCCTGTCTTCTGGGCGAGCTGATCTGCGATACCGTGGCCGTTTCCGTGCGGTCCCTGCTGAATCCGGAACTGACCGCAAGCTGGGAAAAAGGACTGCAGATGGTGGCCTCCGGCGAGATCACCGGTACGGAGTACGCGGATAAATTAAAAGCTTATATTGCAAAAAAAGTCGATGCGGTCATTGACCTGGACAATCAGGCGCTGGTACGGCAGTTTTATGGCCGGATCCGGCAGTATTATCAGAAATAACAGGAGGACACCATGCAGGAAATCACAATTCCATCGCTGTTTGACTTGTCGAAGGCGGGACTGGCGGAAAAGCTGTTTGCGGGACATACGTATCCCTGGGAGGTTTTGCCGCAGATTCATGACTATATTCTGGAACTGGGAAAAATCCTGGATCCGGCACAGTTTACGGAGCGCGGGCCCCAGGTGTGGATACACCGGTCGGTGAAAATTGCTGAAACAGCAACCGTCAACGGTCCCTGTATTATCGATGAAGGAACGGAAGTACGGCCCGGCGCTTTTATTCGCGGAAACGCGCTGATCGGAAAGCACACCGTAGTGGGCAATTCCACCGAAGTGAAAAATGCAGTGATTTTTGAAGGCGTACAGGTGCCCCATTATAATTATGTGGGGGATTCGGTATTGGGCTATAAAGCCCATATGGGCGCCGGCGCCATCACCTCCAATATCAAAGCCGATAAGACCAATGTGGTGGTCAAAGGAAACGGATATGCCCTTGCAACCGGCCTGCGCAAAATGGGCGCCATGCTGGGAGATTACACGGACATCGGCTGCAACAGCGTCCTGAATCCCGGCACCATCGTCGGCAGAAATACGAATGTTTACCCGCTTTCCATGCTGCGGGGCGTGATTCCTGCGGACTCGATTTACAAAGGAAAAAATGAAATTGCGGCGAAGAAAAAAACTTTCGATTGATTTTATTGATGAATCATGTATAATAACAAAGAGAAAGTTGGGTACTTTGCTTTGCTGCTCCAAACTATAAAAGAAGAAATGAGGTAGATGTTAAGATGGCACAGATTGATTTAACAAAGTATGGCATTACCGGCACCACGGAAATCGTGTACAATCCTTCTTATGAGATGCTGTTTGAGGAAGAAACCAAACCGGATCTGGAAGGTTATGAAAAAGGCCAGGTGAGCGAACTTGGCGCGGTCAATGTAATGACCGGTATTTATACGGGACGTTCTCCGAAAGATAAATACATCGTTATGGATGCAAATTCCAAAGATACCGTCTGGTGGACCTCCGAAGAGTATAAAAACGACAACCATCCCATGTCAGAGGAAACATGGGCAGTGATCAAGGACATTGCCAAGGAAGAACTCTCCAACAAGAGACTGTTCGTCGTAGACGCATTTTGCGGCGCAAACAAAGATACCCGTATGGCGATCCGCTTCATCATGGAAGTTGCATGGCAGGCACATTTCGTAAAGAATATGTTTATCCAGCCTTCCGATGAAGAATTAAAAGATTTCGAACCGGATTTTGTGGTTTACAATGCTTCCAAGGCAAAAGTAACCAATTACAAAGAACTGGGTCTGAATTCCGAAACCGCAGCTGCATTCAATATCACCAGCCGTGAGCAGGTCATCATCAATACCTGGTACGGCGGCGAGATGAAGAAAGGTATGTTCTCTATGATGAACTACTATCTGCCGTTAAAGGGCATTGCTTCCATGCACTGCTCCGCCAACACAGATATGAACGGAGAGAACACGGCTATTTTCTTCGGCCTTTCCGGTACAGGAAAGACCACGTTGTCCACAGATCCCAAGCGCCTTCTCATCGGTGATGATGAGCACGGCTGGGACGACAACGGCGTATTCAACTTCGAAGGCGGCTGCTATGCCAAGGTTATCAATCTTGACAAGGACTCCGAACCTGATATCTATAATGCAATCAAGCGCAATGCGCTGCTTGAAAACGTGACACTTGATGCGGAAGGAAAGATCGATTTTGCAGATAAGAGCGTAACCGAAAACACACGTGTATCTTATCCCATCAATCATATTCAGAATATCGTCCGTCCGGTTTCCGCAGCACCTGCAGCGAAGAGCGTGATCTTCCTGTCAGCGGACGCTTTCGGCGTACTGCCTCCCGTATCTGTACTGACACCGGAACAGACACAGTACTACTTCCTGTCCGGCTTCACAGCGAAGCTCGCA
>CANRJG010000027.1 GCA_947630875.1 uncultured Lachnospiraceae bacterium
TTCTAACAGCTTAAGCAACAAGATGGGTAATTCCTTACTGGCTGTAAGGGGTATTAACCATAAATATATTGTAGTAAGGAGGGAATCAACATGGAACTGAGAGAAAAAATCGCGAAGGATCTGCTTTCCATCCGGGCTGTCTTTTTCCGCCCGGAAGAACCCTTTACCTGGGCCAGCGGCATCAAAAGCCCCGTATACTGCGATAACCGGCTGACGCTGACAGACGTGGCAGTGCGCGGCGACGTGGAAAACGGACTGGCAGAACTGATCCGAACCCATTACCCGGAAGCGGAGGTGCTGATGGGCACTTCAACCGCAGGCATCGCCCATGCGGCCATTACGGGACATCTGCTGGGAATGCCTATGGGCTATGTGCGCTCGGGGGCCAAGGATCACGGACGGCAGAACCAGATCGAAGGGCGGCTGGAGAAAGGCCAGAAGGTCGTGGTGGTGGAAGATCTGATTTCCACCGGCGGCAGTGTGATCGAAGTGGTGAATGTACTGCGGGACGCAGGCGCCGAGGTGCTGGGCATCGTCAGTATCTTCACCTATGGTATGCAGAAAGGACTGGACCGGCTGAAGGAGGCGAAAGTGCAGAACATTTCCCTGACGGATTTTGACTGTATCGCCAAAGTAGCGGCGGAAGAAGGCTATATCAAAGCAGAGGACGTCCGCCGGCTCACCGCGTTCCGCAACAATCCTTCCGATGAAAGCTGGAGGGAGGCATAAGGTATGAGAAATCTGATTGATATTGTGGACCTTTCCACCGGTGAAATCGAAGAACTGATCGCAGTAGCCTGTGACATCATTGCGCATCCGGACAAATACAGCGAGGCCTGCCACGGAAAAAAGCTGGCGACGCTGTTTTTTGAGCCCTCCACCCGGACAAGGCTGAGCTTTGAGGCGGCGATGTACGAGCTGGGCGGAAATGTACTGTCGGTTTCCAGCAGCAGTTCCTCTTCGGCGGCCAAGGGCGAAAGCGTGGCGGATACGGCCAAAACCGTCAGCTGCTATGCCGATATCATTGCCATGCGGCACCCGAAGGAGGGCGCTGCTTTAGTGGCGGCGAACAACGCATCGATTCCGGTCATCAACGCCGGCGACGGCGGGCACTGCCACCCCACCCAGACCTTAGCGGATCTTTTAACGATTCACCGGGAGAAGGGAAGATTTGACAACCTGACCGTGGGATTCTGCGGCGATCTGAAATTCGGGCGGACGGTACATTCGCTGATCAATGCCCTGTCCCGTTATGAAAATATCCGCTTCGTGCTGATTTCCCCGGAGGAACTGAAAGTACCCAGCTACATCAAGCGGGACGTACTGAAAAAACAGGGATTTTCCTACGTGCAGACCACGGATTTTGAAAAATACATGCCGGAGCTGGACGTTTTGTATATGACGCGGGTACAGCGGGAGCGCTTCTTTAACGAAGAAGATTATCTGCGGCTGAAAGACAGTTTTATCCTGACCCCCGCCAGGCTGAAGCGGGCGAAACAGGATCTGTCGATCCTGCATCCTCTGCCCCGTGTGAATGAAATCAGCGTGGCCATCGACAAGGACCCCAGAGCCTGCTATTTCAAACAGGTGAAAAACGGGAAATATATGCGCATGGCGCTGATACTGAAACTGCTGGGAATCGAAGTAAAGTGAGAGAAGGATCGGAGGAAGTAGACTATGAATGTGGATTCCATTCAAAACGGCGTGGTCATCGATCACATTACCGCGGGCTGCGGCATGCGGCTGTACAGCCTGCTGGGGCTGGGGGCGCTGGACGTATCCGTCGCGCTGATGAAAAATGCTTCCAGTAAGAAAATGGGAAGAAAAGACATTATCAAGATTGATGCGGACATCGCCATCGATTTTGACGTGATCGGATACGTGGATCCGGGTGCCACCGTCAATATCATCAAAAACGGCAAACTGGTGGAAAAGCGGGTGATTCTGATGCCGGAAAAACTGACCAACGTCATTCGCTGCAAAAATCCGCGCTGCATCACATCTACGGAACAGGAACTGCCGCATATTTTCCGGCTGACGGACAAGGAACGCAAAGAGTATCGCTGCATCTACTGTGAGGCCAAAGCAGGGCGATAAACCGGATTTAAGGGAAAACTTTCGTGGGGCATATTGACAAAGAATCAGGGGTTTCGTATATTCGAATCAGGAGGAGCAACGTATGAAAAAAACAGGAATTGTCATGGGCAGCGACAGCGATCTGCCGGTGATTCAGAAGGCCACGGCGGTGCTGGACGCATTGGAAATGCCTTACGAGGTGCATGTGTATTCGGCCCACAGGACGCCGGAGGAAGCAGGAAACTTTGCGAAAACCGCAAGAGAAAAGGGCTTCGGCGTCATCATCGCGGCGGCAGGGATGGCGGCCCATCTGGCGGGAGCGATTGCGGCAAATACCACGCTTCCGGTGATCGGGATTCCCTGCAAATCCTCTGCCTTTGACGGCATGGATGCTCTGTTGTCCACGGTGCAGATGCCGCCCGGAATCCCGGTAGCGACGGTGGCCGTCAACGGCGGCGCCAATGCGGGACTGCTGGCCGCGCAGATTCTGGCAGTGGAAGATGAGGCGCTGGCGGAAAAACTGCTGGCAAAACGTAAAAAAGACGCGGCGGCGGTGCTGGAGAAGGATCAGAAAATCCTGTCCAGACTGCAGGACGAAGACTGACAGAAAGATACAGGAGAATTGTTATGGGAGGATTTTTTGGAACCGTCAGCAGGCAGGATGCGATTTCCGACTGTTTTTTCGGAACGGATTATCATTCGCATTTGGGGACGCGCCGGGGCGGCATGGCTGCCTGGGACGCTTGTGTCGGCCTGCAGCGCAACATTCATAATATAGAAAATTCACCGTTTCGGACAAAATTTGAGCATGTGTTTGAGGAAATGAAGGGCAGCTCGGCCATCGGATGCATCAGCGACTATGATCCGCAGCCCCTGCTCATTCGTTCCAATCTGGGAACCTATGCCATCTGCATCATCGGTGTGATCAACAATGCGGAAGAACTGATCGATCAGTATCTGTCCTTCAGCGGCGGCCATTTTGACGCCATGACCGGCGGCAACGTCAATTCCACGGAGCTGGTAGCGGCGCTGATCAATCAGAAGAGTGATTTTATCGAAGGCATCCGTTTCGCGCAGCACGAGATCGACGGCACGGCGTCTGTTTTGATTCTGAAGGACGACGGCGCCATCATCGCCGCCCGGGACAAAATGGGCCGGCTGCCAGTGGTGATCGGAAAAAATGAACATGGACACAGCGTCTCATTTGAGTCGTTTGCATACCAGAAACTGGGATATGAAAATGAAAAGGAACTGGGCCCCGGTGAGATCGTGGAAATCACGGCGGACAAAATCACGCAGCTTTCCCCGCCCGGAGAAGAGATGCGCATCTGCGCCTTTCTCTGGAGCTATTACGGCTATCCCACCTCCAATTATGAGGGGGTCAATGTGGAAATGATGCGGTACCGCAACGGCCGGATCATGGCGGAAGCCGACCGCGCCTCCGGCAAGGCGGAGGGCGTGGATTATGTGGGCGGCGTGCCGGATTCAGGGACGCCCCACGCCATCGGATATGCGAATGAAAGCGATATTCCGTTCGCAAGGGCCTTTATCAAATATACGCCCACCTGGGCGAGAAGCTTTATGCCCGCCAGACAGAACGAACGCAACAAAGTGGCGAAAATGAAGCAGATTCCCGTGCGGGAACTGATTAAAGACAAGAGCCTGCTGTTTGTGGACGATTCCATCGTCCGAGGTACGCAGCTGCGGGAAACCGTGGAATTTCTCTATAATAATGGAGCGAAAGCAGTACATATGCGTTCCGCCTGCCCGCCCATTATGTTTGGCTGCAAATATCTGAATTTTTCCAGGGCTACCAGCGATATGGAACTGATTGCCCGCCGGATCATTATGGAACTGGAAGGGGAGGAAGGCTTTAAGTATATCGATGAATACAGCGATTCCTCTACCGAACGGGGCAAGCGGCTGCGGGACGCCATCTGCGAGCAGCTGCATCTGGCCTCTCTGGAATTTCAGTCTCTGGAAGGCATTGTGGAAGCTATCGGGTTGGATCCCTGTAAACTTTGTACCTACTGCTGGAACGGAAAGGAATAACATATGAATACAAATTCGAAATCAGATGCATACGCGGCAGCGGGTGTGGATATTACCGCCGGCTACAAGGCGGTGGAACTGATGAAACAGCACATTGCGAAAACCATGACCGCCGGCGTGTGTTCGGATATCGGCGGTTTTGGCGGCGCATTTGAACTGAATCTGGAAGGCATTCAAAGGCCGGTGCTGGTCAGCGGTACGGACGGCGTAGGCACCAAATTAAAGCTGGCCTTTCTGATGGACAGGCATGACAGTGTGGGTATCGACTGCGTCGCCATGTGCGTCAACGACATTATCTGCTGCGGCGCGAAACCCCTGTTCTTTCTGGACTACATCGCCTGCGGCAAAAACAAACCGGAACGAATCGCGGATATCGTCAAGGGCGTCTGTGAAGGCTGCGTGCAGTCGGAGGCGGCGCTGATCGGCGGAGAGACCGCGGAAATGCCGGGCTTTTACCCGGAAGACGAATACGATCTGGCGGGCTACTGTACCGGGATCGTGGATAAAGAGAAAATCATTGACAACCGCACCATGGCTGCCGGCGACGTGATTCTGGCGCTGCCCTCCAGCGGTGTCCATTCCAACGGATTTTCGCTGGTTCGAAAAGTTTTTGACGTGGAGCACAGCGACATTACCGTGCCCATACCGGAGCTGGGCGGCAAGTCCATCGGGGAAACACTGCTGACCCCTACGAAAATTTATGTGAAACCGGTGCTGGCGCTGCTGAAGGAAATCCAGCCCAAGGGCATTTCCCATATCACCGGCGGCGGGTTCTATGAAAATATTCCCAGAAGCATTCCGGACGGGCTGGGCGCGAAGATCGAAAAAAGCGCGGTGCGTGTGCTTCCCATCTTCGATCTGATTGCGGCCCGGGGACAGATCAGCGAACGGGATATGTTCAATACCTTCAACATGGGGGTAGGCATGAGCGTCATCGTGGCGAAAGAAGACGCGGACCGGGCGCTGGCCATTTTGCAGGCGAAGGGAACCGACGCATACGTGATCGGAGAAATTGTACAGTCGGAAGAAAAAATCATCATTGACTGACGGGAGAACAGGAAAATGACGGAAAGAAAAGCAAATATCGCTGTGCTGGTGTCCGGCGGCGGAACCAATCTGCAGGCGCTGATTGACGCGCAGATCAGCGGGCGGCTGGCCAGCGGGCAGATCCGGCTGGTGATTGCCAACAATCCCGAGGCCTACGCCCTGCAGCGGGCGGAAGCTGCGCAGATCCCGGGGAAAGTGATTACAAGGAAGGACAGCGGCAGCCAGGAGGTCTTTGAGGAAGCCATCTGTGAAATGCTGGAAGCATATGACACGGATTTGATTATTCTGGCAGGTTTTATGTCCATTTTAAGCGCTTCTTTTACGAAACGTTATGAAAAACGGATCATCAACGTACATCCTTCGCTGATCCCTTCCTTCTGCGGTAAGGGATTTTACGGGCTGCGGGTCCATGAAGCCGCGCTGGCCAAAGGCGTGAAGGTGACGGGCGCCACCGTTCATTTTGTCAACGAGGTTCCGGACGGCGGAGAAATTATTATGCAGAAGGCGGTTTCCGTATGCGAGGGGGATACGCCGGAAGTGCTGCAGCAGCGCGTCATGCGGGAGGCGGAATGGATTATTCTGCCGGCTGCGGCGGAAAAAGTCTGCGCGGAAATCATATCGAAAGAAACGAAAGGGTGATAGAAATGAATATTTATCAGATCAACGATATTGGAACACTGATCCGGGGCAATTCCTATGTGGGCAGAGGCATCGTCATCGGCAAGACGCCGGACGGCACCAAAGCCTGCGCCGCCTATTTTATCATGGGCAGGAGCGCCAACAGCCGCAACCGGATTTTCACCGAAAAGGGCGGCGCGGTATTTACGGAGCCTTTTGACGCCGCAAAGGTGGAGGATCCCAGTCTCATCATTTACGCGGCGATCCGCCAGATGGAGGACTATCTGATCGTGACCAACGGCGATCAGACGGATACGATTTATGACGGATTAAAGGCCGGAAAAGGATTCAGCGAAGCGCTGACGTCCCGGGAGTTTGAGCCGGACGGACCCAATTTTACTCCGCGTATCAGCGGACTGCTGCATTTTGCGGCAGAGGATTTCAGCTATGAAATGAGTATTTTGAAGAGTGCCGATGAGAAGGGTTCTGCCTGCAATCGCTACACCTTCTCTTATCCCGCTATCAGCGGGCTGGGACATTTCATTCACACCTATGTGTGCGACGGCAATCCGATTCCCACCTTCCAGGGGGAGCCGGAGCGGGTGGCGATTTCGGATGACATCGACGCCTTTACCGGGCAGCTCTGGAATGCGCTGGATCAGGACAACAAAATTTCCCTGTATGTGCGCTATATCGACCTGAAAACAAGGAAAGTTACCAACCGGATGATCAATAAAAATCAATAAAAAAGTTTAAGGAGCGATGGGTATGAAAGAATTTGAATTGAAATACGGATGCAACCCCAGCCAGAAGCCGGCGAAGATCTTTATGGCCAACGGCGATGAACTGCCGATTATCATATTAAACGGCAAACCGGGCTATATCAATTTCCTCGACGCTTTTAATTCCTGGCAGCTGGTCAGCGAACTGAAGAAAGCGCTGGGGCTGCCGGCGGCCACTTCCTTTAAGCATGTGAGCCCCACTTCTGCGGCGGTCGGAACGCCGCTGCCGGAAAAACTCAAAAAAGCCTGTTTCGTAGATGATATCGAAGGTCTGGACGACTCGCCGCTGGCCTGCGCCTATGCGAGAGCCAGAGGCACCGACCGGATGTGTTCTTTCGGCGACTGGATCGCCCTTTCCGACGTCTGCGACGTGACCACCGCGCGCCTCATCAGCCGCGAGGTTTCCGACGGCGTCATCGCACCCGGCTATGATCCTGAAGCGCTGGCGATGCTGAAAGAAAAAAGAAAAGGGACCTACAATATCGTACAGATCGATCCTGCCTATGTACCGGAACCCATCGAGCATAAGCAGGTGTTCGGCATTACCTTTGAACAGGGACGCAATGACTATGAAATCAGCAAAGCGGTGCTGGACAATGTGGTAACGGAAAACAAAACCCTGCCGGAGAGCGCAAAGCGGGACCTGGTGGTGGCCCTGATTACACTGAAATATACCCAGTCAAATTCCGTATGTTACGCGGTGGACGGACAGGCCATTGGCGTGGGCGCGGGACAGCAGTCCCGGATTCACTGTACGCGTCTGGCAGGCGGCAAGGCGGACACTTGGTTTCTGCGTCAGCACGACAAGGTGCTCAACCTGCCTTTTAAGCCGGAAATGGGCAGACCTGACCGGGACAATGTCATCGACGGCTATATCAATAAAAATGAAGAGGATGTCTGCGCAGAAGGCAACTGGCAGAAATATTTTACAGAGCGTCCCGATCCCCTGACGGAAAGCGAGATCCGGGCGTATTTGTCGCAGATTTCCGGCGTTGCGCTGGGATCTGACGCCTTCTTCCCCTTTGACGACAATATTGAGCGGGCAAGCCGCAGCGGCGTAAGCTATATCGCGGAGCCCGGCGGGTCCATCCGGGACGGCTCCGTCATTGACTGCTGCAACAAACACGGCATTGCCATGGCATTTACAGGCATGCGTCTGTTCCATCATTGATTCAATGCGAAATGCGGAGGTAAACAGATGAAGATACTGGTAGTTGGCGGCGGCGGAAGAGAGCATGCCATTATCAAACAGCTGAAAAAAAACAGCCGGGTCAGTGAGATCTATGCGCTGCCGGGCAACGGCGGCATCGCGGCGGACGCGGTCTGCGTGGATATTGCGGCTATGGATATCCAGGGCATTTGTGACTTTGCCGTCCAAAACGGCATTGATTACGCGGTGGTAGCACCGGACGATCCGCTGGTGGCGGGCTGCGTGGACGCGCTGGAAGAAAAAGGCATCCGCTGTTTCGGCCCCAAAGCAAAAGCGGCGCTGATCGAAGGCAGCAAGGTCTTTGCCAAGAATCTGATGAAAAAATACGGCATTCCCACGGCGGCCTACGAAACCTTTGACGATATGTCCAGGGCGCTGGCTTATCTGGAAACCGCGCCGGTGCCTGTGGTCATCAAGGCGGACGGCCTGGCGCTGGGCAAAGGCGTCATCATTGCGGAAACGAAGGAGGCGGCAAAGGACGCGGTCATTTCCATGATGCAGGACAAGGCTTTCGGAAAGAGCGGCGAACACATTGTCATTGAAGAATATCTCACCGGACCGGAAGTGTCGGTGCTGTCGTTTACAGACGGAAAGACCGTGGTGCCCATGATTTCTTCCATGGACCACAAACGCATCGGCGAGCAGGATACCGGCCTGAATACCGGCGGCATGGGGACCGTGGCGCCCAATCCCTATTATACGGAAGACGTGGCGAAGGCCTGCATGGACACCATTTTCCTGCCGACGATACAGGCCATGAATGCAGAAGGCCGCAGCTTTGCCGGCTGCCTGTATTTCGGGCTGATGCTGACGAAAGACGGCCCGAAGGTGATCGAATATAACTGCCGTTTCGGCGATCCGGAAACCCAGGTAGTGCTGCCTCTGCTGGAAAGCGATCTGCTGGAAATCATGGAAGCGGTGACCGACGGCAGGCTGGCAGACTGTCCTGTGACCTTCAGCAAAAAACATGCGGCCTGCGTCATTATGGCGTCGAAAGGCTATCCTGTTTCCTATGAAAAAGGCTATGAGATCACCATTCCGGAGGAGCTTGCTGACAGCGTTTATGTTGCTGGCGCCGCGCGGAAAGACGGGCACCTGGTGACACATGGCGGCAGAGTGCTGGGCGTGACGGCCATCGGCGATTCTCTGGCGGAAGCCATTGACAGGGCCTACGCACAGGTGGAAAAAATCCATTTTGACAACGCGTATTACCGGCGTGACATCGGCGCGCGGGCATTAAAAGCAGTGGAGAAATAAAAATGGTTTACAGAATATTTGTAGAAAAAAAGAAGGAACTGGCAAATGAAGCGAAGGCGCTGCTTTCGGATATCCGCAATTTCCTGGGCATCGAAGGTTTGAAAGACCTTCGGATCATCAACCGTTATGACGCGGAAAATATTACGGAAGAACTGTTTCGCTACGCGGTAGACACGGTATTTTCGGAACCGCAGCTGGATCAGACTTACGAGGAAGCGGACACCGACGGCGCGTATGTGTTTGCGGTAGAATATCTTCCCGGCCAGTTTGACCAGCGGGCGGACAGCGCGGCCCAGTGTATCCAGATCATTTCCCAGGGAGAACGGCCTATCGTCCGTTCTGCAAAGGTCTATGCGCTCTACGGCGGCCTGCAGGAAGCGGAGATTGCCGAAATTAAGAAATATGTGATCAATCCGGTGGAAGCCAGAGAAGCAGCTCTGGAAAAACCGGAAACCTTAAAAACCGAATATGAGATTCCGGAGACTGTAGCGAAGCTGGACGGTTTCATCGGCCTGACCCGCCCGGAACTGGAACATTTTGTGACGGAGTACGGACTGGCCATGGATGTGGACGACATCGCTTTCTGTCAGGCGTATTTCCAAAAAGAACAGCGGGACCCGACCATTACGGAAATCCGCATGATTGATACTTACTGGTCGGATCATTGCCGGCACACCACTTTCCTGACGGTGATCGACGATGTGATTTTCGAAGATCCGCTGCTGCAGAAGGCCTATGAAGCATATCTGCAGGTGCGCCGGGAACTGGGCAGGACCAAACCGGTGTGCCTGATGGATCTGGCTACCGTGGCGGTGCGGTATCTGAAAACCAAGGGCGCTCTGGACAGGCTGGATGAATCCGAGGAAATCAACGCCTGTACGGTAAAAATTCAGGTCAATGTGGATGGAAAGGAGGAGCCCTGGCTGCTGCTCTTTAAAAATGAGACCCACAACCATCCTACGGAAATTGAACCTTTCGGCGGCGCGGCCACCTGTATCGGCGGCGCCATCCGCGATCCCCTTTCCGGCCGTTCCTATGTGTACGGCGCCATGCGTGTCACCGGCGCGGCGGACCCGACAGTACCGGTAAAGGAAACCATTCCGGGTAAGCTGCCCCAGCGGAAAATCGTGACGACAGCGGCAGCCGGCTATTCTTCTTACGGCAACCAGATCGGTCTGGCCACCGGCATTGTGGATGAAATCTATCATCCGGGCTATGCGGCGAAGCGCATGGAAATCGGCGCGGTCATCGCGGCGACGCCTGCGGAAAACGTCAGACGGGAAGTGCCCGCACCGGGGGATGTAGTCATCCTTTTGGGCGGCGCCACCGGCCGGGACGGTATCGGCGGCGCTACCGGTTCTTCCAAAGCCCACAACGCCCATTCCGTGGAAACCTGCGGCGCGGAAGTGCAAAAACGAAATGCCCCGGAAGAACACAAGCTGCAGCGGCTGTTCCGCAGCCACGACGCCTGCCGTATGATCAAACGGTGCAATGATTTCGGCGCCGGCGGCGTTTCCGTGGCCATCGGCGAACTGGCGGACGGACTGGAAATCGATCTGAACGCCGTACCCAGAAAATATGACGGCTTGGACGGAACCGAGCTGGCCATCAGCGAATCTCAGGAACGTATGGCAGTGGTGGTGGAAGCAAAGGATGTGGAAGGCTTCTTAAAGCTGGCGGATCAGGAGAATTTACAGGCTTCGCCGGTGGCGGTGGTCACCGAATCCAAGCGGCTGGTCATGCACTGGAACGGCAGGAAAATTGTAGATATCAGCCGGGAATTCTTAAATTCCAACGGCGCGGACAAGCATATTGTGGTCCGGCCTGCGAAATCGGGCCTGCAAAAACAGGTGGTTACAGGCGGATTTACGGAAAATTATCAGAAGACGGCGTCGGATTTGAATCTCTGCTCCAGGCGGGGACTGTCCGAACGCTTTGACTCCACCATCGGCGCAGGCACGGTGCTGATGCCCTTCGGCGGCAAATATCAGCTGACGCCCATTCAGAGTATGGTGCAGAAAATTTCGGTGGAGAAAAAACACACCGACGACTGCTCGCTGATGAGCTGGGGCTACAATCCCTATATTACAGAAGAAAGCCCGTATCACGGGGCTTACCTGGCCGTGGTGGAATCGGTCTGCAAACTGATTGCCACCGGTGCTAAATTTGAGGATGTTTATCTGACTTTCCAGGAATATTTCGAACATCCCGGAAAGGATTCCAAACGCTGGGGCAAACCTCTGGCAGCGCTGCTGGGGGCATTTCAGGCTCAGATGGCACTGAAAATCGGCGCCATCGGCGGCAAGGATTCCATGAGCGGATCCTTTGAAGATCTGGATGTGCCGCCGACGCTGGTTTCCTTTGCGGTGACCACGGAAAAAACCGGACATATTGTTTCGCCCGAGTTCAAACAGGCGGGACACAAACTGATCTTCCTCTGCCCGGACTATGACAGTGACGGCCTGCCGGAAACGGAAAGCCTGCTGGCGGTGATGGATCAGACAACGAAGCTGCTGCGCAGCGGCAAAGCGGTGTCTGCTTATACCCTGGGACCCGGCGGCATCGCCGAAGCGGTTATGAAAATGGCCTTCGGCAACGGACTGGGCTTTTGTTACAATGAAAATCTGCCGGTGCAGGAAATCTTTTCTTACCGGTACGGCGCGTTTTTGCTGGAAGTAACGGAAAATGTGCCGGGCAGCTGCGAAGTCGGACAGATTACGGAAGAAGCGGTCATTCGCCGGGGAGAAGAAAGCATTGCCTTGGATGCGCTGCTGGCGGTTTATGAAAATAAACTGGAAGACGTATATGCCTGCAATATCCCGCAGAAGAGCTCCAAAATGCAGAATTTCACATACCAGACAGACACTCGTCCGGCGCCTGTGGTCAAAACGGCACGGCCGAAGGTACTGATTCCGGCCTTCCCGGGCACCAACTGCGAATATGACAGCGCAAAGGCGATGGAAGATGCCGGCGCAGCGGCCAAAATCATGGTAATCAACAACCTGAGCGCGGAGGGCATCAAACGAAGCGTGGAATCCTTTGCCCGGGAACTGAAATCCGCACAGATGATTTTTATTCCGGGAGGCTTTTCCGGCGGCGACGAGCCGGAAGGCAGCGGCAAGTTTATTACCGCCTTTTTCCGGAACGGGGCGGTGAAAGAAGGGGTGACGGAACTGCTGGAGCAAAGGGATGGTCTGATCTGCGGCATCTGCAACGGTTTCCAGGCGCTGATCAAGCTGGGACTGGTTCCCTACGGCAGGATTATCGATACCGACGCGTCCTGTCCGACCCTCTCTTATAATACCATTGCGCGGCACCAGTCGCGGATCGTGCGGACACGGATCGCTTCCAATAAGTCGCCCTGGCTGTCGCTGATGCAGGTGGGAGATATTGTTAATGTGCCCATTTCCCATGGCGAGGGACGCTTCCTTGCCTCAGAAGAACTGATTGCCAAACTGGCGGAAAACGGACAGATCGCCACCCAGTATGTGGATTTGGAAGGCAATGCCACCGGCGACGTGCATTTTAATCCCAACAATTCCATGTATGCCATCGAGGGCATCACTTCGCCCGACGGCAGAGTTTTCGGAAAGATGGGACACAGCGAACGTGTAGGCGCAGGCCTTTACCGGAATGTGCCGGGAAATTATGACATCCGCATGTTTGAAGCGGCGGTGAAATATTTTCAATAAAGATCCGGATACCGGAAGGATTTGCATAAAAAGCCCCGGCATGCGCCGGACAAAAACGATAAAAGGAGAACCGAATGAACTTTTTTGAAGAATTACAGACATATGACGCCGAAGTCGCTGCTGCGTGCGGCATGGAACTGGAACGCCAGAGGCACAATATTGAGCTGATCGCCAGTGAAAATATCGTTTCCAAAGCGGTGCTGCTGGCGGCCGGCGGCGTACTGACCAATAAATATGCGGAAGGCTATCCCGGCAAACGGTATTACGGCGGCTGCCAGTATGTGGACGTGGTGGAAGACATTGCCAGAGAGCGGGCGAAAAAGCTTTTCGGCGCGGACCATGCCAATGTACAGCCCCATTGCGGCGCCAGCGCGAATCTGGCTGTGTTCTTTGCGCTGCTGCAGCCGGGAGATACCGTCATGGGCATGAATCTGCAGCAGGGCGGACACCTTTCCCACGGCTCGCCGGTGAATATCTCCGGAAAATATTTTCATATCGTACCCTACGGCGTGAATGACGAAACGGAAACCATCGATTACGACCAGATGCGGCAGATCGCGCTGGAGTGCAGACCGAAAATGATCATTGCCGGCGCCAGCGCCTATTCGCGGATCATCGATTTCAAACGCTGCAGAGAGATTGCAGACGAGGTGGGCGCCTATCTGATGGTGGACATGGCCCATATCGCGGGACTTGTGGCTACGGGAGAGCATCCTTCGCCGGTGCCTTACGCGGACGTGGTGACCACCACGACCCACAAGACCTTACGCGGACCCAGAGGCGGCCTCATCCTCTGCAAGGAGGAATTTGCAAAGCAGATTGACAAGGCCGTTTTTCCGGGAACCCAGGGCGGCCCGCTGATGCATATCATCGCGGCAAAAGCCGTGGCATTAGGAGAGGCCATGACAGAGGAATTTAAAGCATACAGCGCGCAGATCGTGAAAAACGCGTCTGCCCTTTGCAGCGGTCTGATGGACAAAGGCATCGAAATCGTTTCCGGCGGTACGGACAACCATCTGATGCTGCTGAAACTGCTGAAAAATCATATCACCGGCAAGGAACTGGAGCACCGGCTGGATGAAGTGCATATCACGGCCAACAAAAATACGATTCCAAACGACCCTGAAAGTCCCTTTGTCACCAGCGGACTGCGCATCGGTACGCCCGCGGTTACCACAAGAGGATTTAAGGAACCGCAGATGCGGCAGATTGCGGACTGGATCGCGGATATCATTTATGACTACGACGCACAGAAAGCACGGGTATCCAAAGAAGTGCAGGAACTCTGCGCGGCATATCCGATCTATTAAAATGCCAGGGTCGTGAAAGTGCGAAGCACGGAACAATCCGTATGGCATTTTTATCCAACATCTTTAAGAAAGAAGGTAGCATACGATGGCTTTTTTATCTGACATTGAGATTGCACAGCAGTGCAACATGAAACCCATTACCGAAATCGCCGCGGCTGCGGGCATTGATGAAAAGTATGTGGATCAGTACGGAAAGTTCAAAGCAAAGATCGATCCGGCGCTGCTGAAGGAAGAAGGACGGAAAAACGGCAAGCTGATTCTGGTGACGGCCATCACTCCTACGCCGGCGGGCGAGGGAAAGACCACCACCACCATCGGTCTGGCGGACGCGTTGCGGCGGATCGGCAAAAACGTGACCGTTGCGCTGCGGGAGCCCTCCCTGGGCCCGGTCTTTGGCATCAAAGGCGGCGCGGCCGGCGGCGGCTACGCTCAGGTGGTTCCCATGGAGGACATCAACCTGCATTTTACGGGTGATTTCCATGCCATCGGCGCCGCAAACAATCTGCTGGCGGCCATGCTTGATAATCACATTCAGCAGGGCAACGCCCTTGGCATCGACGTGCGCAAGATCGTCTGGAAGCGCTGCGTGGACATGAACGACCGGCAGCTGCGTTTTATCGTAGACGGACTGGGCGGCAAAGTAAACGGCACGCCCCGGGAAGACGGATTTGACATTACCGTTGCCAGTGAAGTCATGGCAGTCTTCTGTCTGGCAACGTCCATTCAGGATTTGAAGGACCGACTGTCAAAGATTATCGTTGCTTATACCTATGACGATCAGCCGGTGACCGCAGGGGATTTAAAGGCGGTAGGCGCCATGACGGCCCTGCTGAAAGAGGCGTTAAAGCCCAATCTGGTGCAGACCCTGGAAGGTACGCCTGCTTTTGTACACGGCGGACCTTTTGCCAATATCGCCCATGGATGCAATTCCGTCATGGCGACGCAGATGGCGCTGAAAATGGGAGACTATACCGTGACGGAAGCCGGTTTCGGTGCAGATCTGGGAGCGGAAAAGTTTTTGGATATCAAATGCCGTATGGCAGGACTGGTTCCCGACGCCGTGGTGGTTGTGGCTACGGTCAGAGCCCTCAAGATGCACGGCGGACTGGCAAAGACAGATCTGGCGAAGGAAGATCTGGAAGCGCTGGAAAAAGGCATTCCCAACCTGCTGCGCCATGTGTCCAATATGAAAAACGTATACCGGCTGCCCTGCGTGGTAGCAGTGAACCGTTTCCCCACGGATACCGACCGGGAAATCGAGTTTATCATTCAGAAATGCAGGGATCTGGGCGTCAATACGGTGCTGTCCACCGTCTGGGCGGACGGCGGCGAGGGCGGCGAAGCGCTGGCCCGTGAGGTAGTGCGTCTCTGTGAAGAAGAACAGGGATATTTCCGGTATTCCTATGAGCTGGAAGGCAGCATCGAAGAAAAGATCGAAGCTGTGGTGCGCAAGGTCTACGGCGGCGACGGCATCAACATTCTGCCCAATGCCGCAAAACAGATCGAGCAGCTGACGGCGCTGGGATTTGCCAATTGTCCGGTCTGTATCGCGAAGACCCAGTACAGTTTTTCGGATGATCCCGCAAAAACCGGGGCGCCGGAGCATTTTACCGTAACAGTGAAAAACGTAAAGATTTCCGCCGGCGCAGGCTTTATCGTGGTATTGACCGGCGATATCCTGACCATGCCGGGCCTGCCCGCAAAACCTGCGGCAGAGCGCATTGACGTGGATGAAAACGGCGTAATTTCAGGACTCTTCTAAAAGATAAGCGCACATGGGGACAGTAAATCCCATGCGCGCTTATTTCTTAAGGAAATGCGATTTGTTTGACTACGCTGCATCAAGGCAAAATTCTGTTGCCAGAACAGAAAAATTGTTTATAATGGGGATATGAATATTAAGGAAGGTGCTCATATGCCAAAGGGATTAGATGGTATTATACACATGTATATAGAACAGATAAAGAGATCACTTGGAAAGGATTTTGATAACGCTGTTTTATACGGATCCTGTGCCCGCAATGAATATACACAAGACTCCGATGTCGACATTGCAATTTTTACCGACGTTCCGGCCAGCGATTTTTACAAGCTGGTAGATAAGATCGCAGAAACTACATTTGAATTCAGTGTAGAGCATAGTATTATGCTTTCACCGGTATTTGTAAATGCAGAAGAATATCGAAGAATGCTGAATGTGATGCCGTATTATCAGAGCATCCAGAAGGAGGGAATTGCGATTGGATAAGGAAAGTCAGCAGCAATTAGAAATCGCAGAAGAAGTCGTTAAAAACGTGGAACAATATTTAAAAGACCAGAAACTATTGGCCTAAACCATCAATTTGCAGATCAACGGCGCCAAAGAGGATAAAACGCTAATCGTGAGGATAGGACCGGGGATCGGTCAGCTTGCTTTCATCGATATATTTCGCAAAGTCCCACCCGGCGTTTTTAATGCTGGTTAAAATCAGCTGCGCCGCAAAGCGGGCGCCGGTGGGATTGTAATGGATCTGATCCTTGTGGTAGCGCCGGTAGGAGGTGTCTTTTCCCAGATAGCGGATTTCCGCAAGGGTCATGGGGAACATGTCGATGAAGGGCAGCGGAACCCCTGCCGCATGGTATTCCTCCGCCAGCTCCTGCGCCGCTTTGATATAGGTATAATGGTACTGGGTGGTCTCATCCTCTATGATGCCGCCGCAGCGCGCCGGACTGGACATGAGAATCGGCTGGGCGCCTTTCCGGTAGACGGGATCAATATAATAATGCTTCAGATTATATTTGAACGACCCCGGCGTGGCAGAATCCTTATTGGAAGTATTGCTTTGTGCATCGTTGTGGCCGAAGCAGATGAATACTACGTCGCCGGGCTGCAGCTGTGACAGGAGGGTCTGATAGTTCTCTTCCTGCGTAAAGGTCAGGGAAGTGGTTCCTGCCACGGCGGTATTGTGAATCACGGCATCCGGCAGCAGATAGTCGCCGATATAGTTGCCCCAGCCGGCGGTGCCGCTTCCCGCGCCGGCGGCAATGGAATCAGAGGCAATCCAGACGGTGCCGTTGGCGGAAATATCATTATAATTAAATCCGGGAGTTTTGCCCAGGGCGCAGAGAAAGATCTCATAGGCATCCTCCATCGTAACGCGGCCATCCCGGTTCACGTCCGCGATGTCCAGCAGGGCATCCTCCAGACGCGCCTCTGGAAAAGCAATGTGCTTTAAAACAAGCAGAGTGTCCTTCAGGGTAACGACTCCGCTGCCGTCAAGATCTCCGTAAAAACGGGCGATATCTGCGGCGGCGGATTTGGGAAACCCGGTGCAAAGCAAAGCCGCGATCAGCAGGCCGGGGAGAATGCGTCGTATCAGGCATTTCATTGTCAGGTCACTCCTTTGGTGTCTTTGCTGTGCATTTCTGTCGCAGTAAAATGCGCAAATTAAAAAAAGACGAAATGATTCGGGCGTCAAAAGTGATTACGGATTGTTACGCTGCTTTGCAGCTTTCACAATCCTACCGTGGATTCGAGCTTTTGACGCTGTAATCATATACTCTTTCCACCGGAAAAACAATGGGCATCTTCGATATATCTTTTTCCCGTATTTGACAAAAGTCCGGGAATAGAGTAGTCTAAAACCAGCAATAAAATAGAATTACGGAGGGTATTTCCATGGGTAAAAAATATGAATTCTGGTTCGTCGTAGGTTCACAGTTTCTCTACGGTCCCGAAGTGCTGGAAACTGTAGCGGGCCGCGCGCAGCAGATGGCGGAAGAAATGTCGAAACAGCTGCCGTATCCGCTGGTGTACAAGGTCACGGCAAAGACAAATCAGGAAATCAAGGATATTGTAAAAGAAGCAAATTATGACGATCGCTGCGCAGGCGTGGTGACATGGTGCCATACCTTCAGCCCTTCCAAGATGTGGATCGACGGGCTGGTGAAGCTGCAGAAACCCTACTGCCATTTTGCGACGCAGTACAATCGTGAAATTCCCAATGAAGAAATCGATATGGACTTCATGAATCTGAATCAGGCGGCCCACGGCGACAGAGAGCACGGCTTTATCGGCGCCCGGCTCCGGCTGCCCCGGAAGGTCATCGCAGGGTTCTGGCAGGACGCGCCGGTACTGGCCCAGCTGGCCGACTGGATGAAAGCGGCGGTGGGCGTGCTGTTTTCCAGAGACCTGAAGGTCATGCGTTTTGGTGACAATATGCGGGAAGTTGCGGTGACGGAAGGCGATAAGGTAGAAGTACAGACCAAGCTGGGCTGGCAGGTCAATACCTGGCCGGTGGGTACGCTGGTGGAATACATGGACGCAGTGACCGAAGAAGAAATCGACGCGCTGATGGCGGTATACAAAGAAGCCTATACCTTTGCCACCGATGATATGGAAACGGTGCGTTATCAGGCCAGAGAGGAAATTGCCATGAAAAAGATGCTGGATGCGGAAGGCTGCAAGGCTTTTTCCAATACATTCCAGGATCTGTACGGCATGCGCCAGCTGCCGGGTCTGGCCAGCCAGCATCTGATGGCCCAGGGCTACGGTTATGGCGGCGAGGGCGACTGGAAGGTGGCCGCTATGACGGCTATTATGAAATCCATGGGCGAGAATGGAAACGGCGCTTCCGCCTTTATGGAGGATTATACCTATCATCTGGTGGAAGGGCAGGAGTACAGTCTCGGCGCCCATATGCTGGAGGTTAGTCCCAGCGTTGCGGCAGACCGTCCCCGGATTGAGGTACATCCTTTGGGCATCGGCGACAGAGAGGATCCTGCCCGGCTGGTCTTTGAAGGAAAAGCCGGCAAAGCGATTGTGGTCAGTCTCGTAGATATGGGCGGCAGGCTTCGGCTGATCTGTCAGGATATCGAGTGTGTCAAGCCCATCATGGATATGCCGAATCTGCCGGTGGCCCGGGTCATGTGGCGTGCCATGCCGGATCTGACCACCGGACTGCAGTGCTGGATCATGGCAGGCGGCGCCCATCACACGGTGCTCAGCTATGACGTCAGTGCAGAGCAGATGCGCGACTGGGCGAGAATGATGAAGATTGAATTTGTACATATTACAAAAGACACGGTGCCGGAGAAACTGGAAGAAGAACTGTTCTTAAAGGATCTGGCCTGGAAACTGAATATCTGATGAACACACGGCATCCTTTTCGTAAGAGAAGGGTGCCGCTTTTATAAATTGCCAAAATAAGATTGACTTATGAAAATACGGCGTTTATAATCGGTATATCTGAAAATTAAACAGCAGATAAAATACGGTTCGACCTAAGAATGCATTTCTTACTGTAGACGAACAGGGAATCCGGTGACAATCCGGAACAACAGCCATTACTGTGATTGATGTCAGAAAGCTGCGAAACCATTGGGATGCGCACCTGAGAAGGGCATGCTTTTAAGCGAAAGGCTGCATCATCAGTCAGGAGACCTGCCGTATTTTAAGGTTTTCACACGACTTTGGCGATGAAGGGTGCAACCAAATGATTGACGGACTCCGGCGGTGGTTGTATCGATTGCCGGGGATAAAGTTGTGCGCATGCCTTTGTCCGATCAATGATTTGTTGTACTCTCTCGTAAATCGAGGGAGTTTTTTTATGGAAAAAAGAGCATGGGCCATCGAACAACTGCAACAAAAATATGCCGAATTGCAGCGCTTGCCGAAACGAAGCGATTTTGACAATCTGACCATGTGCAAAATCAAAGGGATTCTGGGGCCATGGCCCCGGGCACTGGAAGCGGCCGGACTGAAGCCGCCGAAAGAAAAGCACAAAAGCGGTGCGAAAAAACGCCGGAAAAAGGCAGCGGGCAACCAGGCGGAAAAAGGAGAGGAAAAATGAAACAAAGATGGAAACGTCTTGCGGCAGCCCTGATGGCAGTGCTGATGATGCTGCCGTCTGCGGGCACAGCATTTGCAGAAGAACCGCAGGAAACGACCCCCGTGCAGGAAGGGGAAATTTATCAGCTGAAAACAGCAGAAGATCTGCAGTGGTTTGCGGACGCAGTCAATACGAAGAAGCAAACGGATCTGAAAGCAGTTTTGTGTGAAGACATTGATTTAAGCAGCGTGTGTTCGGAGAAAAACGGTTCCTGGACGCCCATCGGAAACGATGACAACGCATTTTCCGGCAGTCTGGACGGTCAGGGACACACGATTTCGGGATTGTACATCGCTCCGGAAACAGGAAATGATCCTGCTTCCTTTCAGACAACGGGACTGTTCGGCAGCTGCAGCGGTGCGGAAATCAAAAATCTGATTGTCCGGGGACAGATCGAAGCCGGACAGCCGGTTGTGGCCGGAATCGTCGGAAAGGCGGCAAAGGAAAGCAGGCTGGAATACTGTCATGCCTATGTGGATATACAGGCGGCGGCTGAAAGTCAGGCAGTGGCAGGCGTCTGCGCCGTATTGGAAAACAGTGTACTGGAAAACTGTACCAATCACGGAACTATGGTGATGCAGGCGCCGGTGGCGGATGAAGCAACCGAACCGAAGGCGGCGGAAGCAGACGTACCCGGGGTCAGCGCGGCAGGCCTGGCCGCCCAGGTCAGCGGCAGTCAGATCATTTCTTCTTATAACAGAGGCAGCATCGATGCGGCAGAGGGCAGTCCCCTGCAGAATGCAGGCGGCGTGGCGGCTTATGTCACAGACGACGCAAAGATCTTCTATTGTTATAACAATGCAGATATTGCGGCGGCAGAAGCAGAAAACGCAGGCGGCGTCGTGGCGTTTGCGCAAGATGCGCAGCTGAAAGGCTGTTATAATGCAGGAAAAATAACGACAAACGCAACGAATGCGAAACTGGGCGCGGTGGCCGGAAATTTTGCGGAAGGGTCTAAAGCGGAAAACTGCTATTATCTGGATACAACGATGAAAGCGGATAACTGCAAGGCGCAGGGGTTGAATCAAAATCAGCTGAACGCGCCGTACTGGCTGGATTTTATCGGGGCGGATTACTATACGACAGACAGTCCCAGCTATGCATCGCCGAAAAATGACGGTTTGTTTCTGCTGAAGGCCTTCAGTACCCCGGTGTCCATCGACATGACAGCTCTGCCGTCAAAGACAGAATATATAGAAGAGGAGACCTTCCAGACAGAGGGGATGAAGATTGAAGCGTCCTTTAACGACGGCGTCAAAGCGGAAATCAAAGATTACATTTTGTCGGAAACCGGAATGTTAAAAAATGACATAACGCAGGTGCAGGTCAGCGGCGACTGGCAGGGAACCGAATACAGTTTTCAGATTCCCGTAAAAATGACGCCGCTGCCGAGAGTTTACAACAGGATTACGGTCAATCCGGCAGATGCGGTTATTTTTATTTCCAGAAACAATGAGCACATCCTGCCGGAAAAAAACGGCTTTTATCGATTTATTAAGGGCGAAACTTATCAGTTTGTGATTTCTCTGAAGGGCTATATTGCCAAGGAAGGCAGTTTTGTAGCCGATGGAAGGGATATGCAGTTTAGTTTGATAGAAGCGGAGGACAATCCGGATATTGACAAAACCATTCCTTCCTTCTGGAGCAATTTCAGAGGAAATCCGGAAAATAACGGCGTGGTGGACGCGCCCATTCCAAAGACAGCCGATGAAGCAACGCTGTACTGGGCAAAGAAACTGGGGAAGTCGTACTTTTCGGATCCTTTAAGTTCACCGGTGGTTGTTGACGGGGATATCGTTGTGTGCGCAGGCAAAACCATTTACCGGCTGGACCGTTTTACCGGTGATATTCTGGCGGAAGGCAGTATGGTTGCCAATCCGGCGGGGGCGAATTTTAATATCATTCCGCCGGTTTATGCGGACGGCATGATATTCGTGGCGCTTTCCGGCGGTACCATCGAAGCCTTTAACGCGGATACGCTGGAATCCCTCTGGATTTATACGGACGAGCTGGGGGGACAGCCCAACAGCCAGATTTCCTGCCATGACGGCTACATTTATACGGGCTTCTGGAATTCGGAAACCCGAAATGCAAATTTTGTATGCCTTTCCGTGACGGATGAGGATGTGACAAGGACAGACGAAGAAAAATTTGCCACCTGGGTCCATACGCAGAAGGGCGGCTTTTACTGGGCAGGCGCATATGTCAACGACCAGTTCCTGGTGGTGGGAACGGACGATGGGGAAAGCAGCTATTTATCGGACACTTCGCATCTTTTGTCCTTCAATCCGAAGACGGGAGAACTGCTGGATAAGATCGACGGTTTAAACGGAGACATCCGTTCCGCTGTCTGCTACGATCCCGATACCGACCGCTGTTATTTTACCAGTAAGGGCGGCAGCTTTTACGGCGTAGCGGTCAATGACGACGGAACCTTCAAAAAAGACGAGGCAGGTCTGCAGGGATATGACCTGTGGGAAGTTGTGCTGGAAAATGGATTCGACGATCCCAATAATCCTGCGATGAGTACTTCGACGCCTGTGATTTACAAAGGCAGGGCCTACGTTGGCGTATCGGGAATCGGACAGTTTTCCAAGTACAACGGGCATAACATTTCCGTCATCGATCTGGAAAGCCGTTCCCTGGCGTATCGCGTGAATACCATGGGATATCCGCAGGTCAGCGGTGTGCTGACTACGGCGTATGAAGATACGGAAGGGTACGTATACGTTTATTTTATTGATAATTATACCCCGGGCATGATGCGGTATATCAAGGATAAACCGGGACTGAAGGCGCCGGAAGGAACCGTAAAAGAAACATATCAGGATTACAGAGGCGATACCTATACGGTGGAAAACGTGGCGCCGGTATTGTTTACGCCGTCGGGCACGGAGGCGCAGTACGCCATCTGCAGCCCCATTGTGGATGAGTACGGAACCATGTATTTCAAAAATGATTCCGGCAATCTGATGGCATTGGGCTCCAAAATAAAAGATATCGCAGTGACAAAACAGCCGGACAAGACCTCCTATGTGGCCGGAGAGACCTTTGATCCCACGGGGATGCAGGTGGTGGCGCACCTGGCCAATGGCATGGAGCGGGATATTACAGACTATGTGACCATTGCAGACAGGCCGCTGGCTGTGGAAGATACGGACGTTACCATGACTTATGATTATGTGAAATATGGCGATCACTTTGACGCGGAAAAGGGCAATACCACCGTTGAGGCAGAACCGCTGGAAACCTGGGTCGATCTTACGGTATATCCGGAAGCAACGGAAGTACCCACAGAGGCACCGACGGAAGCGCCTACAGAGGCGCCAACGGAAACCCCTACAGAGGCACCGACGGAAGCATCCACAGAGGCACCGACAGAAGCTCCCACGGAATCACCGAAACCCACGGATACGCCAAAACCAGATACCAAACCGGGGGATTTAGATCAGGACGGAAAGATTACGGCGGCGGACGCACTGGAAGTGCTGCGCATGGCGGCACGTCTCTATGAGGCGGATGCGGCGCAGAAGAAGCTGGCAGATGTAAACGGGGACGGACATGTGAATGCAGAAGATGCATTACAGATTCTTCGAATCGCTGCCAGACTGATCGATGCATTTTAAATAACAAGGAGAAAACCGGTGCTGAAAAAACCATTGCTGCAGCTGCTTCCTTTCGGATGCATGCTGGCGGGGGCGCTGATTCTGCTGCTGTTTGCAGGCAGCCTGGACACCGCGCAGCCGCCCAATCCGCTGCAAAGCCCGACACAGGAACTGCATATGATTGCGCTGGCAGAGGAACCAGAAGAGCAAAAGGAAGAGGAACCGGCAACGCAGCCACCGGAAGAAATGGAACCGGCGACACAGCCGCCGGAAGAAATGGAACCAGCGACGCAGCCGCCGGAAAAAGAAAATTCCGCGACACAGCTGCCGGAAGCGGGGAACGATGTGACACCGCCTCCAGGGACCTCTGACGGGAAAACCGCGCGGCCGATGGCCACCGGATCACAGACACAGCCGCCGGAGAACAGGGAACCGGCAGTGCAGCCGCCAAAGACCACCGGCACGCCTGCCGGACAGCCTGCAACCCAGGGAAGCGATACGGATAATACGCAGACGCCGGTGCCCGGCAGCGCAGGACTGCCGACGCAGCTGCCGGGAGAGGAAACGGATTCGACGGAGTACTTTACCACCACCATTCGGGATGGAGAGGTCAGAGAAGAGGCTGATTACCGGTTTGAAGTAATACACAAACGGCCGGAACTGGAGGTTGCAGACGTCAGCGTATATCTGAACGAAACGATGCAGCTGCAGATGAAATACCGGCTGCATCTGCGGCCGGGAAAAAACAGTATCCGGGTTGCAGTAACCTACAGAGCAAAGGATCAGCATGTATTTACCGTATATCGGGCGTATACGGTTTATCTGAACCTGCCGACGGCGCCTCCGACGGAGACGCCTGCGCCGGAGATTTCGGAACCGGAGATCATTACAGATCTGGAAAACCGGACGGTACATGATGCGGTACTGGAATTTCATGCCGCGCTGCGGGGCGGCAGCGAAACGGCCAGGCTGACGGTGGTCTGCAA
>CANRJG010000028.1 GCA_947630875.1 uncultured Lachnospiraceae bacterium
ATGATGAAGCAGCATCATGTCGATATAGTCGATATCCAGCTTATCCAAGGCGTCCTGAATGGCCTTTTCAGGATTTGCGAACTGCTCTCCCGGGTAGATTTTTGTAATAACAAAAATTTCCTCCCGCGGCACGGCAGAATCCCGTATCGCACGACCCACGGCAGCCTCGTTGCCATACATATATGCCGTGTCGATCAGCCGCCCGCCTGCATTTAACAAAGCTGTCACGGAGTTATAGCATTCCTCATCAGAAAGGCTGTAGGTTCCCAGCCCCATGATCGGCATTTCATAACCGCTGTTCAGCAGCACGGTTTTCTTTTCAAAGTCAAATTTGCCGATCTCGGCCGAATCAATTGTTTTATTTGGCGTAATATCATTTTCATGCAGCCAGCTTTCGATTGCTTCTTTGGAAGTACCGGCAGCAAACCTTTCTCCGTCCAGCCAGTTTGCATCCGGCGCAAGAGCATGCAGGTTGCTTGCGCTGGAACCGATTCCGCTGCTGTGCGATGTGCAGAACGGCAGAATAGTCTTGCCGGAAAAATCATAGCTTTCCAGGAAAGTGTAAATGATTTTCGGCGCCTGCCCGTGCCAGATGGGATATCCCAAAACAATCGTATCGTATTGCTCCATATTTTCCACGGAACCGGAGATTTCCGGACGCGCAGAGGGATCGTTCTGCTCCTGATCGGCCCGGCCACCGGTATAATAGGCCAGATCTGCGTCTGTGTACGGGTCTTTCGGCACAATTTCATAAAGGTCGCTGTTCAAAATTTCGGCGGCATATTCCGCAAGTGATCGTGTTGTCCCCGTCGCGGAGAAATATGCAACCAGCGTCTTTCCTGCGACAGGTTCTTCGCTTTCCGCAGGCGGTTCTTCCGTTTCCAAAGACGGCTCTTTCGTTTCTATCGCCGGTTCTTCCGTAGTTCCTCCTGTATAGGGCACCGGCGGAATCAGCTGTGCCGCCATTCTCAATATTTCCAGTGCGTCCCCGGCCTCAATCGACCCATTATGATTGACATCTGCCAGCAGCGCAGGCAGTCCTGTCGGTATCATTTCCAACTGTGCCGCATGTTTCAGCACAAGCAGGGCATCCTCCGCCTGGATTGTCCCATTTCCATCCACGTCTCCATAGAAGATGTTTTCCTCCTGCTGTGCCAAAGGGGTAATTTTTTCCCCGCCGCAAGCTGTACTGCAAAGTATCAGTATTATTGCAAACATCAGTGCTGCAAATCGTTTCATTTTTGTTCCGCCTCCCTTTCGATTCGTTTGATTACCTTTGCCGGAACGCCGCCGACAACGGTGTAGGGTTCCACATCCTTTGTAACCACGGCACCGGCAGCCACCACTGCCCATTCGCCTATCGTAACGCCCGGTAAAATCGTTACATTTGAGCCAATCCAGGCGTGATCCTCAAAAATGACAGGTGCATAATGATTCTTGCGATTATTCTTCGGGTCAAGATCATGATTGATCGTAGCAACCACCACATTATGCCCGAATAAAACGCCATCGCCAATCCAAACGCCGCCCTGATCCTGAAAATGGCAGCCAGAATTGATAAATACATTTTTCCCGATGGTCATGTTCCTGCCAAAATCCGTGTAAAACGGCGGAAACATACGGAAGCTGTTATCAATACTTTTCCCAATGAGATTTTCCATAAGATCATGCAGTTCTTCCGGCGTATGATATCTGCTGTTAATCTCCATGCTGATTTTAATTGCTTCCTGAAACAATCCGTGATCCGCCAGCTGCCTGTCCTGATCCGCATCCGTGTTTTCACCAAAATGTATTGCGGTTTCCATCTCCATCCGATCGCTCCCCTTTCCAACAAGTATATATTGCAAAATACCCTTCGTTTGATTTTTATTTTAGAGTCTCCGCTATAAAATATCAAATTCATATATTAAATAGTATTGCATACTTGAAAGGTATGGGTTTGCCTGCTATATTTTTTGAAGGAGGCGATCCAATGGATATCAGAGTATTACAATACTTTCTTGCGGTAGCAAGAGAAGAAAGCATTACAAAAGCTGCCAAAACCCTGCACATGACGCAGCCCCCTCTGTCAAGGCAGCTAAAGGACTTGGAAGATGAAACAGGAAAGCAGCTTCTGATCCGGGGAAGTAAAAAGATAACGCTTACCGAAGACGGCGAACTTCTGCGCAAAAGGGCGGAAGAAATCGTGGCACTGATGGAAAAAACAAAAATGGAATTATCGGCTTCTGATGAAAGCATCAGCGGCGACGTTTACATCGGCAGCGGTGAAACCGACGCTGTTTCCACGATTGCAGAAGCGGCAAAAGATTTACAGGACAAATATCCGCTGATTCGTTACCACATTTACAGCGGCGACGCAGAACATGTGGCGGAGAGGCTGGATCAGGGCCTGATTGATTTCGGACTGCTGGTTGAGCCCTTTGACACTGGGAAATATGATTATATACGCTTACCGGTTAAGGATACCTGGGGCGTCCTTATGCCTGCGGACAGCCCGCTGGCGCGAAAAGAAAGTATCTGCGCCGAAGATTTATGGGATAAACCTTTGCTCCTGTCTCATCAGACAGCTGCCGGCGGTGAGATGAGCGCATGGATGCGGAAAGATTTATCCCAGTTAAATATTGTGGCATTTTATGATCTTTTATATAACGCTTCCAGGTTTGTCAAAACTGGTTTCGGTTATGCGATTGCACTCGATAAGCTGATCAATACGGCAGGCGAGAGCGGCCTTTGTTTCAAACCGCTTTCCCCGGTTTTAGAAGCCGGATTATGCATCGTGTGGAAACGCTATCAGGTTTTCTCCAAGGCTGCAGAAAAATTTATGAAGGAAATTCAGGCGAAATTTTATAAGATATAACTGATAAAATTTTTATTTTTATAAAATTTATAAACTACAAATGATAAAAATGGAATCGTACGTCGATTCGAATAGAAAAAGGGTGGCCGCTGTACACGGTCACCCAAATTTTATCTCTTATTATATATACCACGCCTGCAGGTTTTCCCTTTCAGCAGGGGCAATCACACATGATCAGTCTGCGAACATCGGCGTAGAGAGGTAGCGCTCTCCGGTATCCGGCAGCAATGCCACAATCACCTTTCCTTTGTTCTCCGGACGTTTGGCAAGCTCCGTCGCCGCAAATACTGCGGCACCCGAAGAAATGCCCACCAGAAGGCCTTCTTTTCGAGCCAAGGTACGTCCCGTTGCAAAAGCGTCCTCATTTTCCACGGCAATGATCTCGTCGTAAACTTCTGTGTTCAGTGTGTCCGGCACAAAACCGGCGCCGATGCCCTGGATCTTATGGGGTCCGGCCGTACCTTTGGAAAGGACGGGAGAACCTGCCGGTTCTACGGCAACCACTTTGACATTCGGATTTTTGGACTTGAGGTATTCGCCGACACCTGTCACCGTTCCGCCCGTGCCGACGCCTGCCACAAAGATATCCACTTTCCCGTCTGTATCCTCCCAGATTTCCGGGCCGGTTGTGCTGCGGTGGATAGCCGGGTTTGCGGGATTGGTAAACTGGCTGGGGATAAAGCTGTTCGGCGTTGTATCCGCCAGTTCCTGTGCTTTGGCAATGGCGCCTTTCATTCCCTTGGCACCGTCGGTCAGAACAAGCTGGGCACCGTAAGCTTTAAGAAGGTTCCGGCGTTCGATACTCATGGTTTCCGGCATAGTAAGGATGATCTTATATCCTCTTGCCGCCGCGACGGCCGAAAGTCCGATGCCGGTATTGCCGCTGGTGGGTTCAATAATCACCGAATCCGGTTTCAGCACACCCTTTGCTTCCGCGTCATCAATCATGGCTTTGGCGATTCTGTCCTTGACACTGCCTGCCGGATTGAAATATTCCAGCTTGCCGTAAACAACAGCATCAAGTTCCTTTTCCTTACTGTAATTTGTCAGTTTGAGCAGCGGTGTTCCGCCAATCAGATCGGTGATTTTGTCAAATACTTTCATGTTAATTTGCTCCTTTATAAAAACTTTAAAATAATGTACAAGGCAATTGACAAGCGCTTTGCCTCTTTCTTCATAAAACCTATCGGTTTTATGTGTTTTAATATAGCATATGCTTTCCGATGTGTCAAGGAACGATTTTAAAAAAAATATTTGAAATTCTGGCTAAAATTTTATAAAATGACCGTAAATTTTACAAATCAAACGACATGACAGGTGCGCTCCCCTGGCGTGCGTGCCGATACCTTAATCGCAGGAGTACAGATTATGAAGCGAATCATTCCCTTTGTGCTTGTCTTTGCAACCGTTATGACTATATCGGGGTGTAATCAGAAGAAAACGGGTACTTCATCAACCACATATGTGATGAAAGACTGCGATGACCCATTAAAACCATATGTTACTCTTTTTCAATCTGACGAAGGAAACCGTTTTTCCTTTCTCCTTTCCGGAGTAAGTAATTATTTTGCGTATGGCGAATATGTAATTACAGGGAATCATCTTACTCTTTCGACTGATGATGGGAAGGAATACTCATTCAAAATGGAGGATGATGTACTAATATTTGATGCAGGTAATTCTTCAGAAATACCATCATACAAGTCCTTCGAAACACCTGCTGATAATACAATTTTTGAATTATCAAAGTAATATAAATGCCTGCGGAAGTAATCCGCAGGCATTTTCCATTTCCCGTCACAGGAGAAACCACCATAAGTTAGAGCAGGAAATCCTGCCACCCATAAACAAAGTCTCTTTACAGTACCTTCAGCATCTCAGTAACCATATTTGTATTATTCCTTATTTCTCTCAGTTAACTTGCCGAGCAGTTCATACAGTATTCCATAGAGAAGCTGCGCTTTTTCCGGCGCTAAATCCACACAGGCGGCGAGGCGCTGCGGCACAGAGAGTGCCTTTTGACGCAGCGCAGTGCCTGCGTCCGTTATGGAAACGATCAGGTCTCGTTCATCTTCGGTCGAACGGCGTCGTGACACATATCCCTTTTCCTCCAACCGTTTGAGCAAAGGCGTCAGCGTGCTGGAATCAAGATACAGGTATTTTCCGACTTCTTTCACCCGCAGCTCCTTATGCTCCCACATCACCATCATCGTGATATACTGCGTATAGGTCAGATCGAGTTCGTCTAGGTACGGCTTATATGCTTTCACAATTTCTTTCGCACAGGCATAGAGCGGAAAACATATTTGGTTTTCGAGTTTTAGTGGGTCAAATGGGACTGCCATTGTGCATGCTTCTCCTTATGATATAATTCCTCTTGCAAAATCCGCGGCAGCCTTTCGCAATCGCCGCCGCAATCTTTTTTGTGTTGCCGCCTCTTGAATAGTACCGTACTGCAAGTTTCATGTCAATGCCTCCTCAACCTTTGCTTTTACCTTGTCAAGCGATTCGGTGGGCTCAAATCGGGCGACGATCTCGCCGTTTCGGCCAATCAGAAACTTCGTGAAATTCCACTTGATATTGCCGTTGTTTTTATAATCCTTGTCCATCTTCTTCACGATTGGCCCCAGGATTAACCCCATGGGGCCCGAGAACCCGGCAAATGTGGTGTTCTCCGTCAGATATTTGTAGAGCGGGATCGCGTTTTCACCGTTGACATCGATCTTTGCGAACTGCGGAAAGGTGATGCCATATCGTCCGGTGCAGAAGCTGTGAATTTCTTCGTCGCTGCCCGGCGCCTGCTCTCCGAACTGGTTGCAGGGGAAATCGAGGATTTCCAGCCCGTCCTTCTGATGAAGCTCGTACAGATCTTGAAGTTCACCATACTGCGGTGTAAATCCGCACCCGGTCGCCGTGTTCACAATGAGAAGAACTTTCCCTTTGTAATCGGAAAGTGCTACCTCGCTTCCGTCCTGCGCTTTGATTTTGAAATCGTAGATGTTCATATCATTACCTCCGTTCATTTTCGCAAGATTTAATCTTGCACAATTGATATGGCTATTATAATCCTTTCATTTTGAGATGTCAAGGCGGGTGGTTGACGGGTTCTTACCGCGGGTTAAGACTGCCGCCGCAATCCAAATCGTTTCAATTATTTCTTTACGCATTTCATTTGAATTTCCGTTTTCTATTCACTGCACAGCCAAATAAACATAACAAGCCTGCGGAAGTGATCCACAGGCATTTTCCATTTCCCGTCAATGAAGAAACCACCGTAAGTTAGAGCAGAAAATCCTGCCACCCATAACCAAATTCTCTTTACGGAACTTCAACAGCCTCATTCTTCGATATTTACCAGATCATACGCGCGGCTGCCCAGACCAATTTTCTCGGCGTGTTCCAGCGTATGCAGACCGTTTCTGGACTCGATCCGCTGTACCAGGGAGGCTCCGTCGCCGTCTTTCTGCGCATAGACCAGATCAATACAAGCCTGATCCAGCGCCACGGGATCGGTGGACGCCAAAATACCGATGTCGTGCATATCCGGCTCGGCGGGGTTCCCGTCGCAGTCGCAGTCTATAGACAGGCGGTTCATTACATTGATATAAGCGATTCGCTCTCCGTTTCCAAGATAGTCGGACACGGATTTTCCTGCCTCCGCCATGGCCTCCAGAAAGGCGTCCTGCTCGCCGCCCCACATGCTGCCGCCTGTGCCGCCGCTGTGAATCCAGGCCTTACCTTTACTGGATCCAAGGCCGATGGAGATATTCTTGATCGCGCCGCCGTAACCCGCCATGGAATGGCCTTTGAAATGAGAAAGGACGAGGTACGAATCATAGTCCGCAAATGCAGCGCCTACATAATTTTCCGTAAGAACGCTGCCGCCCTCAACGGGCAAAGTCATGGAACCGTCCTCGTCCAAAATCTGAAAATCCGCGATGTCGGTGAAGCCGTGATCTTCCGCTACCTGATAGTGCATGGCTGTCTCACTGCGGGAACCGCCGTAGGCTGTGTTGCACTCTACAATCGTGCCGCCCACAGCCTCCACCACATCTTTGATGAGCTTAGGATCAAGGTAATTGCTTGCAGGAGGCTCACCGGTGGAAAGTTTTACCGCCACACGGCCGGTGGGTGTCCAGCCAAGAGCTTCATACACCGCCGTCAGTCCCTCCGGGGAGATGTCGGTGGTCATATAGACGGTGGGAACGTCCGCATCGGGATCCGTTTGCCCTCCAGACGGAGTGCTGTCATTTCCGCTGTCGGTTGCATCATCAGTTTTTTCGGAATCTATTCCGGACGAATTTGCATTGTACGATGTTTGATCCTGATTTCCGGAACTGTCTGTTGCCGCCTCCTTCTGTGTACTGCAGCCTGCGAATACCGTTGACCATAACAGGAATGCGAGGAAAAAAGGTAAAAACCGTTTTCTCATACTTGAGCCTCCTTGTTTTTATATTATTTTGCCGAGGTCATACGCCATTTGCGGATATTTGGAATGCTGCGTCATAGACGGCGTACCGCACCCTTTCCCCAGAACCATTCCCTGATCCTTCAGGTTCAAATACCGCACAAGTGTATGATAATGGGACTCAAGCGCCTCAAACGTCCATGTGTCGCTATTCCATGCAACTGCCAGAAGCGCAGGCGACATCTACTGCCTGTACGCTGTGACCGGCCTGTGCTGCTCCCCGGATGAACTGCTCCGCAAGCAGATTGGAGGAACCGTTTTTATTAGGGGTGCTTTCAAGAACTACGATATTCACTGCGATTCCTCCCATCGTTTCAGCTCGGCTGCAGAATATAAGATTCTCCCTTCAACAATTTCGGTATTGGCCGAAACGGATGGCTTTAATCCTGCAACAGTCTTCCCGAACCCACTGCCGCCGGAGGTGGCAAACAGCACGATTTTCTTGCCGGAAAAATCATAGCTTTCCAAAAACGTGTTGATGATCGTCGGTGCGACATACCACCAGATTGCATGTCGAGATTGATACAATTTTTGAATGGGTGCTATCGTTATTTTTTGCACCCAAGGGATTGTTGCGATTTTAAATCAGCTTTTTCAATTACTGAAAATTATAATACTCAGGGTGCATATTAATAATTTTATGAGCAATTTGCATACCAATATCGAACCACTCAATGTAAATATTCTGATCTTCGATGTTCTGGAGACAGATGCTAAAATCATCACCTATCAAGATTTCAAACTCTGAAAAAAATTCAGCAAAATCTGTTGTTGCACCTCGGACATCAATATAAATCCTTTTTCCCTGATAGTTGAATTGTCCAAACCAATGATTACTTCTACCATCTCTGCTTTTTATTTCATAAATCTCATATCGAAATCGTTCATACAATGCACGCGCAAATAGGTCGCATGATCCGTGAAGAAAAACATAAGCATCATTGTATGGACATTCCGTCATATTTTCATCGTGCGAAATTATATTACAATCATCAAACTCTATTTTTCTTAAACATAATTCCATATTTTTGTTAGCTTCTGCATAGTAACCATTGTGAAAGTGACCATTGCCAAATTCCTGCATTCGATTCTTATCCATATAGTCACACTCTCCTAAACCAATAATTCTTATTTGTTGAATACTTCCGACATCACAATTATACATCTATTTTGAGGAAATTTCCATGTATAGCAACGTGCATCAAAAAAATATTTATTGAAATCCTTATTATTATGTAATAGACTTTAACCAAAATATTATTTATCCCGATTCTAAATTGTAATTGTAACACTATAAAATTTCAATAATCTACAAGGAGAAAAAAATGGACATATTTTCTACAGTAAAAGGATTAGAGGAATCAAAACAACATACAAAGTTTAAATTACTAAATCAGGAAGCTCAAATGCTCAACGAAAAAAGAATACTTGAAAGTTGGACGAATGGGATGATTGATAAGGATGGTAAAATGGTAAGAGAATTTCAAGAAACATTCCACTCGTGCTTTTGGGAGTTTTTCCTGTTCAAACTATTTCAAGAGGCTGGCTTTACATTAGATCAAAGTCATCAGATGCCTGACTTTATAATCAACGCACCAACTGATATGTATGTAGAAGCCGTTGTTTCAAATATAAAGGAGGGCGGCAAGCCTGAGAGCAAACGTACAATAGAAGATCCGTTGTCTATATTACGCCCACCTTATCTGCATGATATGTTCTATGAAGAACTAAATGAGTCAATAACAAGAGATTCTAATGCAGTACATAGCAAGATTAAAAAATATCGTGATTCTTATTTGAAAAGGGAATGGGTGAGAGAGGAAGTTCCGTTTGTAATCGCACTTAGTTCATACGACCAGGTTAACTATGGGAGAGAATATATCTATTCAATGCTTGCATTATTATATGGGATGTATTTTGATGCTAATTCAGAAATGTATTATCAGAAAGACTCCATTATAAAACCGGGAACCAAAGATTCAAGTATTTCAATAGGAATATTTAACAATCCAAGTTATAGTGATATTTCTGCTATTATTTACTCGTGTACCGTAACTATAGGAAAGCTGACTTCTTTATCAATTTCCAATAATATGTCCAGTCTGAATACTGTTTATAATATAAGAAAGAACAATGTACAATGGAAATACCAACTTCAAATCGTATCCAGTAACAATCCAGAGCATTTGGCAGATGGTGTGTTTATCTTTCATAATCCAAACGCAAAGCATAAACTACCTGAAGAATTATTTTCAACGATACCTGTGAAACAATTTTTTTTCAATGATGGCAACTTGGACTACATGGGAAATGCAACTCCGCTTGTTGCAAGGTATAATACAAGCAGTTTACTGGCAATGGTATCTGAACCATATATTATGGAGCAAATTAGATTATACAACAGATTATCAATTAACGAATGCTATGACGTTGTTGAAGAGTAATATACATTATCTAATATTTTATAGTTTTACCCATTGACAAAAGAATCTACCACCCCAACACACCCTTATTCCATAGGCATTTTCACACAGAAAAAAACGGCTGGAGGCATCTGGCACAAACCCGATGTCCCGGTCGTTGCTTTCTTTAAATCTCCGTCCCGACTTCCACTCCGTTGCGGGAGGTGAAAACCGCCCTGTCGTTCGGATAGACTGTTGCGTAATCCACAAGCCTGTGGAACAGCTTTTCATTGAAGTCCACCGGCAGTCCCCCCGTTTCGCTGAGTCCCGCAAGGAAGCCGCTGAAAATGTCATACTGGATCTCCTTCCTCTCCCGCTCTTTCTCCAGGCTGTCCATCCGGCTCTCTCATTCTCATTTCAAACCTCCTGCTGTTTATCATCCGCCGGCTCTGCCTCATTCCAAACGTCCTTCGCCAAGCGGAACACTGCCCATGCCTTCGGCCAGCCCACGTAGAAGCCCACATGGGTCACGATGGCTGCGATCTCCGCTTTCGTTACACCGTGTGCCCTGGCGTTTTCCAGATGATACGTCAGCGATGAATCGGTAATTCCGGAAGACATCAGCGCCACAACGGTAATGATGCATCTGGTTTTCAAGTCAATGTCGGGGTTGTTCCAGTTCTCTCCAAAGAGAATGTCATCGTTGAAGTGTGCGAAATCCGGCGCAAAGTCTCCCAGTTGATTTCTGCCTGCGGTTTGTGTGATTTTTTCCATGGTATAATCCTCCTTATTACGATTAAGGTATCGGCACGCGCGCCTGGGGCGCACCTGCCAAGTCGTCGGAAGGCATTGAAAATTATGCTTCGCATAAGCCTTCCTCCTACACAACATTTCCTGCCTTCTGTTTGCCGTTCTGTGCCATCACGCCTGCCAGCGCATGGGGCACATATAATTCTTCAAGATAGTCGATCTCGTCCTGCGTCAGTTCCAGTTCCACGGCCTTGGCCGCGCCCTCAACATGGGAGAACTTTGTCGCGCCCACCACCGGAGAGGTCACCTTAGTCAGCAGCCATGCCAGAGAGATTTCCGTCATGGAAACGCCGCGCTTGTCGGCCAGTTCCGCCACGCGGGCGATAATGCGGCCATCCGCCTCGGCTGTGGCGTCGTATTTGAATTTCGCGTAAGCGTCCTGTTCCAAACGTTTTGATGTTTCTCCGGGACGTTTGGAGAGCCGTCCGCCGGCAAGGGCACTGTAGGGCGTCATGGCAATATTCTGATCTTTACAGAAAGGCGTCATCTCCCGCTCTTCCTCCCGGGCAATCAGGTTGTAATGTCCCTGGATGGACACAAACTCCGTAAGGCCGTGTTGCCGGGCGTAGAAATTGGCTTTGGCCAGCTGCCAGGCGAAACAGTTGGAAATGCCGATGTAACGGGTCTTACCGAACTTCACGGCGTTATTGAGTCCCTCCATAATCTCCTCCATGGGCGTGTGATAGTCCCACATGTGACAGATATAAAGGTCCACATAGTCCATGCCGAGATTTTTCAGACTTTGATTCAGATAATTTTCAATATGCTTCTGCCCGCTGACTCCCGCATCGATCTCATCCTGTGTCCGGGGCGTGAATTTTGTGGCAATGACATAATCGTCCCGCTTCGCGAAATCCCTGAGGGCCTTGCCCACATACTGCTCACTGGTGCCGTTCTGATAGACAATGGCAGTATCGTAAAAGTTGATTCCCAAATCCAGCCCACGCCTGATGATCTTGCGGGTCTGCGTCTCGTCCACCGTCCAGCTGTGCTGCCCCGAAGCGGCGTTGCCGAAACCCATACAGCCCATGCAGATACGGGAAACGTTCAAATCGGATTTACCTAATTTTGCGTATTTCATTCTTCCTGCCCTCTCCTGAAAAAACTGCCTCTGCTCATGCCTTTTCGCTCCCTGTCGTCTTTTTGAACGACAGACATTTTCCGATTACTTCGCCGGTTTTCAGATATTGATAGGTGGGGAACTCAAACAGCACCGGTTTCAGGGTCTCATAATCCACTTTGCCTTTTTCATTCAGATGCTCCTCAGCCACATAAGTGTTGTCAATGGTACAGATGAAGCTTTCAAAATTCGGCGTGTTATAAACATCCTGAACGCTGCACGCAATCGTCAAAGGAGATTTGCGAATGACTGGCGTTCCCGCATCCCCAAGATTATATGCAAACACAGCGGATTTATCCGTCTTTGCTCCGCTGACCGATCCCACATAGTCGGCCTCCGGCAGCATGGCTTCATCCACAAGGTTGATTGACAGCTTTTTCGTCTCTTTGATACACCCGTTGATAAAGTGCGGCGCAGCGAGACTCACCAGCACCCGGTCGTGTCCGATAATGCCAATATGAGCCACCAATGTCCATGTAGGTTTCTCGCCGTTCATCGCACCGATGATTGTCACCGGCATGGGATAAAGCGCCAGTAACGATCCAACATTTTTCTTCATATTTCAGCATCCTCCCGACTTGCAAAAATGTTTTGACACCGTGTCAGTACATTTACTGTAGCACCATTCTGACACAGTGTCAATATTTTTCCAAAGAAATTTTAAAATTCTCATTTTTGCCCTTATGCGCCGAAACAAGGGAAAGTCATTTGGACAGAATCATTTTCAAAAGTTCATCTGCCGCTTTGGAATGCAGATCAGTTCCTTGCGCAACGTATATTTGGCGCGGCGGCAATGGATCGGAAACAACAATCTCGTGCACCTCACCGTTAGAAATCGCGTTTTCGGCAAAATCGGATACAACACACCCAACGCCCATGTTACGTGCCGCGAAACTGACGATTTGCGAACTGGTTGCCAGTTCAAATTTGGGCGCTGCCGTGAATCCGCGCCGGCGAAATTCATTATCTAAAAACAGCCTTGTGCTTGTATTGCTTTCCAATAAAATCAAATCATCTTTCAAGTCTGAAATTTGCGCCGCTTCGGCGACGCGCATTTTGCCTCCGCAAATAAAAATATCCCTGATTTGACGAACGGGAAACACATCGAGTTCAGGGCAGGCCAGCGGTCCGCTTACAGCGGCAAAATCAATTTCCCCTTGCCTTAGTAATTCTAAGGTTCGCGGGGTAGGATTATTGGTAATCGCAATATTGATATTCGGGTACTTTTTATGAAACGCTTCCAGATACGGGAGCAGGCAGAACTCCAATGTCATATCGCTTGCCCCAATACGTATTTCCCCGATGTCAAGGCGCAACATCGCTGTCAGTCGTCGTTCCCCTTCGGAAAATGCCGCAATCCCGGCTGCAGCGTACTTATATAAAACCCGACCCTCAGCGGTAAGTTTTACCCCCTTCGGTGTACGAAGGAAAAGTGCACAGCCGACCGTTTCCTCAAGCCGTGAAATGCTTTGGCTTACGGCCGGCTGTGAAATGAATAGTTTTTCTGAAGCGAGTGTGATGTTTTCATGCTCGGCTACACAGCAAAATATTTTGTACCAATCATAATTGATATTCATTCGCGGCCTCCATAAGTCAATATTATGTCATATTTATTATAGCATAATTACAGCTTATTTCCAACTCCGCTATGCCGAAATATTGTCTGATTTCGTTTCGGACCAACCGAAATAATCGATACGGGTACGCCAATTTGGTCCTCAATAAAACGGATATAGTCTTTTGCCGCCTCCGGCAGTTCATTATATTGAGAACACCCCGAAATATCGCAATGCCAGCCATTCAGATATTCATAAACAGGCTGAGCGTCTCTGAGCAGATATGTTTGCGGGAAATTCTTTGTGATTTTTCCGTTTGTATGATAACTTACACAAACAGGGATTCTATCCAAATATCCGAGGACATCCAGATTTGTTAATGCGATTTCCGTTGCGCCCTGCAGCATACAGCCATATCTGGTGGAAACACAGTCAAACCACGCCATTCTGCGGGGCCGTCCGGTATTGGCGCCGAACTCGCCCTGATCGCCGCCCCGTCTGCGAAGCGTATCAGCGGCGCTTCCGAATAATTCTCCCACCAAAGGGCCTTCTCCCACACTCGTATTATATGCCTTCACAACAGATACAACGGATTGAATCTCATAGGGAGGAATTCCCGCACTTACGCTTCCAAATCCCGCAAGTGGCGAAGAAGAAGTGACATAAGGGTAAATCCCGTTTTCGATATCCCGAAGAGAGCCAAGCTGGCTCTCCAACAGAATTTCTTTTCCTTCTTTTATCGCCTCGTTCATATAGTAGGGACAGTCGCACAAATACGGGGAAAGACGGGCCTTTAAGTCATATAAATAATTCAGCAGATCAGGATAAGAAACCGCATTTTCAATGCCGTAAAAAGCTTTGAAGCAGATGTTTTTATCTTCGCAAAAACGGCCGGCGATACTCTTAAGATTCTCTGAATACAACTCGGATATCTGTATGTTTCTTCTTGCGAATTTGTCGGAGTAAAATGGCCATATACCGGAAAGTGTGGAACCAAATTTGTTTTTTCCGAGGCGTTCTTCTTCTAATTTGTCTTGCAGTTTATGGACAGGCAAAAGCAGCTGCGCACGGGACGAAACAAGAATTTTCGGTGCTTTGACGCCTTTTTCTTTCAGCATTTCCAATTCGGAGAAAAAAATATCTGCGTCAAACGCCACACCACTTGCGATCATATTTTCGACATTGTGGTGAAATACTCCGGAAGGAAGGAGGCGCAAAACAAATCTCCCAAAATCATTTATGATGGTATGGCCGGCGTTTGCTCCGCCTTGGAACCGTACTGCAATGTCCGCTTTCTCCGCCAAAAAATCCGTTATTTTGCCTTTCCCTTCGTCCCCAAAACCGCTTCCTGTAATCGCTGTAATCATATACATTCCTCCAATTAAGGTAACGGCACGCGCGCTTAAATAGCGCACCTGCCAAATCGTCGGAAGGCATTCCGATTATGCTTCGCATAAGCCTTCCTCCTATCAATATTCAGAATACTGTTTTATTATATGGACATGGTCGAAGGAATCCAAATATCGGGATGTTATTCACCGGATAAGCACCGGTTATCTCTTTTTTATCCGCACATATACCCCAGTGCCGCTTGCTGTCATAACTTGTTTTTCTTATTTTCACTGCATCAGCGCATCCGACAGCCGCATGATTTCCGGGGCCAGCTTTGCCCGCTTGCGTCTGACCATGTGGCTGTAGATCGGATAGGCTGCGATTACGCCGATGATGCCCACCACGCCAATTACGATGCCCGGAACGAAATATGTTTTCCAGCCGGGCACCATCGTGCAGCACATCCCTGTGCCAAAAATCAGGGTGCCGATGATCCCGATGATCAGTGAGACGACAGTTGCGCCCTTTGTAGCGCTCTCGTCCAGACGGCGAAGCTGCTCCATCGGGGTTTCTTCTTTTGTCGTGGGCTCGTATTTGTCCCGAATCTTCTTGATTTCTTCCTGCTCCTTTGCGGAATAGGTATAAGTGAAGGTTTCTTTCTTATCTTCCATGATGCATTACTCCTTTCAGGTTTCTACGGATATTGTACCAGGCAACTGTTTGCGAAACATTCAAGTTATGTTTGAGAATTGTTAATTTCCATCTTTTTCAGATTTTTATTTGCCTGCCAGATCATATAGATCGCCATCCCGATCACAATGGTACAGACGCCGCCGCCCGTCGCGCCGGTCATAGCCTGCCGGAACATCGGATCGTCGTTTCCGCCGAACTGCGCCAGCATAGCGGTTTCAAGAGACAGAATCGACACCAGCGCCGCAACGAAGTTAATGGCCTTGGCTGCCGACAGGATGGGGCTTTTTTGCTTTCGGGTCTTTACAATATTGATAATGGCAACCGTGACAGCATAAAAGGAATAAGCAGCCATGGCGTAGATCAGCAGTCCCGGATAATCAAAGCCCCGGTTTTGCTGTACCATGAAAACAACGATGCCGATCAGCGCCTGATTCATAAACAGAAGCATGATCCCGCACAGCCGGTAACGGCGCAGTTCCGATGCTTCGTCCTGCACATTCAGCCGCCGCAGGAGCATAAAGCGCATTATGGCAAGCAGGATATAATAGACTGCCAAAGCGACGAACCACAGAGAGCGGTACATAATACCGGACACCAGCTTCATGCCGATATACAAAAGATTTACGAAAAAGCCCTGATACAGCGAGACGCCCGCCCGGAAGCGCACATCGGTCATATATTTTTCGCCCAACTTGGTAGAACGGAATTTTTTCATCAGCGGATGATCGGAAACAAATTTTCTGATGCGGGCGATTGCCGGGGGAATATAAACAAATCCCGTAATTGTAACGATCAGCGCATAGGCGGAGGCGATATAGGAAGCGTATTGCAGGATGGGGTTCTGTATGTGGAACACCGCCACCGCAAGCACAAAGCCATAGCCCAAAAGCGCCGCAGCTGCCGTCCAAAGCGGAGGCAGGCAGAATATCTTTTTAAGAATCTCTTTGCATTTCTCCATCCGCTGTCCTCCTGATTTTCACGGTAAAGATACTGCCCTTTCCGACCTCGCTCTCCACGGAAATATCCCCGCCGACAATATCCACCACCCGTTTCACCAGCGCCAGTCCCAGGCCGTTGCCCTGGGTGGCGTGGGAGGTGTCACCCTGATAGAATTTTTCAAAGATGTGCTTACCGGTTTCCTTTGAAATACCGCAGCCGGTGTCTGTCACCCGGACAGTAGCATGATCTCCCTCCGTTTTCAGCGTCACGGATACCGTGCCTTGGGCTTCCGTAAATTTCAGGGCGTTGGAGAACAGATTGTTCCAGACGAGGGACAGCAGCTCATCGTCCGATTCCACAAATACTTCTTCTTCGAGATCCGTTGCAATGTCGATGTTCTTTTTCTCCCATGTGCTTTCAAAGTTCAAAAGGCACTCGGCAAGTTGTTCGCCAAGATTGTACCGTTTTGCGGCGGGAAAAATCTGCTGGTTTTCCAGCCGGTTCAGCTTCAAAATATTCGAAATAAGATCCGCGAGGCGGCGAGACTGCTCGGTGATTGCCTTAGCGTACTCCATCCGCTGCGCCTCGGTCAGGTCGGGACTTTGGAGCATGGTTCCGTAATTCTGCATGACGGCCAGCGGCGTTTTGAGTTCATGAGACACGTTGGCGATGAAATCCGTCCGCAAAGTCTCCACGCCGGAAAGTTCCTCCGCCATGCGGTTGAAATAGTCGATGATAATGTCAAAACCTTCCTCACCCACAAGGCCGGGAAGCGGTGCAATGCGGGCGGAAAAATCGCCGCGCATGAGCTTTTCTGCGCCCCTTACGATTTGGCGCACCGGGCGCTCTATCGTAAACTTACGGCGTACAGCATCTATGACGGTACAGAGCAGGCTGAGCAAAAGCACATTTCCCATCGTCAGGATCGCAGCAGTTTTTATGCCCTTTTCGGTAAAAGAGATCTCCACCGATGTCTGCATGGTGTGAAGAAAAAGCAGCATACAGCAGGAGATGACAAACGCGATCAGCAAAAAGAACACGACATACCGGCGTATGGCGGCAAGCAGACGCTTCTTTTCCCTGCTCATTTCACCACCGCCTTATAGCCCAGTCCGTGAACGGTTTTCAGTTCAAACTCGTCGCAGGCTTCAAACTTCCCGCGCAGTTTTGTCATGTAAACGTCAACTGCTCTCGGCGCGGTATTTGTTTCCGCGTCCCAAAACTCGTCCATGAGCTGGGTGCGGGTGAAGGTCTTGCCGGGATAGGACAAGAGTTTATATAGGATATTAAACTCCCGTGTCGTCAGAGAGATTTCCTCACCGTCATAAACCGCCGTGCGTTCGTCCATGTCCAGCCTGAGCTTTCCGATCTCCAGCTTGTGAGAAGTGGCGATCTTTGCCCGGCGCAAAAGCGCCCCGATCCGCAGGAAAAGCTCGTCTAAGTCGATGGGCTTCACCATGTAATCGTCGATCCCGATGCGATAACCCTTTTGCTTGGAGGCAAAATCGTCCCGCGCCGTCATAAATAGGATCGGGATTTCCTCGTTAAGCGTGCGCACCGTTTTCGCGAACTCGTAACCGTCGATTCCGGGTATCATAATATCGGAGACAATCAGGTCAAATGTATTTCCGTACATAGCATCGTAGGCTTCCTTTGCATCGAAACATCCCACCGCCTGATAACCGCTGCCGTTCAGAAAAGAACAAACCGTGCGGTTCAGGTCTTTGTCATCTTCCACGACAAGTATTTGAAACATAATGTGTCCCTCCATGAATTCACTCCAGAATCTTCGATTCTGTCACTGACTTACGAAGTTCGTCCTTGCAGGCAAACGAACTTCTTGTAAGTCATATTATAACACCCAAATGTTAAAGTTTTGTTTGGGTTTCCCGCTTTACAGAAATTTTTTCAAAAAATATGCGCCGCACAGATGAAGTATGTGCGACGCAAAATCGGTTTTTCCTATTTTCCGGCGTTTCGGCTTGCCTTTGCGAGACGTTTTTTTGCATCCTCCACGGTTTCGCCCTCGTGGGTCAGGAACTGATCCACAAAGCCGTCCTCGACTTTCTTGTATGCGTCTACCACGCCGTCCTCAATTTTTTTGTACCCGCCGACAACTGCGTCGGCAATTTTTTCGTTTGCTTTTACGAACTTTGACTTTGCCATGATAAAATTCTCCTGTATATTCAATATTGATTTGCCGACCTGCGGCGAATGACCGCGATGACTGCCGCTGCAGCACCGGCTACGGCTGTTACTATTGCGGGAATGATGAGTTTCTTCATGATCTGTACCTCCTACTTCAGTCCTTTGATGACAGGGATCAGGCAGAGCAGCAGAACGATCCCGATAATACCGACGACGATGCCCCAGACCAGCATATCCCACACCATGACCATGCACATTCCCACGCCGAGAACAATTGCGCCGAGAACACCGAAAAGCGTTGTCCCGATGGTCCTGCCGTTTAGGACGATCATGGGCTTACCATCCATCTTTCTGCGGATAAGCACCATGGCCAGCAGGATCACCGCGCCGACTGTGCCGACCACAATACCGGGCTTCAGCGCGTTCCATTCCGGGATAAGGCCCATACACATACCGAGGGCAAAGAGAAGTCCGCCCACCACGCTCATGATCAGAGTCACAAAGTTTTTCTTTTTCATAGAAATACACCTCCAGCTTTTTCCAGTGATCTTTCACTTGATGATTGTATTGTACTGCCGGAATGTTTGTGAAACTTTCAAGTTTTGTTTCTGAAATATTAAAATACCGCGCTCCCACAAATTTATCTTAGCTGCGCGGGCACCATTTCGGTGACATGATTTTGATGGGGTGTTGCTTGCGCATCCGGGTGGTATCAGCGATAATGAAATCAAAGCAAATCGAAAGGAGCTGTTTGAAATGGTTGAATTTGGCGAACAGTTAAAAAAAGCACGAGAGGCAAAAGGCATGACGCAGCAGACCCTGGCGGAACACCTTTATGTAACGAGACAGGCCGTTTCCAGATGGGAACGCGGCGACAGATACCCCGACTTGATCACGGCAAAAAAACTGGCTGCATTTTTGGATGTGTCACTGGATGACCTGCTGCTGATCGTCGTAAATTTGCTGGGATTGCTCATTCAGACAGTTGTTTTTGTCTGCGGCTTTCTCTGGGCATTCAAAGGAAGGCTTACGCCAAAGAAAACCGGCGTATCCATCGCTGTTTATTTTTTCTCACTATGCCTGACGAACAGTTTTCGCATCACCGTTCCCGGTCTGGGCCGGAAAACCATTGTGATGGATTTACTGCTGATTGTGCCATACCTGGCAGGCGCCATCGCCGCATTTCAATATTTTTATAAAGCGAAAATGGCTTCTTTCCTGTACTGGACATTAATAGCCGTCTCAGGATGGGAAATACTACGGATCTTTTGGACGGTATATGCAAATATCCGGTGGGCCGCAGAATTTGTGTCCATGAATACCGCATTAAATTTCCTGCTCAAAATATGTATTTCCCTTCTGATCATTTACCAGACCTGTATTGTAAAGCGAAAAAGAGCGCTGGCAGTCATTTCTAATGAATGATAAAGCAGCTCCTTTTTTGGCCGTCTGTCCATTTTGTGTTAAATTGCCTGCATTTGCTTGCATTTACATTTGAAATCGGATATGCTATAGAAAAAGGAGTGTGATATTCATGGCAAATACATCTGCGGTTTACGCAAGAATTGATAACAACTTGAAAGAAAATGCTGAAAGCATTTTGAATCAGCTTGGCATATCTCCATCCAGCGCCATCCAAATGCTTTACAGCCAAATTGTACTGACAAAGCGCTTCCCTCTGGATCTGCGCCTGCCCTCCGAAAAGCCCACAGTGATCGGCAGTATGAGCCGCACGGAACTGGACAGTGAATTGATGAAAGGAATACAATCACTAAAATCCGGCAAACCCTATACCCCGGACGAAGTTGACACTGCTCTGGAAAGAGAGTTTGGCATATGACCAATCTAAAAAACAAATAAAGGGCTGATTTCTTTCCAGTACCGGATATGAAAGGTCAATTCGGCATGGGAAATGTGACGGTAATCGTTGTTCCCTCGTTTTCTGCGCTGTTTAGTACAATTTCCGCTTCGTGCAGCCGTGCGGCGTGTTTCACAATGGACAGACCCAGGCCCGTGCCTCCCAGTTCTTTGGAGCGGCTCTTGTCCACCCGGTAGAACCGTTCAAAAATGCGGTTCTGATGTTCCGGAGAAATGCCGATACCGGTATCGGAAACTGAAAGAATCGCCCTTTCCTTCTCTGCTTTCACCTGCACAGCCACCGTGCCGCCTGCCCGATTGTACTTGATGGCGTTGTCACAAAGATTAAAAATCAGACTTCGCAGCAGCTGTGGGATGCCATATAGGATGGCAGGTGTTCCTTCCAGACGCATGGTAATCTGCGCGTTTTCTGCTTCGGCCTGCAGTGATTTTACGGTTTCATTGGCCAAGGCAAACAGATCCACATTTTCACGCTTCATTTCATCCGCACCCTCATCCAGATGAGAAAGGCGGATAATATCTTCTACCAGCCGGATCATCCGCTGTGCTTCTCCTTGAATTCGGGTGTAGAATCCCATGCGGTCTTCCTCTTTCACAATGCCATTGGACAAAAGCTCCACTGAACCGGCTATAATCTGCAGTGGTGTTTTCAATTCATGGGAAACATTTGCCGTAAATTCCTGCCGCATCTGCTCCGCCTGCGCTTTTTCCGTAATGTCAAGCACAAGAAGCACAGCACCGGTTACGTTTCCATCTTCAGATACGGGGCTTACATCCAGTTGATATTTTCTGCCTTTTAACCCGATTATTTTTTCCGAGGGAACACCCTTTTCCAGTTCTGAAAGCAAATCGGATACTTCCATGCTCCGATTCACCGACAGCATATGCTGTCCGATACAGGCTTTCGTCGTATCAAACAGACGGGCCGCTGCGGAGTTAATGCTCAAAATGATCCCCTTGGGATTGAGCACCACAATGCCCTCCGTCATATTTTCTGTAACTGCTTCAAATTCTTCCTGTTTTTTTTGAAGCTCCTCTGCCTGCAGACGAATCTGCCGCTGCTGAACGTCGATCCGGCGCAGAAGCGGCGAAAGTTCATCGTAGCCTTCATTATTCAGCGGATCGTCCAGATTCAGACGGTTCAAGGGTTCTGTAATATGTCTGGAAAGCCGGTATGCCAGAAAGAAAGACAGCGCTATGGCGATCGCAACAATTATCAGAATTGGCTGTGCCATTCCAAGGAGTAAGGTCAGCATCGTATTTTGAGCAATGGAAAGGCGCACTACCGTTCCGTCCTCCAAACGCATGGCACTGTACAAGGTACGTTCCATTAAGGTAGCGGAATAACGTGCGCTTTCCCCGTATCCTGTTGCCAGAGCCTCTTTCATTTCTTCCCGTTCCAGGTGATTTTCCATGGTATCAGTGGATGCTTTACTGTCGAAAAGCACATCGCCGTCTGCATCAATCCATGTGATGCGATACCCCTTTGTATCCAGTCCTTCAAAATACGCCGCGCCGACATCTTCCACACCCCGTGCAGCCAGTACTGTCTGTGTTTTTAAACTATTCTGTTGAATGTTTTCGAAATAATTATAAAGAACACAGAGAAACAACAGTACAGAAGCCAGGAATACCGCCATGGCCACAAGGGCGATGGATCTGAAAATTCGCTTTGTCATTGATCTGCCTCCAAACGATACCCGACGCCGCGCACGGTTCGGATATTTCCGCCGCAGCACCCCAGTTTTGTACGCAATGTGCCCACATGCACATCTACGGTACGCGTCTCGCTTGCATAGTCGTCGCCCCAGACGCTGAGCCGAAGCTGGTCTCTTGTGAACGCTTTGCCCGGATTTTCCATGAATTTTCGCAGCAGTTCGTATTCCTTCAAGGTCAGTTCCACGCGTTTTCCGTCTGCCGTAACAGTATGTTGTACCGTATCCATTTGTATATGATCAAAGGAAAGGACTGCCCGTTCTTCTGCCGGATGCGTCCGCCGCAGCAGCGCCTTGACACGCGACACCAGTTCCATCATTCCGAAAGGCTTTGTCAGATAATCGTCGGCGCCCAGATCCAGCCCGATCACTTTGTCGTATTCCGTTCCCTTTGCGGTGGCCATGATCACCGGCACCATATTGCCTTCCGCCCGGAGCCGCTTCAAAATGCTGATTCCGTCTTCCCCGGGGAGCATGATATCCAGAATCACCAGTTCCGGATTCTGTTCTGAAAGCGCCTGATCAAATGACGCGCCATCCGGGAACCCTTTCGCCTCAAATCCTGCGGAATTTAAAGTATAAATCATTAAATCACGGATTCCGCTGTCATCCTCAACACAAAAAATCATAACAACCACTTCCTTTCCGCCGGACAGAACAAATGAATTCATAAAAGAATTACATCCAAATCCCCTGTATATTATAATCACGGTCTATGTCTTTTTCAATTGACTTCCTGTGGGGTATTCTTTTCGCCGGTAACGGAAAACTGTACCCATTCTGCAATGTTTGTGGCATGATCCCCGATCCGTTCAAAATATTTCGCTGCCATCAGCAGATCCAGCGCATATTCTCCCTCATTGGGATTCTGCGCAATTAAGGAAATCAAGCTGTTTTTAATTGCAATAAAATAATCATCCACAATGTCATCGGCAGCAATCACCGCTTCGGCAATGGCCGTATCCTGTTTCACATAGGCGTCTACACTGTTTGTGACCATTTGCGATGCTTCTTTGGCCATTTCCCGGATCTGAATATGTTCCGGAAGTGTTCTTCCGTTGAGAAAAGGCAGGATCTCTGCGACATCCTCCGCCTGATCCCCGATCCTCTCCATATCCGTTACCATTTTCAGGGCAGCGGATATCTGCCGGAGATCCCGTGCCACCGGCTGCTGCTGCAACAGAAGCCGCAGGCAGACAGATTCGATCTGTCGTTCCTTTTCATCAATTTCATGGTCCAGCGGCGCGATCTTCGCTGCCAGCGCATCATCTTTTTGGATCAGCGCGGACGCTGCCAGCGAAATCACTTCTTCGCACAGTGCACCCATCCGGATCAATTCCTGATGCAGTGTGTTCAGCTGCTCGTCAAATCGTGTTCTCATTAACCAAACCTCCCTGTGATATAGTCCTCGGTGCGCTTGTCCGCCGGTCCCGAAAACAGTTTCTCCGTATCCCCATATTCGATCAGTTCTCCCAAAAGGAAAAAAGCCGTTTTGTCCGAAATTCGTACTGCCTGCTGCATATTGTGGGTCACAATGACAATGGTATAGCTTTTTTTCAGCTCTATGGCCAGATCTTCAATTTTTGAAGTGGAAATCGGATCAAGGGCAGAAGTGGACTCATCCATCAGAAGGACATCCGGCTTTACTGCAAGCGCGCGGGCTATGCAAAGCCGCTGCTGCTGTCCGCCGGAAAGGCCCAGTGCGTTCTTTTTCAGCCGGCCCTTTACTTCGTCCCAGATCGCCGCATCCCGCAAAGACTGCTCTACAATCTCGTCCAGCTTTGCCTTTGCGCGGATTCCGTGGGTACGCGGGCCGTAAGCCACGTTGTCGTAGATGGACATGGGAAACGGGTTTGGTTTCTGAAATACCATGCCGATATTCCTGCGAAGTGCCGTCACATCCCGATCGGGGGCATAAATTTCTTCACCCCGATAGGTCAGGGAACCTGTCACTTTTACCCCTTCAATCAGGTCATTCATCCGGTTGATCGTTCGCAGAAATGTGGACTTCCCGCAGCCGGAGGGCCCGATCAGAGCCGTGATATTGTGTTCGGGAATATCAAAACTGATATTCTTCAAGGCGTACGTTTCCCCGTAATAAAAGTCAAGATTCCTTGCAGAAAGAATAGTTTCAGCCATAGGTCAATTCCTCCTCAGTTTCTTACCCAGAAAACTCGCGGACAAATTGATGATGCATGTCAGGATCAGCAGAATCGTCGCAATGGAAAAAGCAACGGCAAAATCCGCGTTTTCTTTGGCGTAATGGTAAAGCGCAACGGTGAGTG
>CANRJG010000029.1 GCA_947630875.1 uncultured Lachnospiraceae bacterium
GGTTTTGGGCACCAGCGGCGCGGGCAAGACCACCCTGCTTCGGTGTATCAGTTTTCTGGAAAAAGCGGATCAGGGCGAAATTTTGTTTGACGATTTCCGGAAAGACATGCGCAAAGTGCGGGGCAGAGAAATCCGGGCGCTGCGCATGAAAATGGGCTTCGTATTTCAAAGCTACAATCTGTTCCGGAATCAGACGGCGCTGAAAAATGTGATGGTAGGCCTGACGACGGCAAGACATATGCCCAAGGCGAATGCCAGAGAGATTGCCTCCAATATGCTGGAAAAAGTGGGACTGCTGGATCACGCGGACTATTATCCCGACCAGCTGTCCGGCGGACAGCAGCAGCGGGTGGCCATTGCCCGGGCCATTGCGGCGTCGCCGGAAGTCATCCTGTTTGATGAGCCTACGTCGGCGCTGGATCCGGAACTCACCGGGGAAGTGCTGGACGTGATGAAAATGCTGGCCAGGGAAGGCACCACTATGGTGGTAGTGACCCATGAAATGAGCTTCGCAAAGGAAGCCGCCAACCGGATCGTCTTCATGGAAGACGGCGTGATCGTGGAAGAACAGGAAGCAAAGGCATTTTTTGAATCGCCGAAGGAAGAAAGCACGAAACGGTTTCTGCGGAGGTTCACCGATGCCCAGGCGTTGGAAACAAAACCGCAGGAATAAACCATATGACAGACATAAAAAAACTCCGATGTGTTTTGCACACCGGAGTTTTTCATTTCCAAATGAAACTTTAGCGCTGTACGCGGCCGGAGCCGTCGCCCTGGGCCAGCTTTAAGACTTCGTCCATGCTGACCATGTTGAAATCCCCTTCAATGGAGTGCTTTAAGCAGCTGGCTGCCACTGCAAACTCGATGGTTTCCTGGGTGTCGTAACCAGAAAGGGAAGCGGCAATCAGGCCGCCGCCGAAGCTGTCTCCGCCACCGACGCGGTCCACGATATGCATGGCATACTGTTTGCTGAAGCAGTAGTTGGTCCCGTCATAGAGCAGCGCGGACCAGTTGTTGTCATTGGCGGAAATAGATTCCCGCAGGGTGATGGCCACCTTGCTGAAACCGAAGCGCTCTGCCAGCTGTCTGGCCACATCCTTGTAGCCTTCCCGGTTCAGCTTGCCGGTGGTAACGTCGGTATCTGTGGACTTGATGCCGAAGACGTCGGAAGCGTCCTCTTCGTTGGCGATGCAGACGTCCACGTATTCGCAGAGCTTCGCCATAACTTCTCCGGCTTTTTCCTTGGACCAGAGTTTGTTTCGGTAGTTCAGGTCGCAGCTGACGGTGATGTTTTTCGCCTTTGCAGCCTTGCAGGCTTCCAGACAGATGGCTGCGGTTTCATCATTCAGCGCCGGGGTGATACCGGTGAAATGAAACCAGGACGCGCCTTCAAAGATCCTGTCCCAGTCAAAATCTTCTTTCGCAGCGGTGGCAATGGAAGAACCGGCCCGGTCATAGATGACCTTGGAAGGACGCTGGCTGGCGCCTTTTTCCAGATAGTAGATGCCTACCCGGTCGCCGCCCCGGACGATGTCGGAGGTGTCCACACCGTATTTGCGGAGGGAATTGACCGCGGCCTGTCCGATTTCATGTTTCGGAAGTTTGGTAACAAATTTCGCGTCAAAGCCGTAATTGGCCAGGGAAACGGCCACATTGGCCTCGCCGCCGCCGAAGGTGGCGCCGTATTCGTCTACCTGTACGAAACGGTAATAGCCGGCCGGAGCCAGACGCAGCATAATCTCTCCAAAGGTAACAATTTTCTTACTCATACATAATCTCCTGATCTGTTTCTTATTTTTGCAGAAGGTGTACGGCAAAACCGCCGATCTGGTCTTTCAGATAGATGGCCGTCATATTGCCGTTTTTGTCATATTTCTCGGAATTTTCGGCAAAGGCATAGCCGTTTCGCGCCAGATAGGCAATGGCCCGGGGCAGATCGTTGGTGCCCACGGCGATATGTCCCTTGTCCCCCATATAAGGCGTCTTGGTACATTCGATATAGCTGCCTGCAAAGATGGCGGTGTTGCCGGGGCGTCTGCCGAATCCGAAGAGATCTTCAAAGGATTTGGCGGTGGCGTCGGCTTCTGCTTCGCTGCTGCAGTTGATACCCACATGTTTCAGCTCAAAGCCCAGCATCTCATTAACCGCCTGACGGGTCAGAGCCTCGATTTCATCAAATTTTTTCTCTTTCACCAGCGCAGCGCTGACCATCCAGCTGCCGCCGCAGGCAAGAATCCTGGGGAAGTCGAGATAGGCGCGGATGTTGTCCGCGTTGATGCCGCCGGTGGGCATGAAGGTAACGCTGGTATAAGGCGCCGCCATGGCCTTGATCATTTTCAGGCCTCCCAGGGCTTCCGCCGGGAAAAACTTTACGGTTTCAAGCCCCAGATCCAGCGCGGCTTCGATGTCGCTGGGATTGGCTACGCCCGGAACCACCGGAATATTTTTTTCCTGACAGTAGCGGACGGTTTTCGGGTTGAGGCCGGGGCTGACGATAAATTTCGCGCCGGCGGCTACCGCCCGGTCTACCTGCCCGGTGGTGAGCACCGTACCTGCGCCGATGAGCATTTCCGGATAGGCTTCGGTCATGATTTTAATGGATTCTTCCGCCGCAGCGGTACGGAAGGTAACCTCCGCGCAGGGCAGAGAGCCTTTGACCAGGGCTTCGGCCAGCGGTTTTGCATCATTGGCGTCGTTTAAGACAACCACGGGTACAATACCGATTTTTTGAATTTCTTCAAGAACGGGATGCATCTGCATTTCCTCCTTTTCGCATATAAATGAATTGTTCTGTAATTTTTTACAAACAAATTTATTCAATCATACCACAACGCGCAAAAAATACAAACTTTTTCGGATTCCGAATCGTAGAAAAACCGGGCGATGGAAGAACTTTTTTCGTTATTTTTATAAATTTTCCTGCAAATGAAAATAAAACTATGATATAATCAAAAAGAATCACGGCGCCTTTTGAGGCAGAGGAAAGAACAGGCGCGCAAACGGGGGAGCGGTATGCATTTAAAAGAGACCAAATTAAACGAAACACTGTTGTATGACGGAATGATTATGCGGGTGACGAAGGATCAGGTACAGCTGGAAGACGGCTCCCTTGCTTACCGTGAGATCGTACATCACAGCGGCGGCGTAAGCGCCCTGCCGCTGACGGCGGAGGGCATGCTGACCTTTGTGCGGCAGTTTCGGTATCCCTTTCAGGAGGCATTGCTGGAATTTCCCGCCGGGAAACTGGAAAAGGGTGAAGATCCTTTCGACGCCGCAAAACGGGAACTGCTGGAAGAAACCGGCGGCACCAGTCAGAAATGGCACAGTCTGGGAGAAATCTATCCCACTGTGGCCTATGATACGGAAATCATTCACCTGTATCTGGCGGAAGATACGCAGTTTGCAAAGGCAAAGCCGGATGCGGGAGAGTTTATTGATATTGAGCGGTATTCCTTTGACGAGGCAATGTCCATGCTGATGCGCAATGAAATCAGAGACGCCAAAACAGCGGTAATGCTGCTGAAGCTTTCCGAACTGAAGCGAAGCGGGAAAATCCGGTTTTAAGGAGGCGGCAGAGGAGATTGTTTGATCTGGAGGAGGAATTAAAAAAACTGCCGGACAGTCCCGGGGTATATCTGATGCATGATGCGGCGGATACTGTGATTTACGTGGGAAAAGCCCGGGTATTAAAGAACCGGGTGCGTCAGTATTTTCAGAACCGAAGCAAAGGCGCGAAGATCGATCACATGGTCACGCATATCGCGCGGTTTGAATATATTATCACGGATTCCGAACTGGAAGCGCTGATTTTGGAGTGCAACCTGATTAAAACCTATCGTCCCAAGTACAACACCATGCTGACGGACGACAAGACATATCCCTTTATCAAAGTGACGGTGTCGGAGCCCTATCCCCGGGTGTTGTTTACGCGAAAAACCGCCCGGGACAAAGCCAGATATTTCGGCCCCTATGCCAATGTCTATGCGGTGCGGGAAATCATAGATTTTCTGCACAAAATGTATCAGATCCGAAGCTGCAGCAAGGCGCTGCCCGAGGAGAAGAAAAGCAGGCCCTGTCTGAATTACCACATCGGCCGCTGCAAAGGCTGCTGTCAGGGGGAAATTTCGCCGGAAGCTTACCGGGAAAATATTGATAAGGTCATTGCCTTTCTTTCCGGCAACACCGCCGGCGTACAGAAGGAACTGAAGGAAAAAATGAACGCCGCTTCCGAGGCTATGGAATATGAAAAAGCGGGGGAATATCTGGCGCTGCTAAACGAAGTCCGGGTGATTTCCAAGCGGCAGAAGATGACCCGGTCGGATGGCGACGACAAGGATATTATCGCGGCGGCCGTGGAGGAAGCAGACTGCGTTGTACAGATCTTTTTTATCCGCGGCGGCAAAATGATCGGCAGAGAACACTATTTTCTGCATGTGGGGGAAATGGAGGAGCCGGAAAATAAAATCGCCGGCGTCATTTCCGATTTTCTGACGCAGTATTATTCGGGTACGCCTTACATCCCCAATGAGATTATGCTGCCTGTAGAAATTGCGGACGCGGCGCTGATTGGCGACTGGCTCAGCAGCAAAAAAGAAGGCCGGGTGCGCATTACAACGCCGAAAATCGGCATGAAAGAACGGCTGATGGAACTGGCGGAGGAAAATGCGGCCCTGATTCTGAAAAAAGACAGAGAAAAGCTGGCCAGGGAAGAAAAAGAGACCATCGGGGCGCTCCGGCTCCTGGAAGAGGCATTGGGACTTTCCTGCCTGAACCGTCTGGAAGCCTATGATATTTCCAATCTCAACGGCTTTGAAGCCGTGGGCTCCATGGTGGTGTTTGAAAGCGGCAGGGCAAAGAAAAGCGATTACCGGAAATTCAAGATCAAGTCCTTCCAGGGGCAGGACGATGTGCGTGCTTTAAAAGAGGTTCTGACCAGACGTTTTACCTCCGGCAAAAAGGAGCAGGCACAGGGCAGGGAATACTCCTCCTTTACCCGGTTTCCGGATCTGATTTTGATGGACGGCGGCAAGGGACAGGTACACGCGGCGGAAGAAACGCTGGAGCAGCTGGGCATCTTTATTCCGGTCTGCGGCATGGTCAAGGACGATCACCACAGAACCAGAGCCCTTTTGTATCAGGAAAAGGAATATGCACTTGACAGAGACGCCTTTCATCTGGTAACAAGAATACAGGACGAGGCGCACCGCTTTGCCATTACCTTTCACAGAAATCTGCGCAGCAGCAGCCAGGTCCATTCCGTGCTGGACGATATTCCCCAGGTGGGTCCGAAACGGCGCAAAGCGCTGATGCGGGAATTTGATTCCATCGATGAAATCCGGAAGGCAGATGTGACGCGACTGGCGTCGATTCCGGAAATGAGCAGAACGGCCGCGGAAAATATTGTAGCTTTTTTCACAAAAGAAAGTACAGGAGAATAACAGCATGAAGTTGACGGAAATTTACGGGGAAAATGTCTTTAACGACAAAGTGATGAAAGAGTTTCTTCCCAAAGAAGTTTACGAAGAACTGGAAGAAACCATCTGGGAAGGAAAACCCATGCCCCTTTCCATTGCGAATGTCATTGCGGAGGAAATGCGGAAGTGGGCGGAGGAAAAAGGGGCGACCCATTTTTCGCACTGGTTCCAGCCGCTGACCGGATTTACGGCGGAAAAACAGGATTCCTTTGTATCGCCGCTGCCGGACGGCACGTCCATCACCAGTTTTTCGGGAAAAGAACTGATCAAGGGGGAACCGGATGCATCTTCATTTCCTTCCGGCGGCTTAAGAGCCACCTTTGAGGCCAGAGGATATACCACCTGGGACTGCACTTCCCCGGCCTTTATTCGAAAAGACGCAGGAGGCATGACCCTGTGTATTCCCACCGCGTTCTGTTCTTATAACGGAGAAGCGCTGGACAAAAAGACGCCGCTGCTTCGTTCCATGCAGGTCATTGATCAGCAGACCCGGCGTCTGCTGAAGCTGTTTGGCGATACCACCACAACGAAAGTGATTCCTTCCGTCGGGGCGGAGCAGGAATATTTTCTGGTGGATAAAAAGAAATTCATGCGCCGGAAAGACCTGATCTTCACCGGCAGAACCGTATTCGGCGCCATGCCGCCCAAGGGGCAGGAAATGGACGACCATTATTTCGGTACCATCCGGGAGCGGGTGGGCGCCTACATGAAAGAGATCAATGAAGAACTCTGGAAGCTGGGCGTACCGGTGAAAACCCAGCACAACGAGGCCGCCCCTGCACAGCATGAACTGGCGCCGGTTTACGGACAGTGCAACATCGCCGCGGATCAGAACCAGCTGGTGATGGAGATTTTGAAAAAAGTGGCTGACCGACATGACATGGTCTGTCTGCTGCACGAAAAACCCTTTGCGGGGGTCAACGGTTCCGGCAAGCACAACAACTGGTCCCTGACCACGGCGGAAGGAGAAAATCTGCTGAATCCCGGGGATACGCCCCATGAAAATATTCGTTTCCTGCTGATTCTGACCTGTATCATGCGGGCCGTGGACCGGCACGCGGATCTGCTGAGAGAGTCCGCGGCTACGGTAGGCAACGATCATCGTCTGGGAGCAAATGAAGCGCCGCCTGCGATTATCTCCATGTTTCTGGGCAGCCAGCTGGAGGACGTGATTGATCAGCTGGTAGAAACCGGCACGGCCACCAGCAGCATTCAGGGCGGAACCTTTGAAACCGGCGTTTCGTCGCTGCCGGACTTCGATCTGGACGCCACGGACCGAAACCGGACCTCGCCCTTTGCCTTTACCGGAAATAAATTTGAATTCCGTATGGTGGGATCTTCGGATTCCATTGCGGAGCCCAATGTGGTACTGAATACGATTGTAGCGGAGGCCTTCAGCGATGCCTGCGATGTTCTGGAATCCTCGGATAACTTTGAACTGGCGGTGCATGATCTGATCAAGAAATATGCCAGAGAGCACCGGCGCATTATTTTTAACGGAAACGGATACGCGCCGGAGTGGATCAGAGAGGCAGAACGCAGAGGCCTGCCCAATCTGCCTACCATGGTAGACGCCATCCCCGCGCTGTTAACCGACAAGGCGGTGGCGCTGTTTGAAAAATTCGGCGTTTACAACCGGTCAGAGCTGCAGTCCCGTTCGGAAATCCTGTATGAAGTGTATGCGAAAGCGCTGAATATCGAGACGAAAACCATGATTGATATGGCGGGCAAGCAGATCATTCCGGCGGTAATCAAATACACCACCCAGCTGGCCCAGTCCATCAATGAGATCCGCCGGGCCTGTCCCGACGCGGATCTCAGCGCCCAGCAGGATCTGCTTCTGTATACCAGCGAGCTGCTGGGGAAGGCCAATCAATCCTATAAGGTCCTTTGCGAGGAATCGGAAAAGGCGGGAAAAATCCGCTCCATGAAAGAACGGGCGATCTATTATAAAAATCATATCGTTGGCGCGATGGAAAATTTAAGAAATCCGGTGGACGCGCTGGAAATGGTGGTTTCCAAAGACGCGTGGCCGATGCCCTCCTACGGGGATCTGATTTTTGAAGTATAACGGAAGGAAAAGAGGACGGACGAGCAGTGATGAACGAAGAAAAATGGACAGACCGATTTTGCAGTTTATATGGCGCCGGCGGCGACATCCGCAGCTATTTTGCACCGGGCCGGGTCAATCTGATCGGAGAACATACGGATTACAACGGCGGACATGTATTTCCCTGTGCGCTGACGCTGGGCACTTATGGCGTGGCCAGAAAGCGGAAGGACAGAAAACTCCGGTTTTATTCCGTGAATTTTTCCAATATGGGAGTGATCGAATCTTCTCTGGATGATCTGGAGTATAACCGCAGAAACGGTTGGACCAATTATCTGAAAGGCGTATTCTGGGCCTTCGGACAGAAAGGATACCATATCGATCATGGATTTGACATTCTGATTTCCGGAAATATTCCCAACGGGTCGGGGCTTTCCTCCTCGGCTTCCGTGGAGGTGCTGATGGCGGTATGCCTGCGGGATATGTACGGATTTGACATGGATATGGTGGAACTGGCGCTGATCTGTCAGTTTTCCGAAAATGTATATAACCGGGTCAACTGCGGGATCATGGATCAGTTCTCCATTGCCATGGGCAAGGCGGACAACGCCATTTTTCTTGATACCAGCGACCTGTCCTATCAGTACGCGCCCATCCGGCTGGAAAACGCGGAACTGGTCATTGCCTGCAGCAACAAAAAGCGGGGCTTAAACGACAGTAAATATAACGAAAGAAGAAGCGAATGTGATACTTCTCTGATGGAACTGAAAAAGATTCTGGAAATCGATTCTCTTGGCGAACTGACCAACGAGGCCTTCGAAGAAGTAAAGGAGATTATCACGGATCCCGTCCGGCTGAAACGGGTGCGCCATGCAGTGAGTGAAAATCAGCGGACCCTGGAGGCCTTTGACGCGCTGAACAAAGGCGATATCCTTCGGTTCGGGCAGCTGATGAACGCATCCCATATTTCATTGCGGGACGATTATGAGGTGACAGGAAAAGAACTGGACACGCTGGTGGAAGCCGCATGGGATCAGCCGGGCGTGCTGGGATCCCGTATGACGGGAGCAGGCTTCGGCGGCTGCACCGTCAGCATCGTGCAAAGCGACTGTGTGGAAAGTTTCATGAAAAATGTGAAAGAACGGTATTATCAGGCCATCGGCTATCACGCCGACTTTTATCCGGTGCATATCGGAGACGCCGCCCGCAGAATCGGCTGAAAAATACAGGAAACATTATAACTCCCTCTGCATACGATAAAATCGAGAGTATGTAAGGGAGTTTTTCTTTGGCAACAGTAGCAATAGACGCCGGACACGGCGGCATGGATTACGGGGCAAGCTACAATGGCCGGCGGGAAAAGGATGATAATCTGAAGCTGGCATTGATGGTGGGTGAAATACTGGAGAATAATGGCGTGGACGTGGTTTACACCAGAACAACGGACGTTTATGACACGCCGTTTCAAAAGGCGTCCAAGGCAAACGCCGCAGGCGCGGATTATTTTGTGTCCATACACAGAAACGCATTTACAACGCCCAATACAGGCAGCGGGATTGAAACGCTGGTGTTTGACCGTTCCGGCATCAAAGTGGATCTGGCGGAAAACATCAATGCTGAACTGGAAAAACTGGGATTTAATAATCTTGGCGTGATCAACCGGCCGAATCTGGTGGTGCTGAAGCGGACGCAGATGCCTGCCGTGCTGGTGGAAGCCGGATTTATTGACAGCGATGCCGATAACGCGCTGCTGGACGCGAATTACGAGGCGACCGCCCGGGCCATTGCAGACGGCATCTTAAATACCATTGCGCCGCAACAGGAGGAACAGCCGCTTTATAAGGTGCAGGTTGGAATATTCCGGCTGGAAGACAATGCCAAAGAGCTGCAGAAAGAACTGGCAGAGGAAGGATTTGATTCTTATATCACTTACGAAGACGGCTATTATAAGGTTTTTTCCGGTGTCTATGAGAATCAGGAAAACGCACGCAGTCAGGCGAAACGGCTGGAAGACGCAGGATACGCCACATGGATCGTGGCATAAATCTTTAAGGATGGGCTTTCATACGACAATACGTATGGAAGCCCATATTATTTACAGAAAACTGGATGCAGGGACATTCTTTCACCAAAAACAGATTGACAGTGACAGACTTTGAAAAAAATTATGTAGAAACAGTCATAAATCGTCAACATAACGCATAAAATATAGATAGCATATGATGGAAAAACGGGGGAGGAATTGCTGCCATGCTGATTGTATTATATTGCGGGTCAAAAGCGTGCGGACATATTCATATCCGGACGGACGGCAGAAAAGAAGAAGGACAGATCTTATGTCCGAAGTGCGGAAACAAGCTGACCTTTGTCTGTGATTTTCGTTCGTGGACAGGCTTTGGATCCAACGAACGGGAAATGGTTTTGCAGATGCTGCAGGATGCGGATGAAAAAGAGCCGGTGGGTCAGATCAGTAATCCGGGATTGTATTATGAGATCAAACAGATGTGCCGCGAAGAAAAGCGGCTGAGAAAAGAGAATGAACAGCTCAAAACAAGAGCAGAGAGTTATCATGAAACCTATGAGGGATGGAGAGAAAAAGGGATGCATATGCATGATGAACTTTGGGCGCTTTTGCGCTCTTATGAGCCGGAAAAATATCAAAAACCTTATGAAAGTACGGAAACAGAGCCGGCAGCGCATGTGATTTGACATCAAAGGATCCGGAAAACATTCTTATGAAAAAAGCGCTTTATCTTTTGCGTGTTTTGGTGTAAAATAATACAAAAGTTTTTTTATGGAGAGATGTACATATGAAGAAAATATTATTTGTAGCTTCAGAGGTAGTTCCTTTCATCAAAACAGGCGGACTGGCAGATGTGGTAGGCGCACTGCCGAAGTTCATCGACAAAAAGAAATATGACGTTCGCGTGATGATGCCGAATTACCGGGGCATCAGCGACGCGCTGAAAGAACAGATGAAATATGTGACCCATTTTTATATGCATCTTTCCTGGCGTACCCAGTATGTCGGGATTCTGGAAATGGAGTACGAAGGCATTCATTTTTATTTTGTAGACAATGAGTTTTATTTTGCCGGAACCTATCCTTACGGACAGATTTTTGAAGATGTGGAGAAGTTCGGATTCTTCTCCAAAGCGGTGCTTTCTGCGCTGCCGGTGATTGATTTCCGTCCGGATATCATTCACTGCCACGACTGGCAGACGGGTCTGATTCCGGTATTTTTGAAGGACCGCTTCAGCGACAATGAATTTTACCGGGGCATCAGGACCGTGATGACCGTACATAACCTGAAGTTCCAGGGCATCTGGAACATTCCCACGATCCGCGACATTACCGGTTTGTCCATGTATTATTTCACGCCGGACAAGCTGGAGTACAAAGGAGACGCCAATTATTTAAAAGGCGGTCTGGTTTATGCGGACAAGATCACCACGGTGAGTCCTTCCTATGCCAATGAAATCAAAAATGCGTATTACGGCGAAGGCCTGGACGGGCTGTTAAATGCCAGAAGCGGCGATCTGTGCGGTATCTTAAACGGCATCGATTATGAAAGCTACAATCCTGCAACGGACGAAGCCCTTGCAAAACGCTATACGGTGGATACCTTCCGGAAGGAGCGCTTCAAGAACAAACTGGCGCTGCAGAAGGAAGCAGGCCTGGAGCAGGACAAAAAGAAATTTGTGATCGGGATTGTGTCCCGTCTGACAGAGCAGAAAGGCTTTGATCTGGTTTCCTATGTGATGGATGAGATCTGCAGCATTGCAGATGTGCAGATGATCGTTCTGGGGACGGGAGAAGAACGGTTTGAAAATATGTTCCGGCATTTCGCCTGGAAGTATCCGGACCGGATTTCTATCAATACCTTTTACGACGAGGGCTTTTCCAGAAGAATTTATGCCGGCTGCGACGTATTTCTGATGCCGTCCCGCTTTGAACCCTGCGGGCTGTCCCAGCTGATTTCCCTGCGTTACGGCGCGGTGCCTTTAGTCAGAGAAACCGGCGGCTTACGGGATACGGTGGAAGCGTATGATGAGTACAATCACACGGGCACCGGTTTCAGCTTCGCCAACTTCAACGCCCATGAGATGCTGGGCATCCTGCATTACGCAAGACGGGTGTTTGACAACAAGCGGGAGTGGAACAAGATCATAGAAAGAGGCATGCGCACGGATTTCTCATGGAACAATTCAGCGAAGGCCTACGAAAATCTGTATGAAAGTCTCTGAGAATAAAAGCCTTCTTCGAAAAAAGAAGGCTTTTTTCACGCAGAAAAGGGAAGAAGCATGGAAACCCAGAGGATTAACAAATATTTGAGCGCCGCAGGCTGCTGTTCCCGCCGGGAGGCGGACCGGCTGATTGCGGAAGGCAGCGTGAAGGTCAACGGAGAGACGGCTGTCTGCGGCATGAAGGTGTCGGGAGACGAAGCCATTACCATTTGCGGGAAACCGCTGCAGGTGCAGCAGAAAAAAGCGCTCATCGCTTTTCACAAACCCCGGGGCATCGTCTGTACCAGCTTTCGGGGGGAAAAGAACAACGTCATTGACTATATCGGGTACCCCCAGCGGATTTATCCGGTGGGACGGCTGGACAAAGACTCGGAAGGACTGCTGCTGCTCACCAATCAGGGAGAACTGGCCAACAGCATTTTAAAGGCCTCCAATTACCATGAGAAAGAATATCAGGTACAGGTGAACCGGCCGCTGACGACGGAATTTTTAGACGCCATGTCTAAAGGCATAAAGCTGGAGGAACTGGATACGATAACAAGGCCGTGTACGGTGCGGCAAACCGGGAAAGCCAGCTTTGACATTATCCTGACCCAGGGACTGAACCGGCAGATCCGGCGTATGTGTGAAGCGTGCGGGTACCGGGTGCTGCGACTGAAGCGGGTACGCATCATGAATATTCGTCTGGGACATCTGGCGCCGGGCACCTACCGGAACCTGACGCCGCAGGAAACGGAAACACTGTATCGGCAAATCTATGGAGAAAAAAGACCATCCTATGAATGAAAAAATAGAACGAATCAAAGCATTGATTTTGAAACTAAATGAAGCGGCGCGGGTGTATTATGCGGAAGGCAGCGAACTGATGCCCAATCTGGAATATGATGCGCTGTATGACGAGCTGGCGGCGCTGGAGCAGGAGACCGGCTTTGTACGGTCGGATTCTCCCACGCAGCGTGTGGGGTATGAAACCGTATCCGCACTGCCCAAGGAGCGGCATCAGACCCCCATGCTTTCTCTGGACAAGACCAAGTCGGTGGAGACGCTGGCTGCTTTTGCCGGAGACCGGAAATGTCTCTTGTCCTGGAAACTGGACGGCCTGACAGTGGTGCTGACCTATGAAAAGGGGCAGCTGTCCAGGGCCGTTACCCGGGGTAACGGCGAAGTGGGAGAGCTGATTACCGGCAACGCAAAGACTTTCGTGAATCTGCCGCTGTCGATTCCTTTTCGCGGACGGCTGGTGCTTCGGGGGGAAGCGCTGATTTCCTATGCGGATTTTGAAAAGATCAATGCGAGTACAGAACTGGATTCCAAATATAAAAATCCCAGAAACTTATGTTCCGGCGCGGTACGGCAGCTCAACAGCGAGGTGACGGCCCGGCGCCATGTCCACTGGCTGGCCTATACCGTTGTGGAAGCGGAAGATATGGATTTTGACAATTCCATCGAAAAGCAGTTTCAGTGGATGCAGTCTTTGGGTTTTGAAACTGTAGCGTATAAAGTAACAGACGGCGCGCATATGGCGGATGCGGTGCGTGCCTTTTCCGAAGAAATCGAAAAGAATCCCTTCCCTTCCGACGGACTGGTGGTGATTTATGACGATATCGCTTACGGGCGGAGTCTGGGAAGAACGGCGAAATTTCCGCGCAATTCCATTGCCTTTAAATGGGCGGATGAGATGGAGGAAACCAGACTGCTGGAAATCGAATGGAGTCCTTCCAGAACCGGACTGATCAACCCTATCGCCGTATTTGAACCGGTGGAACTGGAGGGAACTACGGTCAGCCGGGCCAGCGTGCACAATGTCAGCGTCATGCGGGAGTTGAAACTGGGCATCGGCGACCGGATTAAAGTATACAAAGCCAATATGATCATTCCGCAGATTGCGGAAAATCTGGATCAAAGCGATACGGTGGAAATTCCAAAGCAATGTCCGGTCTGCGGCGGAGCTACCCGTCTGGAAATCAATCAGGATGTGTCGGTGCTGTATTGTACGAATCCCGATTGCAGTATGAAGCACATCAAGGCATTTTCCCTGTTTGTCAGCAGAAATGCCATGAACATTGAAGGCTTAAGCGATATGACGCTGGAGAAGCTGCTGGAACAGGGGATCCTCCGCAGGCTGCCGGATCTGTTTCATCTGGAACAGCACAGAGAGCAAATTGAGGCGCTGGAGGGATTTGGAAAAAAATCCTGCGACAAGCTCATCGACAATATGAATGCGGCGCGGCATACCACCTGTACAAGGTTTTTGTACGGGCTTGGCATTGCGGGTATCGGTCTGGCAAATGCGAAGGTGCTTTGCAGGCATTTTAAGGATGATCTGGATGCTCTGATGGCGGCTTCACAGGAGGAACTGGCGGAAATCGCCGGCATCGGTCCGGTGATGGCGGCGGATATATGCGCTTATTTTTCCGATGAAGAGAACCGGGAAATGATTGCGGACTTGCGGAAAGAATTGACATTTGCACAGGAAACGGCGTATGATAATGCTGCTGCGCTCGCCGGAAAGAGTTTTGCCATCACCGGCAGTCTGAAACATTTCACGAACCGGGACGCATTAAGAGAAAGCATCGAGCAGCTGGGCGGCAAAGTGGTTTCGGCCGTCAGCGCCCGTACCAGCTATCTGATCAACAATGACAATTTGTCCGCATCAGCCAAAAACCGTAAAGCAAAAGAGCTGGGGATTCCGATTCTGACGGAAGAAGACTACCTGGCGCTGATCGGACAACAGGAGAATACAAATGCCAATTAAAATACAAAGCGACCTTCCTGCCAAACACATTCTGGAAGAGGAAAATATATTTGTGATGGATGAGACCCGGGCGACGCATCAGGATATCCGTCCGCTGGAAATCGCCATTTTAAATCTGATGCCGCTGAAGGAGGATACGGAACTGCATCTGCTGCGGTCTTTGTCCAATACGCCGCTGCAGGTGAACGTCACCTTTTTGCACACCAGTACCCATGAATCCAAAAACGTGTCGGCGCGGCATCTGAACCAGTTTTACAAAACCTACGACGATATCCGCGGACAGAAGCTGGACGGTTTGATCATCACGGGGGCGCCGGTGGAAAATATGGCGTTTGAGGAGATCAATTACTGGGAAGAACTGACGCAGCTCATGGACTGGTCCGCCAGACATGTGACCTCAACCCTGCATATCTGCTGGGGCGCCCAGGCCGGACTGTACCATCATTACGGCATTGATAAATATCCGCTGGAGAAAAAACTTTCCGGCGTTTACCGTCATACGGTGATGAACCGCAAGACGGAGCTGCTGCGGGGGTTTGACGATGTATTTTATGCGCCTCATTCCAGATATACCGGCGTAGATGAAGAGAAGATTGCGGCAGATCCCAGACTGACGGTACTGGCAAAATCCGAGAAGGCCGGCGTTTATCTGGTAATTGCAGAGAACGGGAAGCAGATTTTTGTGCTGGGGCATCCGGAGTACGACCGGATGACACTGGATGCAGAATATCGCAGAGACCTAAGCCGCGGACTGAACCCGGAGATTCCGGAGAATTATTATCCGGAGGATGATCCGAATCAGAAACCGCTGCTTACATGGCGGGCCAATGCGAATAATTTGTATACAAACTGGCTCAATTATTACGTCTACCAGGTGACTCCGTACAATTTAGAGGAAATGGCTTAAAGGGCAAACTATTAATTTACGGAAGAATCTCTCGCACAAGAATATCCATTTGGTCAATGATCCATTTTCCATGGGCATCCGAGGCTTCCCGATGGATGAGGTTTCTTGCTTTTAATTTAGATATCGTTTGCGGCGAAAAAAAACAGGCAGGCGGGAAGACCGTCTGCCTGCGACAGTATCAACGAGATTATTTAACAGGTAATACGACTGTAAATTTGCTGCCGGTATTTAACTCGCTTTGTGCGGAGATGCCGCCACCGCACAGCTCAACGATTCGTTTTGAGATAGACAGTCCCAGGCCTAACCCGTGCCGGGAATGAGAGGTGTCGCCCTGATAATACGGATCAAACAGATGCGACAGCGTTTCTTCGCTCATGCCCTCGCCTGTATCTGAAATCATTACCGTAATGCTTTCAGCGCAGGGAATGACCTCTGCAGTAATCTCGCCGCCGATGGGTGTGAATTTAATCGCATTGCCGAGAAGATTTAGCCAAAGATGCTGCATTAGCTCTTTGTTCCCGACAAATATTGCCGGAGGAAATTCACCGCTGAACTCGATTTTTTTGTCAAGCCATTCTTTTGAAAGGATGATCGCACATTGGCGTATCTGCTCACTGACATCGTAGCTTTGCGTATCCGTCACAATTTGCTGGGATGTCAATTTGGAGAGAAGAATGGTGTTGCTTGCGAGATTTGACAGCCTTGCGGATTCATCAACAATAATTTGCAGATATTCCCGCCGCTGCGCAATCGGCAGCTCCTTTTCCAGAAGCAAGGAGGCAAAGCCGTTGATAGACGCAATGGGGGTCTTAAATTCATGGGAATAGTTGTTTATAAAATCATTTCGCAGGATTTGAACGCTCGAAAGCTCTGCACACATTTTGTTAAAATCATCATAGATGGGTTTCATTTGCCCGGCTTTTGCACTGTCGATGCGGGTATCATATTTTCCGTCCGCGACGCTGCTGATTCCCTCTGACAGCGTTTTAATCTCCCGAAGTCTGCGCCGATAGAGAATTGTGTTCAAAGGAACTAAGATCATTGTAAAAATCACAAGTGTTCCAAGTGTCTCAAATCCTGCTGCCCTGTATGTATCTGTGACCCTGAAAAAATCGGTCACAAACCATGTCATAAACATATAGGACGCGACAGCGGTGACAAGAACAGCGAATGTTTGAATCAGCATTTGCGGCCAAAGACGCTTTGTTATGCTCGCCAGCTTTTTCCTGTTCAAATTCATTCACTCCTTTCGTATGTCCGCTTTATAGCCCAGTCCCTTAATGGTGATGATACCAAATTCCGTAATGTCTTTTAAGCGATTGCGGATTCTGCTGATATGCGTCTTAACTGTTTCTTCGCCGCTCTCCGCATTGAAGCCCCAAATACTGTCAAGAAGCTGCTCCTTTGAGAAAATGCGGTCAGGATAGGAAAGCAGCTTAAAAAGCAAATCAAATTCTTTTTTGGGAAACTCAATATATTGGGCAGCGTTATAAACCGCGTACTTTTCTGAATCCACCGTTACGCCGCCGATTACAATTTTCTTGCTCTGTGCGATATTGGAGCGTCTGAGAAGCGCCTTGACACGCCACAGAAGTTCGTCGCTTGAGAACGGTTTTGTCATATAATCGTCCGCACCGAGATAGAACCCCTGCTGCTTATCGTCCATGGATTCCTTTGCTGTGAGCAGCAGGAACGGGATCGTATAGCCTTCCTCACGGACGGTTTTCAGCAGCGCATAGCCGTCCATTCGCGGCATCATAATATCCGCCACGATCATGTCTATACCTCCCTTACGCAGGGTATCCAAAGCCTCCATGCCGTCGCAGGCGGTGATTACCGTATATAGATCGTCCAGTCTTGCAGCGGTCAAAAGGCGCATATTACGATCATCTTCAACCACAAGTATTGTAGCCATTTCCTGTTCAACTCCTTTTTATCATTATACCACGCTTTGTGTACTGTGTGACAAGTACCGTTTTTTTTACTTATCATTCTACGGATTTCAGCGATTCTACCATGCTGATTTTCTTTAATCTGATTCGCATAACAAGCTGAACAAACACGGCGAACAACAGAGTAATGGCGATACTTAACAAATAGCTGTAAACGGAAATACGAATATCAAAGCAGATTCTGTCAGGCTTTATCTGCTGCATGGCAAAAAGATGAAGCAGCTTTCCAAACAGCAGTCCGAGCAGCGTACCGGCAGCGGTAAGTATATTTATCTCCCGAAACACATAGGCGGCAGTTTCCATGCGAAAGAAGCCCAGCACCTTAATTGTCGCAATCTCCCGTATGCGTTCGCAGATGTTAATGTTGATAAGGTTAAAAAGGACAATAAACGCTAATGTCCCCGCACATAGGATAATCAGAAGCACTACAAGGTTCAGACTGGAAAAAGATGTTTCGAGACTTTCTCTCATATCGTTATTCAAAAACAGATAATGGACTTCTTCATCTCCCTGAAGCTGGGCAATGCTGCTTTCTTCATTTTGCGTGAGACGAAAATATGCCGTGTTAACAGGTGCTTCGCCGGAAAGCCTTATCATGGTTTCTTCCGTGACAAAAAGATAGTCCCCGATATAATTATCAAATATTCCGGCTACGGAAGCAGTGGTCACGCGGAGTGAATCGTCTGTCAGCGTTACAGTATCCCCGCATTTTACATTGAGCCTCTCGGCAATCCCCTTGCAGAGAATGATTTCGCCGTCCTTCGGGTAGGATATGTCAGTCTCCTTGCTGTGCAGATTTATAAATTCCGATAAGCTGCCTTTCGGCACGGCGGTAAGTCCGACATTTTTCGTTCTCCCCGAAAAAGTAATATCTACATTTTCTACGGAAGAAAAAAGCGCAGCATCTATACAGTCATGGCGGGAAAGAAAATCGTTTTGCGCCGTTTCATCCATGGCTCCGCCGAATGTTATTTCTCCGTCGTACAGCGTGATTTCACCGTATTGATACCCGGTGACATTCTGAATGGAATCTCGTATGCCGAAACCGGTTAAAAGGAGCGCCGTGCATCCGCTGATTCCGAGGATCATCAGGAAAAATCTTTGCTTATAACGAATCACATTTCGCATGGAAACTTTATGCAGGAAGCTGACACGTTTCCAAAGCCTCAAACGCTCGATCCAAATCCGCTTGCCGTTTTTCGGCGTTTTCGGGCGCAGGATACTGGCAGGGACTTCACGCGTGGCGTTTTTGCAGCACATAACCGTGACTCCCGCTGTACAAAGCATAGAAATCATCAGAGAAACCGTATACATCAGCGGATCAAAGGAATATAAAAGGTTTTCCGCAAAATTATATGCTGTACTGTATGCGCACCAAAAAACCTTTGGAATCAGAACGGTTCCGGCAAAGAATCCGAGAATACTGCCAATCAGTCCGGCAGATCCGGCGTAAAAAAGGAATTTGTAATATATCTTTCCTTTTCCATATCCGAGAGCTTTCAAAACGCCGATCTGCGTTCTCTGTTCTTCCACCATTCGGGTCATTGTCGTAACGCACACCAGTGCCGCAACAAGAAAAAAGAACGCTGGAAAAACGATTGATATATTTTCTATGATTGTGGAATCCTGCTCAAAGGCGGCATACCCCGCATTTTCTGCCCTTGTCATGGCGTACACGCCGGGGCTTTCTATGGTGTCCGCTTCCCGTTGCACATCGTCCGGTTTTGTTCTGGCGTTGTCTGCATCGGCCTGCGCGTCTGCAACGATCTTCTCCCAGCGCAGCCGGGCCTGCTTTTCTTTGTAAGCCGAAATGTCCCGGTCGTCAAGCCGCACCCTTCCACCGGACACGGTATCCATGCCTCCGAGAATGTTCAAAATCGTTGTTTTTCCTGCGCCTGAAGCTCCTACAATGACGCATATTTCACCCTTCATCACGGAAAAACTCGTATCTTTCAATGCATGGATTTCTACTTCACCCACGCGGTATGTTTTTTTGACATTTTCAAAAGAGATAAAATCTGCCATCGGTCGCCCTCCCAAAGCGCAAAACGCTATTTTCGTATTTATTGTATCCTGTGACCGTACAGGCTTCGTAAAGAAAAGCGTGTAAATTGTTTACGGTCAGTTTACCGTGAAGACCAGGTTGCCCTCTGCCCATAAAGCCAGGGATTCTTTGTTTTTTTGGAAATAAAAATAGGAAAAAATATGCAATCGTGATATGATAAAAAAGACAGAATATAAAAGAGCAAAAATGGAAGATGAAGAGGAGCTAAAGAAATGAACTGGAAGGAATTATTTGCAATACATATTCTAGAAAGAGGATATGATTATTATTGTGATAATGCTGTCGAAAATATGGAAATATCAGATGATATGATCAGAGCTGACGTAACAGGTTCAGAGGACTATGAAGTAGAGATATCCTTAAGGAATGGAGAAGTTACAGATATGTATTGTTCATGTCCTTATGCATTAGATGGCAGAAACTGCAAGCATATGGCAGCAGTACTGTATGAATGGTCGGAAAATGAAGCGGAAGAAATGAAAAAAGAGGAAAATGAAATAAAGACAAACTTGTTTCAGCCCGCATATTCGGAACATTCCCACAAGAAAAAACTGACTGCAGTTGAGGAACTTATCAGAGGCGCTAATGAAGAGGATGTGCGTTCGTTTTTGGCGGCTGTTTTGGCTGAAGATGAAAAGTTGTTACTTCGTTTCCATAACACAATTAATAAGCAGGTAACGAGGACGGATATCAATAACTATATTAGGCAAGTGAATATCATAGCCGACAGGTATTTGGGCAGAGATCATTTTATCGGTTATTACAATGCGGATGGGTTTATATCAGAATTGGAAGAAATTATTGATGAAGATGTACGTCAGATGATTGACAATGGTAACTATCTCAGTGCATTTGAGGTGATGAATTACATCTTTATTTTAATTGGGAATGTTGATATGGATGATTCAGATGGTGGTACTGGTATGTTGGCTGATAGGATTTATCAGCTATGGTTAGAGTTGCTTGTAAAAGTAAGTTCGGAAGAAAAAAGAAAAATGTTTGACTGGTTTACCTCTCATTTGGATGGTTTTGTTATAGATTATTTAGAAGAGTATATAGAACAGATTATAATGGGAGAATTTGAAGAAAAAGAGTATGAGCAGGTAAAACTTGATTTTATAGAGGATATGATCGCAAGGTCGGAGCGTAAAGATTCTGATTGGAGCAGAGATTATGGAGTAGGAAAATGGGCAGTCAGATATTTGGAAATGTTGCAGGAGACAAAAGCTTCGGATGAGCAGATAAAAGAAGTGTGTAAAAGATACTGGAAGAACGCATCGGTAAGAAGGTACTATGTTGATTTTTGCATGAAGAAAAAGGAATATGACCATGTTCTTCAAACTTTGGATGAATGTATATTGTTGGATAAGCAATATAGAGGTTTGATTTCTGAATACAACGAAAAGAAAAAAGAGATTTATCTTTTGCAGGGAAATAGAAGCGCCTACATAGAACAGCTTTGGAAATTAGTTCTTGAACATGAACCCGGAAATTTGGAATTGTATAGAGAATTAAAGAAACAGTATACTGCAGATGAGTGGCTTATAAAGAGAGAAGAAATATTTGGGAAGCTTCCGGCGTATGCACATGTGGAAAGATTGTATAAGGAAGAAAAACTATATGACAGATTGCTTGTATATGTATTAAATTGTCCGGGATTGTATGCATTACAGGAGTATGAAAAAGTTTTGAAAAAGGAGTACCCGGAGCAGATATTGAATAAGTATAAGGATGAGGTAAGTAAGATGGCGGTTCACACAAGTGATCGGAAGAATTATGCCCATTTGGTATCCCTGCTGCGAAAGATGCAACAGATGAAAGGTGGTTCAAAGCTTGTGGAACAGATGGCTGCTGAGTGGAAGGTAAAATATAGAAATCGTCCGGCTATGATGGACGAATTAAGAAAATTGTGATGATTGAGGTTCTTATGGATAGAAAAAAAGGTAAGCGAAGAAAAAAGCGTAATAAATATGATTTTGCAATAGAACAGGATGAGAATTTTAGCTTTATTGCTGGTTATACTTCAGGTGGGTTTCCTTATGGGAATCCATGGGAAGAAACGGATAATGAGCAGAATGAAGAGGAAGAAGTATTTATATAAAAATACGATGTATTATGCAATATTATAAAAAGTAAAAGTTGAAAATAATGATAACCGGTAAAATGTTTTAGAAGTAAAGAAAGTTGGTGCATATATGAAAGAAAAAGAACATCAATCTATAGAGTGGAAGGAATCATGGCGAGATGAGTATTTAAAATGGATTTGTGGATATGCCAATGCCTATGGTGGAACAATATACATAGGTACGGATGACGATGGTAATGTTGTAGGTATTGATAATGCAAGTGATTTATTAGAACGAATTCCTAATAAGATTACTGATACAATGGGAATCATTGCAGATGTGAATTTGCTATATAAAGACGAACTTGAGTATCTACAGATAATTGTTGATAAGTATCCATCTTTAATAAGCTTTCACGGTAAATATTATTATCGTTCCGGAAGTACTATGCGTGAGATTACCGGGAAGGAATTGGAAAGAGCTTTGTTAAAAACGCAGGGAAGAACATGGGATGGTGTGCCTCTGCCAAAACTGACAATAGCTGATTTAAGGCAGGATGCAATACAGTTATTCAAAGATAAGGCAGTGAAAAGAGGAAGGCTTACGAAGGAGGAAGTCAGTGTGGAAGATACTATCTTGATGGATAACTTGCACCTAATTGATGAAGATGGATATTTGATAAGAGCAGCAATGCTTGCATTTTATAAAGATCCAGAGAAGTGGGTAACAGGTTCTTATATTAAAATCGGCTATTTTGGAAAATCGGATTCGGATTTGGTGTATCAGGATGAAGTGCACGGTCCTTTGATAGAGCAGGTAGATAAGACCGTTGATTTAGTTTATACAAAATATATGAAGGCCTTGATTGATTATGAGGGGGTCCAGAGAATTGAGCAATTTATGTTCCACAAGGACGCATTTCGTGAGATTTTGTTGAATGCCATTGTTCATAAGGATTACAGCAGTTGCAATCCAATTCAGATTAGCGTTTACGAGGACAAAATTTATATTTGGAATGATGGTGAGATGCCTCCAAATCTGGATTCTACAGACAAGTTGTTTATGAAGCATTCATCAAAGCCTTATAATCCCAAATTGGCTAACATCTTTTTCAAAAGCGGTATGATTGAAGCTTGGGGAAGAGGATTCGAGAAGATTCGGGAAGCCTGTGCGTTGTATGATGGACCATTGCCGGAATACGAGATTAATGAGGCTGGAATTATGGTTCTGTGTAAGGCTTGTGATAGGTATTTGGGGTTGTTGAGGAATGATGGTCAGCATCCTGACCATTATCCTAACCAAAATGGTCAGGATTTGAACAAGCAAATTATTATTTTTTGTAAAGAACCGAAGTCGGTTCAAGAAATAATGGATGAATTTGATTTTGATAGCAGAACAAGTTTTAGAAGAAAGTATTTAACTCCTATGTTGGAAAAAGGTATATTGAGAATGACTATACCCGAAAAACCATCAAGTAAAAATCAAAAATATTTTTCATAAAAAATATCCTAACCACATCTTGACCGATGTGGTTAGGATAAGAATACAAGAATTAAGAGAGAAGGTAATTGACGAATGGATCTAATGGCGGCAATTGGATTGCTTGGCCCTATTGTTAATTTAGAAGAGGCAGGAAGAAGCTGGGTATTAATTGTAAAAGACAAGTTAAAAAAAGTGGGATAAAACCATATTTAACAAATGGGGTAAATATGGGGGATGACCATTCTCAGAAATGGGGTAAAAATAAAAGAAAACGGCTTAAATAAAGCATTTTCTGAAAAATTGGCGAGAAAAAGTGGACCACTTACTACGTCTACCAGGTGACTCCGTACAATTTAGAGGAAATGGCTTAAACAAAGGTATTTGCGCGTTTTTATAATTCATTTTTCAAATTCTAACGGCACTGCAGTTCATCTTTCATAGGATGAGATGGCGGTGCCGTTTGCATTATAAATGCATTCGTTTTTGAGCAAAGTACATTGACCTGAAGTATAACATTAGATATAATATTAGATAGAAACAATGTTATATTTAAGAGGGGCATTATGCAGAAACTTATAAAACAGATAAGAGCATATTTGAATTTAAGTCAAACCGAGTTTGCCGAACAACTGAATGTTACCTTTCAAACCGTGAACCGTTGGGAGAATGGCCGTGCTGTGCCTAACAAATTGGCACAATCAAAGATGTTTGATTTATGCAAAGAAAAGCACGTCCCTGTTTATGATATGACTTTGAAAAGGATTGCAGAGGAATCGGAAGCAATTCCGTTGGATACAGGCCGGGTGCTGCTTTATCATGGCTCAAAGTCGGGTATTGCGGGTCCTGTTGCGCCTAAGAGCCGAAAGCAATGTGACTTTGGCAAAGGCTTCTATATGGGAACCGATCCCGGTCAGGCGCTTACTTTGATCTGTGACTATGATAAGTCTAAGTTCTACATTGTTTCTGTAAGCGTGGATGAGCTCGCTCAGATTGAAGTTCCCGCTGATATTGACTGGGCAATGCTTGTCGCATATCACAGAGGAAAAATGGAAAAAATAAACGGTACGCCTTTCTACAACAAGTACCGTGATATGACATTAAACAAGGATCT
>CANRJG010000030.1 GCA_947630875.1 uncultured Lachnospiraceae bacterium
AACCCTCGTCTTTCAGCAGCTCCATTATGGACATTTCCAAAGCGTGTTCGTTAAAGTTTGCCATTGTAGTCACTCCTAAATATAATCTTCGATTCTTAATCTTCCCCTGCACTTACTATGAATATTGTCTTTGTTAAATCCATGCTTTTGGATTAATCCTACAATAAAGCCTACCCATTCAGCAGTATATAAATAATCATTGTGGGGTTCATCATATATACAGTATTTCGCAATTGTATCAAACTTAGCATCAGAATTTACTGCTGGACGAACACCAAAGGCTTTCCATAAATCTGTATGGTTGCTTTGATTTATCTCTTGATTTGTTCTTGCTTTCACAGCAGTACGCACATCAATTGGTCTTAACATGTTAGCATTTGAAACATTTTGCTTTACAATTTTGTCTTTTATGAGTGCAGCTACCTTATTATAGTTTTCTCTATCCTCATCATTAAGAGCATTCCAATTTACAAATTCAATGGACAGATCAGAACGATTGGTATTACTAACTTTAGGTATCTGTAGTAATTTAACGCTATATTCCTGACTATTGTAAATCTCATCTGAAAGATCTGATCTGTATTTATCAATGTATTTTTTAATATCCTGCATATCCTTAGAAAGAAGCTCCCGTTGCGCTACTAACTGCTCATTTGCCCTTAAATGCGAGAATTGCAAAGCATATGCCAAGCTTGTGTTGATAGCATAATCCTCACCAAACAAGTTAACGACAACATTTTCGTAGTTATATAATAATGATTGACATTCGCCAAAAAGTAAAATGTCTAATGCTGATGAGTCCCAAAAACGATGTTCGATTTTATTCCTAATCCCAATAAAGAATTTTAGATTTGCTATAGTCGATTCAGAAAGTTTGCGTTCCTTTTCGTTTTTTTGATAGTTTTTTATACACTCGTTAAGTTCCCAGGCTTTTTTCTCTCCATCAACCCGTTTAAATCTTCCATTCTTTTCTTTATAAAAATATCGTTCTCCAATTGTTGCTTGAAAATATGCATGAAATAGTTTAGTCCATGCAATAATCATAAGTATAATATAATTTTCAACCTTAAATTGCGTTCGAGGACGGTTATATGTCTCTACCGCTGTAAAAGCACTATTGATTGAACTTTCCAATATTGTTTTCGCTTTTCCCTGTCTTAAAACAATCATATTATCCTCTGATAGCGTTTGTCAAGGGGGAGAATTAAAAAATACAATTGGCAGAAAGAATGAGCCGCCCGTTTTTGCGGGCGGCTCATTAACACTACAGCGCACGATGAAAAATTCACAAACTTTTTTGCATAGATTTTGCTACGAATCGGTCTGTTTTCTATAGCAGCGAAAACCTTGAATCGTTCGTAGTGCCTATTTCAAAGCTTAGGATAAATCTATACTTTTCCCAGCATACTCAACAGTAGATATGACGCCGGATATTGCTCCGCCAGTCCAATTTCCGCATACTGCTCCTTCAGATCCAGAGCGCGGTGCTTGAAGGCGTCATACCACTGCTGCCCGGTCAGTGGAGCATCCGCCGGGAGATTGAACGTCAGCGGCTCCTCGCCCCAGCCGACGGCAATCTCCTCACACGCCCGCATCATAATGTGTCCCTCCAGCCCCGTCTCGCCGCCCTGCTCAAAGCGGGAGAAGCAGTATTGCAGGGTATAGCGACCGTAGTAGAGCAGCTCCCGATATTCAATGGGGTGGGCGTCGATATAATCACCGGGATTGGAGGACTGAGCCGGGCTGCTGCAAATCGTCTCCAGAAGGTACTCTACCGCCTCCGCCCCCAGACCGGTATATTCCAACGCCTGGGCATAGCACTCCTGCTGCTGAATCAGGATAAACTTCTGGCTGTCCATCATATCCTCAGCGATAGACTCCGGGACTTTTGCCCTGATATCCGGTTCATAGTAGCTTCCGTCCCGTGGCTCCCAGTAGTCCACAAGGCTGTAGCCAAATTCGTCGTAGTCAAAGGTCAGTGCCACGGGGATATGGCTGCTGGAGATAGCAGTGAGCCTCACGCCGGAGGGCATGAACTCCTCGTACAGCGCCCAGCCGTAGAAGGTGACCCGATGAACGCCGCTTTCGGCCGCCGGGGTCGCGGAAACTGTCTCCAAGTTCACAAAGCTGCAGCAGGAGAGGATGCCTGTGGGGTCCTTTGAGTTGTGGTTGTGGCCCAGAATGGCCTTTCGAATGGCCGTTTCCTCCTCCGAGAAGGTGACGGCAGGCGCATCCACATCAACCGTATCCGGGGCGGTCGCGCCGCCGGTATTGGATATTGAAATGCTATCCAGCCCCAGCATAGCGCGGATGCCGTTGAGATAGGCCGGGTCCTTTGCCCTTTCCGCCGTGAGCATATAGCTGGAATAGGGCTGTTGGAAAGGTATGACAAAAATATTCTCATCCTCAATGTCGTAAAAATGCGCGAATGACAATCATATAGGCCGCATTTTCCACCTTCTTCTCATCGGCGGTCAGGGTATCGCAGGAGTAAGATGCCACCCCGGCTCCAAAGTCAAGCGTCAGAGCGGCGATGATTCGATCTTTTCCGAATTGCATAGATGTCTTTTCCCCTTTGTCCAATGAGACAAAAGACCAGCCAACAGGCTTTTCACCGTCCGGATAGGAGAAGAGTTCCAACTCCGTATTCCCGTTATCAACGCCGAGCTGAACATTGACGCCATTCTTCTGTGATTGCCGTCGCGCTTTACAAACAGGCATTGTGCTATTCCTACATAAAAATCACATCGTATAGTTTGTTTGCAAATGCCTTGTGCATTTCTGCATTCGGATGGTTCAAACCGTTTGCTAGCAAAGCAGTTGTATCTACTCCCAGTGATTCGAGGAGCTGCCATTCGGCATATGCATCTGCAATCGGAATATCCAGTTGGTTGGCAATCCTTCTGGCTCTGGCAACATAGGCATCCATGTGCCCAGCCATTTGCAGTTTTTCAAAATATCTGTGAACATACCACCAAAATCCCCAGAAGCCTTTTACACGGTGCTTACACAGCATTCCGGGTGTCATGAGTACTGTTTCAATATTGCTTTCACGCAACCGAATCAGAATTTGCTCCATATTCTTTTCGTATTCTTGTAACGCCGAGTCTCCCTTGTAGGCGTTGGTTACATCGTTAGTACCAAACATAACACAGCAAAAGTCCGGTTGCCTTTCCAGAACATCTTGCTGTATTCTGGCAAGACCATCTTTGGAAAAATTACCGCCCACTCCGGCATTGACAATTGAAACCTCCTGCCCTATCTCTTCCCTAATTCGGTTTCTTAGTATATTCCAGAACACCCATTCTTCGTGGCGAACAGATTCCTTATGTCCATGAGCAAATTCAAACTGGCCATCCGTTATACTGTCACCAAAAAAGCAAAGTACTGGACACTCGCCATTTTTGATTTTTTGTGCAATTTTAAGCATGTTCACCCTCCTTGAGGAATATGTGGAGATCTTTCGCAATACCAGATAGGAAGCTTTGGTTACTCCCGCACTTCTAGTTCAATAAATTGATCTTCCAGATTAGGAGCGCTTGCCTTGATATGGATTTTGCCGCATTCATTGCCCGTTCGAATTACGGCAAGGGCCTTGCCGTAATAAGTGGTATGGGTATCAGCAAAGAAGCACTCTCCCATATTCGGCTTCGCAGAACCCAGTGCCAACAGACTGCCTGCTCCGGAAACAGTTACTGTGATAGGAACATCTTCTGTGGACTTGGTAACACCATCTGTTCCCACCAGATCAATATTCACATAGCACAGATCTTGACTGTTGGGACGCAGAGACAGCTTTTCAGGGATGATTTGCAGCTTTGTTTCTTTCCCTGCAGTTGTCATTGACGTGCGAGAGATCTCCTTTCCGTTACTGTCATAGCTAATGGCTGTGATGGTGCCTGGCACATAAACCACCTTGGGATATACAGCCTTATATTCTTTCGTCTTCTTCTTTCCGTAAGACTTGCCGTTCACAAGCAGTTCTGCCATTGCACCACTTGCATAAACGGTAACTTTTGTCTTTTTGCCCTCACACCCATTCCAAGACCAGCTTGCCACAGCATCCGTATTTCTCCACATGGATACAGAGCCGAGTTCTCCTGCGTGGGTCAGAGGTTCAACGCCGATTCCAGGAGTATCCGTAAGTCCCCAAACGAGCCTATTCCACTGAGTTTCCGGTCGGAGCTTTCCACAGATATCAATCACACCACAACCACCAGAAATGATGGGCGAATCCTCGCCGGGATTTTTGAAGCTTTTGTAACGAACTGTACCCAGACCAGATTCACCAAGATAATCCCATCCTGTCCACATATAGTCTCCAATGACATAGGGGTACTTCGTTACTAATTTCCAGTTCTTGTAGAGATTTTTGGGAAGTGTTTCAGAACCTACGATCACACGATCGGGGTGGAGTTTCCCGTCCTTCTCATAGCGGGAGGCAGCATAGTTGTAGCCTCCGATGTCCAGATAAGAGATGGCTACCTCTGTTGCCTTATCTGCGGCAGGCTTCGCAGCAGCACCCTCAATGATGCCGCCCATCTTGTTCATCAGAAGATTGAAGAAAGCGGAGGTGGGCAGGTTGTCCATGCTCTGGCTGCCGTTCTTGTTTTCTTTCCCATCCTTTTTATCGCCGTAGATTCCACCGCCCTTTGCTGCCATGCTGCAGAGCATCATATTGATACCCAACGTGACAGCCTTGTCCGGGTCCAGTTCTCTGGCCAATACGGCCATCTTCCTGCAAAACTCTTGACCTTCAGGTATGGCAAGTTCGGAAATTTCGTTACCGATAGAGTTCATGATCACACTGGGATGATTGTAATTTTTTATAACCATGGCAGCCAGATCCTGTTCCCACCACTGGCGGAACTCCTGATCTGCATAATCATACGGGTTTTTGTGTACCAGCCAGTTATCGCAAAATTCGTCCATCACATACATACCCAGCTTGTCACAGGCGGTTAACAGCGCTTTCGATGCGGGGTTGTGAGCGCTACGAATAGAGTTGAAACCTGCTTCTTTCAGCAGGCGAACCCGGCGCTCCTCAGCATCTTCGAAGGAACAGGCACCCAAGATGCCGTTATCATGATGAATACAGGCACCCCTTAGAAGCGTTTCCTTGCCATTTACATAGAATCCCTTTACATCCCATTTCAGCGTTCGGAAACCAAACAGGTCTTCTGCCTGATCCACTTCCTTTCCATCCTTCAAAAGATACGCGGTACAGCGGTAGAGTTCGGGATGCTCCGCATCCCAGAGTCGGGGCTGCGGAACACAAAGATGAATGGTGGCCTGCTGGTTTACCACATTTTCGATTGCCTTTGCAACAACTTCGTCATGATCAGTAACAACGACTTTGACCTGATCACCTCCGCTGACTGCTGCCTTGACTGCAACGTGTTCATTATCAGCAGTGGAGATCAGCAGCCCATCCGGTAGGAAATGGAAAGCGTTACCTGTATATAAGTTTACATTTCGGTAAATACCGCTTCCGGAATACCAGCGGGAGTTAGGAACCGCGGAATTATCTGCAATTACTTTGATCTGGTTTTCTCCGCCGAAGTGCAGGTGCTCGTCCATGGAGACATAGAAATTGGTGTAACCGTAGGGCCGCTGGGCCGCCAAAACGCCATTGATATAGACCGATGCATTCTTATATACTGCCTCAAATTCGAGGATATGCACATTTTCGTGCTCATTTTCTGGCATGAAGAATGTTTTAGAGTATTCATAAGCACCGCCAGGGAAATATCCGCAGGCTCCGGCAGTGGGTGTATTCCGGTCCCGCTTTTCATACAGCATAGCGTCATGAGGAAGATTTATAGGTTGAGGAGCCTCGTCAGAATCGACGCGTTTGAACTGCCAGTTCAGATTGAAATTTGTCTTTATCATTTGTTAACCTCCTTCAAATACGCAAAAAAGCTTCGCTGTTTGTGCAGTATATAATATCCTCGCGTCCTGCAACTGCTGCAAATAGCCTTTCAAGGCCATCCCAACTTGCGGCACCCTTGCCGTAATCCATTTCATAGGAATGACCCCACAGATAGAGCAGCAAATCCCGGTCGTCAGCCTCCGCCTCGAGAAACTTTTTGACCAATTTCATTGTATTCCCCATAATCACAGAAGAAGATGGGCGAAAATTCAGAGGGTTCTCGGGATATTCAAAGCCTCCAGAGGGCAAAACAGCTCTGGCATAAAGATAACCCTGTGCCTTCAAGTGCTGTTCCACGGCGGGAGATGTGGAGCCATGTGCATAAGCGTGACCAAGAATTTGTTTTCCGGTGAGCCGTTCAAGTATTTCCTTGTCCTGATTCACGGATCTTTGCATCATTGAGTCGTTGACCTTTCCGAGAGGCTCGTGCCGGTACCCGTGAGTAGCGATTTCCATCTGCGCGTACACATCCCGAATCTCATCCTCTGGGATGCGGTTGTGGGGTACATAGGAGAATGGCCAATGGTGCCGGATGCCAGCCTCACAATCCTGAAACGAAAAGGTACCGATGCCTTTTACTTCTCCTTGCAGACCGAACATACCGGAGTTCAGATTAAAAGTTCCCCGTAGGCCATACTTTTTCATGAGCTCCAGTACTTTTTTATCCTGCTCAAGGCCGTCATCAAAGCTTAATGTAAAATATTTCTTTCCCATCACTGTTCCTCGCCAGTCAGGGCTGTGAGATCATAGGCCTGTGCCATTTGTTCTCCACCTGCCGCATTAGGGTGCAAATAGTCGCCTTGATGAAGTGTATTCTTTATGCAAGCTGGGTTGTTTTCATCCCGGAGCAACTCATCAGCGTCAAATACATCATCAAACAGATTGCAGGAGCGAATCCATTCGTTGATCCGAATGCGCAATGCTTCCATTTCGGAGGTGTATCCTTTGTCCATGTAACCTGTTCGGGGCGTCAGGGTCTGGGCAATGACGCGAACACCTCGGTTGCGGAGCTGCGTAACAATGCTTGTTGTGGCATCTTTGTACGTTTCAAAGGAAATGATCGACGCTGTTTTCTTTGTGTAATAAGCAACATCGTTTACACCCAATGCAATAATAACAGCATGAAGATTGTCAAAACTGAGCACATCCCGCTCAAAACGAGCGATTCCCTTTTCACCATAGGAACTACCCATGAAACCAGGCACAGTGTAGGTCAGACAATTGCCACCTATTCCGGCATTTAGAAGTGTGTACCTCCCCTCAAAGGCACCCAGAAGCCGCTTATTAAGGGGCTTTACCCAGCGGTTCATGGCGGTAATGCTGTCACCAAAGGCAACGATCACTTTAGAGGATTCTTCTGACTGCACTTCTACCCGGTCCAGGGAGACCACGGCATCATAGAGATTGTATTGTACCTTATAAGACTCTTTCTGGATCTGAGGTAATACTTCATCCATAGTGTGATCACCGGGATAGGCAGCAGCTTCCTCTATTGTCATATTGCTGTCCTGAGCCTTGGAAACATAGTAAAGCCGGATCTCCAGCTCTGCACCGGCAGAAACCGGGATCGCTGTCGGATCGGAATAGGTGTATCCGCCTGTCGGAATAGAAAAAGACGTATTCCCTCCGACGGTTATATCGTATTTCTTTCCATTCAACCAAACTGCCAAAGCGCCAATTTTATATGGTTTCTTTCCATAGATATTTGAAAAACGCATTCTGACCGTCTCTCCCGATATATGAGAGATTACTGTAAAAACAATGGTTTTCTTCTTTCCTTGCAGCATACCCATTGCAAAAGAAGGCGCCGCAGACTGACTCCAGATTGCTGTCCAATTCATATTTTTCCTCCTTTTACTGTTCAGGATAATGTAAATTGCAGTAATTCCACATTGCCCCTGCCCTTATATCGCAGAAATATCGGACACCTGCCTACGGGACACCCGGCTTTTTGGGATAGTTTTGCAGTATTTAAGTCCGTACCCATATTGTTCCAGTGATGGGAAATTCTGATTTCCCCAACACTCTGACCGTCTTCGCTGCCAAGGATCTCCATAATGCCATCGCCTCCACGAGCGGTAATGGTAATGTGCTTTGTTTCCGTCAGGTCAAAGTACTTATAACCCACGACACAACCTTTTTTGATACCACATATTCTTGCTTTTGGCGCATTAGCTTCGGTATCTACATTTACTTCTCCGTCTGTGGGTTCTTTGGGCTCATAATCGGGGCCGTCCTGTGTAATATAGGGGCCACCCATGGGATTGTGTAGGCCGAAAATACCACTGCTTTTCAGGCAGCAGGCAATGTACGCAGGGTAGGTTCCAATACCGCGCAGCGGACCCTCATTCAGACCACAGCTGGTAGATTCCACCATGGAGATACTGCCATCCTCTTTGATTTCAATTCGTTCTGCCACCGGTTGACGGTTTGTCGTTTCACCTGTTCTGCGATGGTCAAAGATATACCACTGACCCTTTACGCACACCATGCCCCCGTGGCTGTTGCCCATGGGGTAAGCGGCGTTCATCAGCTTCCGGCCATTCAGACCGATATCACTGGAAGAATGGATCGGACCTTTGTGAATGAATCCCTTGTCCGGAAAAAGGCTCATGGCATAGTTCAGACCGGTTATGTCAGTAGCTGGGTAGACGAGGTAATACCACTTTCCGATATGGCGGATGGAAGGCCCTTCCCAATAGTTCGGCCTCTTCGGATTGAAGTCAGCCGGCAAAATAATTGTCGGCTCCCCAATGATCGTCAACATATCGGAGCTTAACTCCATTACAAATAGTCCTTTAATCTCGTGCCCAAAATTACCATTGGATGGCTGTCCACTTCCAGCATAAAGGTAAATCCTGCCGTCATCGTCCACCAACACAGCTGGGTCAAAAAGGAACCAATCCTCAGGATTCGAACCGTATACCCTTCCGTCCGGAAAATGAACGTCTCCCAGGTATTCAAATTTTCCCGCAGGCGTATCACAGACAGCAACAGAAGCGATTGAAGAATTCTGGACCGAATAAAAAAGATAATATTTTCCATCTGTCCCCTGAACCACATCCGGTGCATAGTATAGAAGATTTTTCGTGTTCCACGGCGTTTGGTCTTTCCGAAAAATAATGCCCTCATAACGCCAGTCGGACAGATCGTCTTCCGGAGCCGACCAAGAGACATAATCATTGACACAGTATTCCTTGCTACCAAACCGATCATGACTTCCGTAGATATAAACACGGCCATCAAACAAACGAGGTTCTGCGTCCGGAATATACTCCCAACTGGGCAGATATGGATTGAAGCATTGTCGTTTCATGAAGGATTTCCTCCTTTATTTCTTAATATATATGTGGTACAATCGAAACACACAGGGGTGATTCACATGGAAAATGTCTTACATTTGTATTTTCATAACACCGACGAAATCAGGCGACAAGATGGATCCTTTATTGTCAACTTCTTGAGCAATCGGACCGCAGACAGAGATTATTATTCGAAACTATCCGTAGCAACAAGCATCCATACCCAGGAAGAGTATCTTTTCTCAAATTACATGGATCAGAATTCTTTCTGTCTCCACACCCCAGCAGAAAGTGCATTCTTCGCGGAAACTTATCTGCACAAGCACAACTTTTTTGAGCTGATGTACATCATGCGGGGAAGTGCTTCCGTAATGATTGAAGATGAAGAAGTTACCTATACCAAAGGGAATCTATGCTTAATGAACCGCAACACCATGCACCGCGAGACAGATATGTCCGATGCAGACATCCTGTATATCAGTATTGATCCGTCCTTGATCGTCCAATGGCCGAAGGGAGTGGTACAGCCTTTTCAATATAAAAGCATTCTCAACCGATTTTTTACTGAAAATCTATCTGAGCGGACCGGAAGCAAGCGTGACTATGTAGATTTTCGGCTGCTTGGAGAGGATCAGATCCCCAGTATTGCGGAGGAAATCATTGCAGCATATACGAAAAAGCGGATCGGTTATCAATTTGATATCTATTCGTCATTGCTTCGGCTCTTTGCCGCACTGGAAAATCCAGAACTATATAAAGCAACTTATATATCTTTGGGTTATGGTCGGGAGCTGGTCACGTTGGAAAGAATCAAACAAATCATTGAAGAACGCCACGGTGTTATACGTAGGGCAGAACTAGCCAGAGAGGTGAATTATTCCTGCGAATATATTTCTCGAATCATCAAGACCCATACCGGATATACCCTCAAAGCCTATTGCCAGAAAGTACAAATGCAGGAAGCGGCCCGGCTTTTGAAGAGTACCGATTTGCCTGTCAGCAAAATAGCTGCCTCGCTGGGATATGAGAACCGCACACAATTTTACAAAGTATTTCAGACGGAATATCAAATTGTTCCGACTGAATACAGGAAAGCCATTCGTGCGAAAAAGTAAAATGAATCTTTTACAGAGCTAGGAGAACCGGTTTATACTGGTTCTCCTTATTTATAGGATCAATTCTTTCCGTTTTTCTCAAAAAAGGCTTTCATTTCAAGGCGGATCTGGTTTGTTATGGGATATTTCTTGTAGATAATAACGGAGATAACACCAAGAATAGCTGGTACCAATCCCATAATTACGATAAACCAGTCCAGCATGACAGGAATCTGGGAGACATCACCTGCGAAGCGGTTGCCTTCTTCTACAACATAGCCGATGCCCGTGAGAACCATTCCAACAATTGCAGCAGAGAAGGCTGTCTGCAATTTCGTAATGAATCCATCTGTAACTGTCGTCAGTGCGGAACGATCCTTGCCGGTTTTATAAATCCCATAGTCAATAACTTCCATCTGTACAAAACTCTGAGGAACAAAATCCGTACCAACGCCGGTTGCCATAATGAACATAGTCATAAAGAACAACCATGGTGCACGCTGCAGCAATCCGGTAATCTGGGCCACGAACAGGATACAACCGCCAATTGCCTGAACTGTCAGCAGGGAGCAAGTCATTTTGACTGGGTCTTTAAAGAGCTTCATAAGAGGCCTTCCAAGAATCGCGCCAAGAACCATGGGCACGACCATAATAACAGACGAAATACCACTATACACTGTAAAACGGTCCATATCCGCAATTCCAGTAGTTAGATCTGCGCAAAATCCCCACTTGATATAGTAGGTTGGGGTTGCAAAAATCAGTGTCCAAATAAAACCGGCGAACAAGCCTTTCACTGCGAAAATAACCATCGCCTTGTTCTCACGGAACAGATCAAAGAAGTCCTGGAGCTTCAGCTTTTCAGTACGCTGTTCTTCCACATAGTGCTTTTCCTTAACGATAAACCAGCCGATCAGGGAGATCACAGAAGTACTTGCAACAAGGATCAGAATTACGATAGCTGCAGCATCGTGATAGCTCATACCGCGTGTGTTCAGCGCAATGACCGCAATTGTAAACACGATGTTGGCAATAATTCCTGTGAAGAAAGACATTAATCGGGGACCGATTACCAGCTTCGTTCTTTGATTCTCGTCGGCGGACATGGTTCTGTAAAGCAGGATGTCTTTATAGAAAGAACTGCCAATGTCATAAACAAGATAGAACACGATTACCCACACGATCAGGAGTACCGGTGCGTCGATGATCGAATTAGGGATCGCAAAAAGTGCGATTGCAGCGATGGCTTCCATGATAATGCTTATCAGGAAAAAAGGGCTTGTATTTGCCAACCTTTGTACGTTTTGAGCTGTCAATGATGAAGCCCTGAATGGGATCGTTCACCGCGTCAATAATTCTTGCAGTCATGAGAAGCACACTTGCCAGAAGTGCTGCGTTGCTGATACCGGAATACTCCGTCATGTACACCATAAGCATAGATGACATTAGTACGCCGGTAAGAGCATGAGTGAATGAAAGTGTTGTTGTTCCGAAACACTCTTTGAGGCCAATGTACTCAGAACCTTTTGTATTCTTTTTCATATATTATCCTCCTTTATTTCTGTAGAGTTTGTGCTAAATATATAATAAAAAATTAGGAAGTTCTGGACAATGTCAAAAGGTTACCCTGTTCATATAAAGTGTATCAAAATATGCATTTCTGCGTTTTGACATGTTTATGGTAAATTAGAAATACAGAAAAAGGGCGCGAAAAGTGCATAACCCGGCAGACATAGAAAAAGCCATTGTCAGCACCAAACATAATCGCTACCATAGTGGTGTCCAATCACTTAAGGAGGTAGCAGAAAGGTGCTGAAAATGGCTCAACAACAGTATATCAAACATCTCTACGAAGTGGAAGAGCGAAGTTTGAATGAAATCGCAGAAATGACAGGATTCAACTTTCGCACTGTCCAAAAGTACGCATACCAGGACAACTGGAGCGTAGATGATTTGCCCAATGTCGAGCCGGGGAGTTACCCGGTATTGGGAGATTTTATTCCGGTTATTGACTTGTGGCTGGAGGGAGACCGCAAGGTTCCCCGAAAGCAGCGTCATACAATTCAAAGGATCTTTGACAGGCTTCGGGATGAATGCGGCTTCACTGGCAGTTATTCCAGCGTCAAACGGTATGTGCGCAAAAAGAAGTATGTTCTGAAAATGACCAATGACGGTTATCTGCCGTTGGCACAGCCGAAAGGCTGTGGTCAGGTGGATTTCGGAGAATTTCTTTACTACGATACCGCTGGCGCAGAAAAGAAGGGTTATGCGCTTACGGTTTCCTTTCCGTATTCCAATAAGGGTTATACGCAGGCGTTCCCTTCACAGAACCAGGAGTGTCTTCTGGAAGGCATGAAGCGGATCTTTGAGCGAATCGGTGGAGTCCCTATCCGGCTCCGCTTCGACAATATGACCACAGCTGTGGCACAGGTGCTGAAAGGAACCGAACGCGTTCTTACCGACGGTTTTAACCGCTTTATGCTGCATTACCGTTTCCAGGCGGATTTCTGCAACCCTGCTTCCGGTAATGAAAAGGGTAATGTAGAAAACAAGGTGGGTTACAGCCGCAGGAATGCTTTTGTTCCTGTTCCGACTATTGCCTCCTTTGAGGATTTCAATGAATATCTTTGGGATTGGTGCGAGAAGGATGCAAAGCGTGACCACTACAAGCACAAGATCCCCATCCAGGAATTGTGGTTGGAGGAAGCATCCAATTTGCTGGCACTTCCGGAATATCCCTTCTCTGTTTTCCGCTATGCGGCTCTCAGTGTCAGCAAATACGGCTTTGTTACCGTTGAAAACAACAAGTACGGTCTGAATCCACAGCTGTCTGGAAAGACTGTGCAGGCCAAAATCTACTATGACCACATTGAATTCCTCCATGACCACCAGCCGGTAGGCACTTATAAGCGCAGTTATGGCAGCGGTGAGGAAATCTACGACTGGACGCAGTATGTGACCACCCTCTGCAAAAAGCCCGGAGCCGCCGAGCATACCCGCTTCTTCTCTCAGCTTCCAGACCTGTGGCAGACGCATTTGAAGCAGACCAGTGGGAAAGAGCGGAGGAGCGCACTGTTCCTGCTGGATGAGATGGTTGCGGACGGCAATGCCGGTTTCTGCGATGATGTTCTGGAACTGGCTCATGAGAATGGTCGAACCGATACGGACAGCATCCGCCAGTGCTATTACATGATTGCCAGGAAAGAATTCCACCCGGATCCGCTGCATCTTGGAGTCAATACCCCTGTTCTGAATTACAATCCCAACCTCTCTGCCTATGACGGTCTGATGGGAGGTGATGCCAATGTCTGAACTGTTGGAACAGCAGATGCGTCAGCTAAAGCTGGGCGGCATGGCAAAGGAATGGCGCAGCATTGAATTCCATGATGTTGAACAATACGTTGGAGAACTGCTGAAGCTGGAACTTCATGAGCGCGAAGTCAACCGTATTAACCGGATGGTGAAAAGTGCAGGCTTCCATGTGCTGAAAACCCTGGACGATTTTGTCTGGAGCAATTCTATTGAGCTGCCCGTTGGTCTGACCCAGGATTATATGACAGACCTGTCCTTCCTTAATGCCAAAGAGAACCTTATCTTTATGGGAACTGTCGGTACCGGAAAGACCCACCTGGCAACTGCCATTGCCTTGAAAGCCTGTCAGGAAGGACGCAGGGTGCGGTTCTTTACAGCGGCATCTCTTGCAAATATGTTGCTGGAGAAAAACAACAAAGGCACACTGAACAGCTATCTGGCATCCATGAAGAAAACAGAACTCATTGTCATTCAAATGGTAGTAGAAGGTAATGCAACACGTTTTTCACCCTTTCCTTTACGCCCACCTCGCCAAAGGCCAAGGGGCAGATCGTCACCAAACGCCGCCCGGTGCTGCACTCCACGAGGGCGGTGGAATACTGCTTCTTTCCGTCCAAATCCATCTGCCGGATGACCTTTTCATCACAGGCCAACTCAATGTCCCGGCACAGCAGCACATAAGCCAGCCAGCACAGCGGGTTGAACCAGTGAACCGTCAGGATTAAAAACCCCAGCGGCTTCCACCAGTGGTCGCGGCGGGAGAGATGCGCCTTTTCGTGGTCAATTACCGGCTCCACCGCCGCCTCGTCCATGCCGGAGGGGAGATAGATCTTAGGCCGGATAAGCCCCAGAATAAACGGGGATTTCACATGGTCACACAGGAAAATATTCCCCTCATAGGGGACGCTTTCCGCCACACTCCTGTGTACCCGTACATAACTGATGACAGCGTACAGCAGCATCGCGGCAATTCCTATGAGCCAGACGGCCGACGCAAGAACCGTCCAGACATAGAGTGGATTGACACTGTCCGTTGGATTCGGCGCAAATGCCTCGCCAAGAACGGGGTTGACCGCATGGTTGACAGCGGGGATGCCGCTGGTGATGGCGGGCGTTTCGTACTGGATGTTGTGGGCGTTGAAGGTCTCCGCGCTGGGAATCAGGCTCCATGCGCTCTCAAAGGAGAACGGAACCACCAGCCGCAGGGCAACAAGCCCCCACAAAAGAACGACGATCCATTTTGGTGCCTTTTTCAACACAAACCGAAACAGTACCACCGCCAAAATAAACCAGCTTGCGGCAATGCTCATGTTCAGAATTTTCAGGAACAGTTCTCCCATATCATTCACCTGCCTTGTCAATCAGTGCCCGAATCTCAGCAATTTCCTCGGTGGTCAACTTCTTTTCGCTGGTAAACGCAGCGAGAAAAGCGGGGAGCGAACCCGCGAAGGTCTCATCCACATACTTCTTACTATGTCGAGCATAGAATTCCTGCCGGGATATGAGAGAAGTCACCACGCCGCCATTGTTTTGAAACAGCCCCTTGTCGCACAGCCGCCGCAGCACCGTGTGCATGGTCGTCCGCTTCCAGGCCAGTTCCGCTGCGGCCAGCTTTGTAAGCTCGGTGGATGTCACCGGCTCTTTCTCCCAGATCATGTCCGCGAAGCGAGCCTCCACAGCCCCTAATTGAATTTCTGCCATTATTTATAGCCTCCTGTCTACATGGTGTAGCCTCATAGACAGACTACACCATGTAGACGCATTTGTCAAGAGTTTTTTCAAGTATTGTATCTGTATTACAAAGTGCTTGATTGCCAGTGAATGGGCAATGGGCCCCCACAAAATGATGTCACGAAGTGCCATTGCCTTCAATCACCGCTCCAGATTGTCCCGGCGTTTGCGGTGCTGTGGCTGAGATTGCCGCTTCTGCTCTTGCCGCCGTAACTGTTCCCGCACAGAGCGGCGTTCCTCGCTTTCCTCATGGAGCATTGCTGCCACATCCCGCTTGCTGTCCAGCATCATCAACGGGTCGTATTTGTCGCCGTAGGCAGATTGAATACGCCGCTGGGCATCGCACTCCTTATCGGGGCGGATGGACAGGCGGGCATCCGTCAGCTCGTCAAGATCGAACTCCGCTGCCTGCGCTTGCAGCTCGGCATACTCCTTCAGGGCGGCGTCCAGCTCGGCGGCATACTGTACCTCCTGCTGTTTCAGCTTTTCCAGCGCCGCTTCCATCGTGGCAATGTCCTTGCGGACGACGGCAACACCGCTGTCATCGGCGCAGTCCAGCGTGTTCAGCACCATGTTCTTCTGTGTCCGCAGCTCCTCCAATTCCTCGGTCAGTTCCGCAATACGGCGGGCAAGGTCACGGTGCCGGGAAATGTTCCAGATTGGCGTATCCTTCTTCTCGGCCAGAGCTGTTTTCCGTTCTTTGGACTTCTCCTTGATCTGCCCCACAAGCCCGGTGTAGTGCTCCAGCTCCGGCTTCATGCTATCCAGGTGATGGTGCAGCAGCCACTTGCCGGCGTCGGTGCGCCGTAGCTGGTAGCGGAAGATGATCATCTTCCCACGCAGGGACTCCATCGCCTCGGCAATGGCGGGGATAGTATTCTTTACCGCCTGCGCCAGTTTTTTTACGGCGGCTTTCAGCTCCCGCAGGAGCGCATTGTCTGCCTTGATCTGCCGATTCAGCTCGCAGCGGTCTGACACAATGCCTTGCTGTTCCATCGCTCTTGCGGCCACGCCCTCGTGGACAGTGGGCTGCTCGTCAAGGCCACGGTCTGCATGGCTGCGGTGGTCAATGCGTTCCTCTCGTCCGGCCTGTTCCAGATAGCGGTTGTTGATCTCCGCCCATGCTGCCCGCCAAAGCAACAACTGCTCGTCGCTGTTCCAGCGTTCGGAAATAGGATTCTGTCTGCCATATTTGGTGCTTTTGGGGTATTTGCTGATACGCTCATAGCCGTGTGCATCAGCGGCAGATGGGGTCATATAAACCTTTTTCTTGCCGACCAGATAGCGGTATTGTTTCTCCCAACCGTCACGCTGAGCTGACAAAAATTCAGCGGCGGTGAAGCCTCGTTCCTCTCTGTCCCGGACACACAGGTACTCTTTCTCCGTCTTGTTCTGCCATGTGCCATTCTCGTTAAGGGGGCGCACAGTGAGCAGGATATGGGCGTGGGGGTTATGACCGTCTGCATCGTGGATGGCAACATCGGCGCACATCCCGCCCACCACAAATTGATTTTGGATAAACTCCGTCAGCAGGGCTTGCCACTGTTCACGGTCAAGCTCCACTGGGAGGGCAACTACAAACTCCCTCGCAAGTCTGCTGTCCTTTGTCTTTTCGGCCTCCTCCACGGCGTTCCAAAGCACCGCCCTGTCCTGCCACTCGGCAGGGGCGTATTCCGGCAGGAAAGTTTCCTGCCAGACCAGCCCTCCCTTGGGGGTGTAATCGTGGGTAACGCCGTCGTAGTCGTTCATTATTTTGGAACAGCTCATATATGCGGCAGCGGCTACAGCGGAGCGCCCTGCGCCCCGGCTGATGACCTTTGCTTCCATGTGGTAGATCGCCATTCGCTCTCACCTCCGTCCCTCGTCTTTCGTCCTCGCCCCGCAGGGCGGCTGTTGGCGAACTGTTTTGCGGAAAAGCAAAACGGCAGCGGAAAGCTGCACAGCCAACAGCACCGACAATGACGGCTTGCGGCATTGTCGGCCCCTCTGGAGAAGTGTCCGGTGGACACTTCGAGAAGAGCGCACGGTGGCTGAAAGCCATACCACCGCTGCCCCAACGGGGCAGTGGTGAGTAAGTGCGCCCTTCGGGGAAGGGAAAGGGCGCTCCGGTTGCCCGGAACGCCCTTGCAGTCATCGTAACGCCCAATATAGTGCTTCCTCCAGCTTTGTCAGCTCCATCTCCGCCGCAGCGGGAAAGACCTTCTCCAGTATCGCTCCCTCCTGGATCAGCCGCCGGGTGCGGGCTTTGCGCTCTTTCACTCTGTCCCGTGCCTGCGCCTCCTCCAAACGGTGTTTGGCCTGCAACAGCTTCTTTTCGTCCTCGTTCATTGCAAAATCCCCTTTCTTGGTAGTAAGATTGGTATCAACAGTTCTTCGCTTCTGAAAACCGGTATTGAATGTGGTATCAGACCGTTCAAAAGCTATCAGCAAAATCCAGGGCGGCATCCAGATCATCGCTGTTCGGCTCTGCTGCGGGCGGTGTCTGCAAAGGCAGGGCTTGCAGGGAGGCTTGGATCACCGCAATGATTCGGTTTAAGAAATCCTCCTTTGTCTCCTGCTGCCCTGGCTGCTCATCGAAAAGCTCGTTCACGGCGGCAACAATGGCCTTGCTGTAAGAGCGATACCGCCGCCTGTCCATCTGCTGCAAATGCTCCCACGCCCTGCGGTCTGCCTCATCGTCCAGATTCAGCCGCAGGGTGGTCGTAAAGACCCTGCTCATACGATGCCGCCTTTCTTCTGCCGCTTCTGCGTTGCCAGCAGCTCATAGCCCTTGGCGGTGGCGCAGATGTCGTCGTTGATGATTACTCTACCCTTTTCGTACTCACCAAAGTTTTTGATGAGGCAGCTCCCGCCGCCCACCACATAGAGTCTCATCAGCTCGGGATCATACTCATGCTCTCGCAGGCGGCGGAATATGCCGGCCACATATTCGGTGGCGGCTTCCGTAATTGCCGTCTTATATTTCTCACCGATGTCCGCTGTGCCGAAACGGATCACACGCTCGATGACGGCATCATCCACGGCGACGCCAAACTGCCGCATCAGGCTTTCCCGCACGGCAAGCATACACTGGTGGGTGCCGTACTTTTCCGTAAAGCACTTCCTTTGGATGGGGCGGCACTCGTTGATATACATGACATTCATGGTGCCGTTGCCGATGTCGCAGAGCATATTCGTCCCCTTGAACTCCCGGAGGCGGTCCGCCACGGCGGAGAATCCCTGGGGGAAGATGTCCGCCCCGGTAAACTCTACATGGTACTCCACACCCCGGAAAGAGAAGTCTGCCGCTTCATTTTGCAGCAGATATGCTCTGAAGCTGTCCTTCTGCTCGCTTACCCAGGTCAGGGGCAGACCGGCGGCAAGGTGGACGCTGGCGGAGGTCAGCTTGCGGATGTTCAGCTCACGGGCGACAGCGGCGAGAGTGAGGATATAATAGTCGCTGTCTGTCATTTTGTCGGGAATAAACTCCTTGTGTTCCTCCCCGATGGTGTAGAATCTGCCGTCATAGACCAGCAGATCATTCTTAAAGGTCGGCTCCTTGTTGTAGGCGGCTACGCCGGTCTTGAAGCAGCAGTGCGCTGTCTTGATGTTGCCATAACCGTGGTCGATGCCGATGATGATAGGGTTGTTAGTATTGATTAAAGTCATAGAAAAGCTCCTTTCTGCCGCATTTTGGCGGCAATGCAAATAGATTTTGAGATAAAAAAGTGGTGGTGGTCATTTTGACCACCACCATCAATCGTAACGCTGTTCGATTTTCCGTTACGGATAACGGTAAAGGGTCAAATTGATCCTTTACCAACAATCGTAACGACTTGTGCTATTTTTCGTTACAGTTAAGGCCAACTGGTCACTTTGACCACTTGGACTTATCCGTAACGCTCTGGCGATATGCCCGCTGTCGGCAGGCATTGCTGCAATAGACCGCATCGGCCCGCTTCGGGGTAAAGGTCTTTCCGCAGCCCTTGCAGACCATATCCCGGCGCTGTTCCAGCCGACGCTGGCGTTGATGCTTCCAATAGCCCAGCTTGGCGCAGTCATCGTTGCAATACTTCTTGACCTTGACCTGCGTATAAAAGACCTTTCCGCAGCCCTCGCAGACGATACGGCGGATCGGCGTTTTGTATTCGCATTCGCCGCCGCAACCGATCTGATTATAAAAAGCTTCTTTTAGCTCGGCTTGATGTTCCTGTTCCCACAAGCTCCGATTCCACATAGAAAACATACCTCCTGTCAGTTGAGATAGAAAGGGCGAGCCAGTGCTTTCTCTGGCTCGCCTGAAAACCCGTCATGCTGTTTTCGCTTCCTACGCCTTACGCTCGCGGTGGCGTTTGCTACGCTCACGGTAGTACGCCCGGCGCTGGCGCTGCTTTTCCTGCTCTGCAAATTCCTCTGGCGTCGGCTCCGGCATAGGAACATCGAACTTGCCGATGAACTTCAGATAAATTTCCACTTCCTGCTCACGCTCTCCATCGACCTTAACCGGCGCATGGACGATGATCTTATCCACGAACTCCAAAATCATCTGGTTTGTCAGTACGGAAAAGTCGGTGTACTTTCTTGCAAGAGCGAGAAACTGATCTACTCGGTCGGTGTCCGCCTCGTATGCCGTCAGTCTATCCTCGTCCTCGGCAATGACAGCTTCCAGCTCTGCCTGCTCCTGCTCATATTCCGCAGATAGGGTCGTAAAGCGTTTCTCCGGTAGCTTACCCGTGGCGTATGCCTCATAGAGCTTTTTGATAAGCCCGTCCAACTCGGCGCTGCGCTTCTTTGCCTTGCGGACTTTGCGTTCCAGCTCCTTTGCGGCTTCCTTTTGCCGCACTTCTGAGGCTTCCCGCACTCTTCGAATAAAAGCGTCCTCGTCTGAGATGGCGTAGGTGCTGACCATTCGGATGGTGTCCAGGATCAGCGCACGGAGCGCCTTTGTGCTGATATAGTGGGAATGGCAATGCCTCTCCACTCGCCGGGCGGTCCGATTATAGACAGCGCATTCGTAATGGTCATAAGGGTAAAGGCCGCTCACCGGGTCTTTTCCTCTGTTTTCCTTTTCCGCCTGTCGCCGTCCTCGGTGATTGTGCATCTTTTCACCGCAGTCAGCACAGAATACAAGACCGGTCAGAGGATTAGCGGTGCCAGTAGAATCAATACGCCTTACTGTCCGGCGCACCTGCTGCGCCAGTTGCCATGTTTCCGAGTCAACGATGGCCTCATGGGTATTTTCAAAAACTGTCCATTCCTCCGGCGGGCGCAGGATTGCCTTCTTGTCTTTATAGGACTCCTTGTAGGAACGAAAGTTGACCGTATGCCCCATATACTCCGGCTTTGCAAGAATATTGGCAACAGTTGTACCGCACCAATCAAACTTGAAATTTGGGTCGTTGTCATTGCGACGAGTGCCCTGTCCCCTTATTCCCATATAATAGGATGGGCGTTCTACCTTTTCGTCACGCAGGACAGCGGCGATCTGATGCGGCCCCATTCCGCTGACGCTGAGTTGAAAGATACGGCGCACCACGGCTGCGGCTTCCTCGTCAACCAGCCAGTGGTGCTTATCCTCCGGGTCTTTGCGGTAGCCGTAGATGGCGTGATTAGTGGTGGGCTTGCCCGCCTTGCCCCTCGCCTGATATGCGGCACACTGCTTGCGGCTGCAATCCCGCAAATACCATTCGTTCATGATGTTAAGGAACGGCGCAAACTCGCTGGTGGTCTTGTCGGCGCTGTCCACGCCGTTGCCGATGGCGATAAATCTCACGCCACGCTCCCTGAAAAGGACTTCGGTATAGAAGCCAGTCTGCAAATAGTCCCTGCCGATTCTGGACATATCCTTTGCCAGAACACAACCGACATTACCGGCCTCAATATCGTTCAGCATCCGTTTCCACGCCGGACGCTCAAAGGTGCCGCCGGAAATGCCGTCATCCGTGTAGTGGACACAATTCCCAAAGCCATGAGAAGCGGCGTAGTCCTCTAATAACCGTTTTTGATTGGTTATGCTGCCCGACTCACCTGCAAGCTCGTCGTCACGGCTGAGCCGGCAGTAGATCGCAGTAATTTTGCACCCTTTCGGGCACAGGTCAGACTGCTTTTCTATTTCTTTGTTTACGGCGGCGCAGATTTTGGTGGAGACATGGGTTGACTTTTCGCGGATTCAGAGGTACTATACAGACAGCAGAAGGCTCCCCGAACGGCGAACGGTTTGGGGAGCTTTTTACGACCACATTCCATCCCACAGTCTGCTCCGGAGGGCT
>CANRJG010000031.1 GCA_947630875.1 uncultured Lachnospiraceae bacterium
AAGCTTCGTTCGACTTGCATGTGTTAGGCACGCCGCCAGCGTTCATCCTGAGCCAGGATCAAACTCTCGATTTTAATTTTGTCCTGCTTCAGCATAAAGCCTGACTTTTCACGTTTCGCTTTTTGTTTTTCTCTTTGAATGTTTTCAGGGTTGTGTCTCTGTTCTGTTTTCAAGGTTCGCGCTGTCTTTTTTCGTGACAGCGAAGTTTATATTAACAGCATTTCTGCATGTTGTCAAGAACTTTTCCGGATTTTTTTGCTTTTAATGCAGGATTTTCAACTTGGGAAAGTAGGAAAAAATCGCTTTCCCCAGAATTTTGTCTCTGCTGACACAGGTATTCTGCCACCTTCTGGAATCGTTGGAGTTGTTCCTGTTGTCGCCCAGGCAGAAATAACTGTCTTCCGGCACTTCGTAAGGTCCGAAATCCGCTTTGGCCGGTTCCTCCTTCAGATAGGGTTCCTCCAGTGCCTCCCCATCGACGTAGACCGTTCCGTCAACGATTTCCACGGTTTCTCCCGGCAGTCCGATGATCCGTTTCGTAAAAATTTCTTTGCCGGTGGGATCGTCCGGATAACGGAAGATGATAATATCCCCCCGCTTCGGATCTTTGAACCAGTAGGAAAACCGAAAGCCGATCATGCGGCTTTTCGTCGCAATGGTATCGTTCATGGAGCCGGAAGGGACATAAGCATTTATGATAATGAAAAAATTGAAGACCAGCGCAATCGCTATGGCAATCACTACCACTTTTACCCAGCTGAATATTTCTCTGATCAGTGCTTTTTTCGTCATCCTTTCATCTCCTGTCTCTCGGCGGATATCTTCAGAAAAAGAAAAAACTCTTGGCATGCAAGAGTTTTTCAGAGCGCGAGACGGGACTCGAACCCGCGGCCTCGACCTTGGCAAGGTCGCGCTCCACCAACTGAGCCACTCGCGCATGCGCCTTACGGACATTTGCTACTATACTATATGAAAACCGTTTTGTCAATTCCAAAATTAAAATTTTTCCAAAATCATGCAAGCTTGATGGCGCCGTACTTTTCCGCAATTGCATCCAGCGTGGGATCTGCCGACACATTTTGATACGCGGCAATACCGGGATACTGCATCAGCGCTGTTTCCAGGAGCGCAGCTTCCTGACAGGAAAATCCCAGAAAATTCCCGGGCATCTGTGCCAGTGCCTGCACTGCGGACGTAACCGTTTCCTGCGTCAGACCGTCTAATCCCAGCAGAATCACATCCCCTTCTTCTTCCTGTGCATCCATCACCACATCATAAATCTCATCGGCCAAGTCGTCTATCTCATCTGCATATTCTGCGATGGGGATAACAGAAGAAACGTCGGCTTCCGCTGCCGCGATGTGATCCCGTTCTGAAGTATAATAGAGTGCTCTTTCGGTATGCGCTTTCGTTATCCTGTCTTTCAGTGTGCTGATGGCTTCGATATACTCCGGCGTCGTACCGCAGCATCCGCCCATCAGATTGGCGCCGCCATCTAAAATATGTGCCATTTCCGCGGCAAACTGCCTGCTGTCCAGATCATAGCTGACAGTCCCGTCCGCGTTTACCTTGGGCAGACCGGCATTGGGTTTTGCAATCAGGGGAATCTTCGCATACGCGTCCAGTTCTTCTACAATGGATTTGATCTGCACGGGACCGTTTCCGCAGTTGGTGCCGAAAGCGTCCGCGCCCATCTGCTGCACACACAGCAGCGCTGTCACCGCGTCGGTTCCGTAGAGGGTTTTCCCGTTTTGTTCAAATGTCATGCTGACCAGCACCGGGAGATCACAGACAGAACGGATGCCCAAAATTGCCGCCCTGACTTCCTGCAGAGAGATCATGGTTTCCACCACGATCAGATCCACGCCGGCTTCGGCAAGAAACCTGGCCTGTTCGGCATATACTTCCACCAGTTCTTCCATTTTCAGTGTGCCCAAGGGTGCCACAGAAACACCGGTCATGGTGATATCCCCTGCCACCAGCGCTTTACCTGCGGCGGCTTCTTTGGAAAGCGCCACCAGGCTGCGGTTCAGCGCAGCGGTTTCCGCTTCCAGTCCGTAGCTTTTCAGCTTCAGTCGGTTGGCGCCGAAGGTAGGTGCCAGCAGAATTTCCGAGCCGGCTTCTATATAGGAGTGCTGCAGGTGCAGCAGGATATCCGGATGCGCACTGATCCATTTTTCCGGACACACATTGGAAGGCATCCCTGCCTTCTGCAGATTGGATCCGGTAGCGCCATCCAGCAAACGTACTTTTTCGCCGCACCATTGCGCAAATTCATTTCTGTTCATCGTTATCTCCGTTTTGATTCATAATCTTCTGAATTTTTGTTTTAATCCGGTTCATGGTATTTTCCACGGACTTGCGGTTGCAGTCCATTTTTTCTGCAATTTCCGCCCCGGAAAGGCCTTTCAGGCAATATTCGAACACCTGATTCTCCCGTTTGCTCAGGCTGTCTTTGATGGCCTTTGTCAGTTCCGTGACCCGCTCTTCGTCCAGTGTGATCTTTTCCGGATCCAGCGCCTTATTGTCTCCGATCAGCAGACTGTAGTCGCCGTTTTCTTCCTCTCCGGGCGTACCGGAAAACGAAAGAGAAAAATTCAGCGGGCCGTATTTTTTGCTCTGGTAATGCAGCACCGCGTTGACCATGGCCCCCCGGATGCTTCTGGACGCAAAGGTAGCGAAGCTGCAGGACCTGTCTGCTTTATATTCTCTGACAGCGCGAAACAGCCCGATCATGCCTTCCTGAATCAGATCTTCCTCGTCCGCGCCCATCAGTTTCAATCCGTTGGATCTTCTTCTGACTTCATTTTTGTACCGTTCCAGCAGCAGATCCGTCAATTCCGCATGTCCGTTTCGAATCTGTCGGATCAGTTCCTCGTCGGAACAGTTTTCATATCCGGCTTCCATCATTTCTTTTCCTGCCTCTGATGTGCAATTTCAAATGCCAGTATTCCCGCCGAAACGGAAGCGTTCAGGGAATCAATTTCCCCTTTCATGGGAATGGACACGGTAAAGTCACAGCTTTCCTTTACCAATCTGGAAACGCCTTTGCCTTCGTTGCCGATCACCAGTCCTACAGGCCCCGTTAGGTTACATTCGTACATGGAAGTTCCTTTCATATCCGCGCAGGCGAACCAAAGGCCTCTTTGCTTCAGTTCTTCGATGGTCTGTACCAGATTGGTCACTTTCACCACCGGCGTATAGGCAATGGCGCCGGCACTGGCTCTTGCCGCGGTGGCGGTCAGCCCCGCCGCATGGCGTTTGGGAATAATGACCCCATGTGCACCCGCCAGATTGGCGCTTCGGATAATGGCGCCCAGATTGTAGGGATCTTCGACGTCGTCCAGCAGCAGCAGAAACGGATCTTCTCCCCGGCTTTCGGCCAGAGCAAATACATCCTCCATGGTTGCATAGCTTTCCGCTGCCCCGTAGGCGATCACACCCTGATGCCGGCCGGTCTCGGAAAGCATGTCCAGCCGCGCGCGATCCACAAAATTCACAATGGTATGCTGTTTTTTCGCTTCCCTTAAAATCGTCAGAATCGGCCCGTCTTTCGCTTCTTTTAATACAAAGAGCTTATCAATGGTCCGACCCGACCGGAAAGCCTCCAATACCGCATTTTTCCCTTCGAAATGCAGTGTATCCGATGTTTTTACCTCACCCACGCGTTTCGTCTCCCGTTTCATTTTCCAAACTGTATGAAAGCAGCTGAGCCAGCCGTTCCCAGCGGTCTGCCAGAAAGAGATAGCCGATCAGGGTTTCAAAGCCGGTTGCTTTCAGATATTCGCGGGCGTCCGCATGTTTGGCCATGGTGTGGGGATGGGCATTGCACCCGCGTTTGTAAATCGCCCGCTCTTCCTCACTGAGCTGATCCAGCAGCGCCTCTGCCGTCCGCGCCTGGGCCCGGGCGTTCACATACCTTACGGTTTTGGTATGCAGCTTGTGGGGCGCACAGTTGGCTTCCAGCACCACTTTGGACCGGATCACCAGATCGTATACCGCATCTCCGATAAAGGCCAGTGTCAGCGGCGAATAGGTTCTGAGATCCGGCAGTGTTTCGGGGACAATGCCCCGCACTTCCTTCAGCAGTCCGATTATGCTTTTTTCCATTTTACGCCTTCTCTGGTGTCTTCCAGAATAATGCCCTGCGCTGCAAGCAGATCTCTGATTTCATCGGCCCTCCGGAAATTCTTTTCTTTTCTGGCCTGCTGCCGTTCTTCGATCAGACGCTCGATTTCTGCATCCAGCACCTGTGCGCTTCGTTTGGTTTTGATACCGCAGATGCCGCACATGGTTTCGATATGCTCCAGCAGCAGATTTGCCGTTTCCGCGCTGATGCCCTCTTTCAGCAGGATATTGGCGTATTTCACCAGTTCAAAAACGGCTGCCAGGGCATCCGCCGTATTGAAATCATCTTCCATGGCCGCTTCGTATTTTTTAAGATACGCCGCCGCATTTGCGCGGACTTCCTCCGGTACGTCGCCGGCTGTCCCGACCGCCGCCGCGTCTCTTAAGCCGTCGCAGGCGTTGATAATCCGCTCCAGTGCGTTGGCCGAAGACGCCATCAGTTCCTCGCTGAAGTTTAAGGGGCTGCGGTAATGGGCGCTCAGCATGAAGAAACGAAGAACCTGCAGATCATATTTTTCCGAAATCTCCCGCACCGTAAAAAAGTTGTTGAGGGATTTGCTCATTTTTTTGTGGTTAATATTCAGAAAAGCGTTGTGCATCCAGTATCTGGAAAACTGCTTGCCGTTGGCGGCTTCGCTCTGGGCGATCTCATTTTCATGGTGGGGGAAAATCAGGTCCTCGCCTCCCGCGTGAATGTCGATCTCGTCTCCCAGATATTTTCTGGACATGACCGAACATTCGATATGCCAGCCGGGTCTGCCTTCGCCCCAGGGCGACGGCCATGCCGGTTCGCCGGGTTTTTTCGGCTTCCAGAGAACAAAATCCAGCGCATCCTTTTTCTTTTCTTCCACCGCGATTCGTTTCCCCGCTTCCAGCTCCTCGATATTCTTCTTGGAAAGCTTACCGTAACCCGCAAATTTTCTGGTGGAGAAATAGACCGTCCCTTCCGCCTCGTAAGCATATCCTTTGTCGATCAGGGTCTGGATCATCTCGATCATACCGTCGATTTCATTGGTGGCCAGGGGGGTATGGGTAGCGGGCTTGATGTTCATACCTTCCATGTCTTTTTTGCATTCCGCGATATAGCGGGCGGAAATCTCCGCGGCAGGAACCCCTTCTTCCATGGCCTTATTGATAATTTTATCGTCCACATCCGTGAAATTGGACACATAATTGACCTGATAGCCTTTGTATTCCATATAACGGCGCACCGTGTCAAATACGATCATAGGCCGCGCGTTTCCGATATGGATATAATTGTATACCGTGGGTCCGCAGACATACATGCGCACCTTTCCTTCTTCAATGGGCTGAAACGCCTCTTTGTGTCCCGACAGAGTATTATATATCTCAATCATATGTCTTCTCCTTTAATCCTTCGATTCCAGCAGGCAGACAGCTTGGGCGCTGATGCCCTCCCCGCTGCCGGTAAAGCCCAGGCCCTCTTCCGTCGTCGCCTTTACATTGATCTGCGACGCCCGGATGCCCAGCGTCTTTGCCAGTGTTTCTTCCATTTGCCCGATATAGGGCCGCAGTTTCGGCTGCTGGGCAATCACCACGGCGTCAATATTGCCGATGGCATATCCTTTGCTTTCCAGCATCCTTCGGACGTTTTGCAGCAGTTTCAGTGAGGAAATGCCCGCATACTGCGGATCCGTGTCCGGAAACAGCAGTCCGATATCTCCCAGTCCGGCCGCGCCGGTCAGCGCATCCATGATGGCATGCACCAGCACATCCGCATCCGAATGTCCCAGCAGTCCCTTTTCAGAAGGAATCTGCACGCCGCCAAGAATGAGCGCCCTGTTTTCTGCCAGTTTATGCACGTCATATCCGATCCCGCACCGCATTTTGTCCCTCCATTTCGTCCAATATAGCATTTTTTTTTTTTCTTTACAAGGAAATTTCTGATTTTTAAGTTGACATTCCCGTCTCTTTGATAGTATAATAGCAAAGCGGCTTGCGAGACAAGCCGGATATGGGATCTTAGCTCAGCTGGGAGAGCATCTGCCCTACAAGCAGAGGGTCATAGGTTCGAGCCCTATAGGTCCCATATTTTTGGCGGAATAGCTCAGTTGGCGAGAGCACACGGTTCATACCCGTGGTGTCGGGGGTTCAAATCCCTTTTCCGCTATCAAAAAACCTTGATTTTATGCGGTTTTTTCCACCTCGGAAACGTAGAATAACTCAACAATAACTCAAACACCCATTCAAGTGTGGTTTTGTTAGCCTGTACTCGTTTCCTCTGTGACGGCATTAAATCATGGTTGCAAAATAACTCATCCATTTTTTCCCGGTTGCTCACGGAAGTGGATGGGTTATTTTTTTGCTTTTTTCAGACTGCGGATAACTGGAATTCTTCTATGGCACTGATTATTCGCATCTTATCATCTATACTTTTTCTGTTTCGATGATAATAACTTTCCGAACAATTGATATCGGCGTGTCCCATCTGCTCCATAACCGTCTTATTGTCTACATGGTTGTCAAGCAGTATCGTACAATATGTCTTTCGAATTTTATGCGGCGATTTTACGTATATACCTAACTTCTTACAGATTCGCTTTAATCTGCTTCGTATGCTGTATTCCGGAATCCGCTGACCATCCGGACGGGTGAAGATGTATTCCCCAAAAGGATTCATCTTTGATATTACTCCGCATATCCACATGTAGTCTCTTGGGATCACAATGGATCTTACTCCAGCTGCACTCTTTGGATATGGCTTTACCTCATAGACATATTTTCCGTCTTCGCCTTTATACTGTGTTTCCGTCCCCCTGATTTTGATTACGTTGTCCTGGATGTGCTCATGCTTTAAGGCTACCAATTCTCCTACACGCATTCCCGTGATAAATAAGAGTATGATTCCTGTATTCATCACATCCATGTTGTCCATCAGATATTTTAGAATCCTGTATGTTTCTTCCTCGCTGAAAACTTCCTCGTAATCCTCTTTGATTACTTTTCGGAAGGTCTGGTCGGTGACATCCATTTCACTGATAACATCCGTGATCTTAAAATCTATCAGTTTCCGCTTCTTGGCTCTTAATAAGAATCCTTTGGTGATCGATTTTAAGTTGGCGTATGCCTTTGATGTCATTTGGTACTTTGGAATCTGTTCTTCGAGAAAATCCGTGATCTCATCTTCTCTGATGTCTTTGATACGCCTTTTCCCGAATTCCGCATAATGCTTCCTGAAGATTACCTGATTTCGCATGTGCGTCGATTTCGCAATCTTCTGAAGGCTTAATCGCCGGTCGTTCCATTCGTCAAACACCTCCTGAATGGTTGGATTCTGCATCTGCGCTTTCCAATACTCGACTACCAGATCTTCAATTTCTTCCCTCGTGTTCCGTACCCTCTGTACTCGCTTCTTGTCACGGTCCGGAAGGTACGTTGCCCACTTGTGCGATTTGGTCTGATATATCTGATATACGTGCTTTTTTAATAGTTCCTCTCGTTTGTTCATCTCAATTTGCTTTCTGATTTGCAGCGTATCAATCATACCATTTTCGACCGCATACTGCAATAATTCCTCGACATTTTCCATCGTTCTCACCACCCTTTAAGAACCCTGTTTTTGGGTACGGGAACATATGTTCGACTGGGAAAATTCCGTTTGTGAAGTACCTGTACTCTTATCTATGGCATGGTTCTCCCTCAAATCTGCTGCAACAAATCTTGTTATTCCGTTCATTTGTATCACCCTCTCATTATAAAAAGCGGCGCAGGATCATTTTGCTTTCTACCAATCCCGCACCGCTTTGTCTGTTTTATATTACTTTTCATCAAAAAACTGCTACGATCTTTCCTGTTACCGTTCCGGCGTTCCGGTTGAACGACGTTACTCTTAACTTCACCTTGTCGCCCACTCCGCAGCCTTTGTCGCCTGTGATGATGTGCGCTACCGCATTGACCCCGGCATACAGGCGAATGAAATATACGCCGTTCGCATAGGACGTTACCTCGCCCAGCTGCATGGAATTTACCGGCGTGTACCGCAAATTCGCTATGTCCGGGTTATCTCCGGTCTTTCCGGTCGCACTCACTTTAACGGTCGTTCCTTCGATTTCTACGCTCTCAATCTTCACGGTTAAGATGTCGCCTACCGTGTAGTCCTCTGTCAACGATGCCGTCCATTCCCATTTCACTTCCTGACGATTGATCCGGCATTCCGCTCCGAAAATGTCAAGCAGCAAAGTGTACGGCGTTACCGCCATGATACGAGACTGCACCAGCCGGCCGGCATGAATCTGGGCTCTTCTGCTCCGGTCCGCAGGAATGTAATACCGGTTACGCAAAATCTCCATCGCCTTTGTACGAGATCCCACGATCATATCTGTTTCCCGGACTACCCCAGTGATGATAAACTCTACGACAGCTCCGATCATCGCATTGATTCTGGTCTCTGCTCCGTTGTTGCTTATACCATCGGATTCCGCAATCAGTTCGTTGTAAGGAATTAAGATCATGCCCTGTATTCCGTTCTGCTGACTTCTGTGCTGCACTTCAGCTGCCCATATGTTCCGCTCTCCTACCCGTAACCGCCTGCTGCCGATTAATACTCCGTAGAAGACAGGACGGCGCATCTCATCGTTTGACCTCGCCGCTGTTTCGTAAAAGTGCCATCTGCTTGCATCCGTTATTGCAGGATCTGCCGTGTTTCTGTCAATCATCAGCGTGGTTCGGGACGCTTCCTGCTCACGCTCTGCCGTTTCTTCCGTGGCATCATCTTCCATTTTGTTTTCCAACACTTCTTCTGCTGCCGTTTCTTTCATTTCCTCTGTTACGTTTTCTAATTCTTTATTCTTTGCCATAGCTTTTTCCTTCCTTTCTTCCAGCTGTTCCGGGCTGGATCCGGTCGGGCTTTTACCCTTGTTTTTCCGTATGAAGTTGTAGTGGCAGCCTCGAAATTCGCTGCCGGTTTTTGAATGTCGGCGCATTACAGAAACATCAAAAAGACCCTTAAAGCACAAAAATGGACGGGTTTCCCCGTCTTCAATAATTGATGTTTATTCTTTCGAATATTATGTACACTTCGGGTGGATCCCGTGTATGCTCTGCACCACCTTGTCTTCGTTTCACGACAGGTTCCGGAAGATATCGTCCAGTCCTCCGGACTTACGCTGCTTCGGCACTTGCGTCTTTTCCTTTAACAAAGGTTCCTCCGCTTTCCGCTCCTTTTCTTCCTTCGGACGCTTCGGCTCTGCTTTTGGCAGCGGGATGCTACGGTGTGTTGCGTCCTTCGTACCGTTTAACATCCGGTCTGTCCGATCTTTTTCATAACTCGAACCCGACGCTACCGCTCCCTGTCGTTTACGCCAATCCGGTATGTGATCTTCTGCATTCTGCTTCATTTTTGCATTTTTATTGATCTTGATACCTCGCGGATCATTGTAAAAATAATACTTCTGCAGCCGGATCGGATGACAGCCCTGTATAAACAGGATGCATTTATCGGAATCCAATGTCCGGAATTCATCCGCTGTGATCGTAGGTCGATTCACCTCTTTGTTGAAGTAATTCGCCTGTGATGCATAATCCGTAACACGGAAGAAATTCAGCCGTTTCATTTTCGCTTGATCCAGGACCGTGGATGTTCCAGACAACTTTTCGTAATACTCCGATGTAAACAGGTCGTTGCATCCCATGAAAAGATTGTACTTGCAGCCGTTGATGATTTCCTCCCAGGTGTCCGGATATCTCGCCCGCAGCTGACTTAACGACTGCACGATGATCGATACGGCGATCCCTCGCTTACGCCATGTGGCAAGTCTGGTTTCAAACTGCGGTAAACACCCTAGATTGCAGAATTCATCAAGAAAAAAATGGACCGGAACAGGAAGTACCCCGTCCGGCCTTGTGTCTGCATAGTTCGCCAATGCAATTCCAATGAAACTGAAAAACAGTGCCGCCACCATCGCTCTCGTCTGCTCCTGATCCGATGTGATACAAAAGTATGCGCATTTCGTCCTACCCGGCAGACTTAAATCTATCTCTCTGATAGATGTCATTGCCTGTACGTCTTCATTGATCCATAACTGTAATCGAGATCCCAGACCCAGTATCGTGCTGCCTTTGACATTCTCCGCTTTTTCGAATAACCGGTAGAACTTCTTCGCTTTTTCATTATCGTCAAGCGCTTCAAAGATTTCTTCCATCTCTTTTGCTGAATTGCTTACAATTACGTTGAAGACATCTTCGAATGTTCCTGATTTCTTTCCGTTCTGCGCTTCATAGTCCGGTGTGAGTACGTAATAGCATATCGCCTGCAGCAACAGAGTTGCAGCATTCTCAAAGTACGCCTCACTTTTCGCCCCGTCTCCTACCGTGTTCTTGATGATGATATCCGCAAATACATCGATGCTGTCGTTTGCTTTCGCTGTTTCAAAACAGTCCCATGCGTCGGATGCCTTTAAACTCTTCGTGTTCAGCACTTTTACGATGTACCCATTAAGTTCAAGGTATATGCTTAAATCCCGGTAGATATCTCCTGACGGGTCTGTCACGAAGATCGAACACCCTTTCTTTACCGATTGAAGAATATTCGTTCGGACATAGCCTTGCGATTTTCGACTGTTCTGCGCGCCACATACCAGTACGTTTCGATTCGCTGTCTTCCACTGGCTGTTGTTTTTGTCTGTGATCGATACGATTTCCCCTTTCTTATGTTTCTTCATGTTATCACCTCCCTGTGGCGTGATTTTTTCTTCGGAACCGATGTTATGTAAACTTGTGGAAGGGTCCCAATAGAATGCCCCCTCACTTATCTGGACGTAAATGTCCGGGGAATCCTCAAATCCTTAACCCCACGCCAGAGGTTTCCTGTTGACCATTCCCCCTTGCAGACGTCTACTTCTGCTCCATCATTCCGAATATCAGCTCGTCACTGTCGTTTAACTTCGTCGCCATCAGCTCCCGGTCGAATTCTTCGTTCGTCATAAAGGTCGATGTCCCATACGTCCCCTTTTTCGAATATGAAAAGTTCCGCTCCTCATCGTAATATCCGGTTATCTTTTTCTGCATTGTCCGGATGATTCCTATGACTACCCCAGGTATGGTGCCGATTGCAAATACCAGCGGCGCACTATTGTCCCTGAAAATCCCTGTTATGATCTCACTGACCTTACCGGCATCCTTTCCAATTGCTATGCATTGGATCGTATCAACGCAATACATCGCTACACGGTATACTATCAGCACCCCTAGTCCAAACAGGATTCCAAGGGCGATACTCCACATTATTTTTTTTATCACCGCTTCACTACTCCTTTCTGTCCATGACTTCCATTATGCTTTCTTCTTCGAATGCATAGATCTTTGCCTCCTTCCCTCGCTGTTCAAACGCTTCCTCAATTACATCCCTTTGCCAGTCGAAACAATAGATGATTGGTTGTGCTGCCTTTAAACTGCTCCGAATCTTCTTTAAATTGAAATCCAGAAGATTATAGATGGTTGCACCGTCTTCTGTCCTGCCAAGTATAGTGGCACTGTCTACTCGCTCACCTCCTGCGTGTGCCAGTATCTGCCCATCCATTTCGCCTTTAAATCTTGCGTTTGACAGATATTCAATCTGCCTCGTCTTTACTCGTTTGCCCCCTCGCTCAATCTCTGACGGAATGTAATAAAGACCACCTATCCCACAATTATCAATGGTCACGCCATATTCCTGCGGTGTTCCAGTCCGTGCCTCTTTCTCTTTTTCAAGAAATTCACGGGCAATTGCCATGTCCTGCCCTATGTAGATCGTTCCGATTCTTACTGAACTGCCCAGACATTTAGACAACCTACGCAGCATAATGTACAGTGGCTCATCCGTTTTTTTTGTCCATTTCAGATTCAATGACTGTGCCAGTGGAAAGGAATAGACATTACACACTGCATCCTGTGCTATTAGAATCCCTGAACTTCGATTCCTCTTTAGAACATCATCGGATTCTATTCCCCCTGTTGCTCTCGGATGCTTTTTTAACTCTGCTATGCTGTAAAACAACGCTCCTGCCTCCAGTGCCTCCCTGATCTCCCCAGCGTTGAAGTTTTCTTCTACTGCCTGTGTATATGGAAATTTTCTGCTTAACACCGGTTTTTCTTCTATGCGATATCTAATCCCAGCAGCGTGATATATCTGCCTGTAGACCTCACAACGGTTGTACTGCACCATGCGATTCTGTTCACTTTTCTTAACCCTCTGCTCTGCTACTCCCCCGCTTTCTTCAAATCGCCGCTTTTCTTCCTGTAGAACTTTACTTCCACGGCCTGATTTCCAGTTGATCCTATAGCCATACCTTCCGTTTTCATAGATACGGTAAAATCCATACTGCTTTAATTCATTTATCAGCTTATATCTCTTGCGGTCGTTTGGTTCGATCTCCTTCAGCAACTCCACTGAAATCTCTCCTACCTGACTGGTAATCCTTATGATATCTTCCTTCTTTTGTCCTATCATTTTTCCCTCCTTCCCTCGTTGGACGAATCTGCGACTGGTTCATAACCTCTTGTATTTTGGCTGTATGAAAACTGCTCATGCCGTAGAAAGGAATAAAACAAGGACGTCGTCCAGATATTTAATCTGAACGTCGCCTTCTCCTTTCTACTTGTCTACGTTCAGTTGGCGCATTTGAACCTATTGAAATACATTGAAAACCTTTTGTTTACCGTCATTTTTTAGAATTTAAGAGGGGGAAATCTTCCTATTAAAAAGACTGGAAGATGAGAAAATCCAAAACCCCCATCAATCTTCCCCCCTGATCTTGCCGGAATCTTCCCCCTTTTTCGGGCTAAAATCCCATGAAAAAACATCAAAAAGATGCTCTTTCGCAGTTGCCTCACTCATAACATAAATATCCGTTTTTGGCTCTTTGCCCATCGCAGATTTTTGATACAGCTGACAGTTAAAAGGATGATCGGAAGAAGCAAAGCACTGTGTGATCCGATCAATACAATGCTTCGTTTCTATATTGTCATGGTCTTTGATTTTCCGATCCTCCTCACTGTCGTACACATGACAAAAGGCGATCACAATATCTTTTTCAAAATCATAGGTTCTCGGATGTCGGTTGGAATATTCCATTAATCCACACCAGATGATTGAATCGATATAGTTGCTATGGTATGAATTTTTGATGTGCGGCATAAGAAGCGGCAGAGAAATTTTCAAAACATGATCCCTTTCTGCAAAAGCGATATTCGCAAGAAACAACTTCATGTCATCATCTGAAACACTTACCGGGCAAAACGGTTCTTCATCGGCATATGGATCTCTGGAATGATTCAACTCGTAGGTGATGGCGTTTCTGCACTTCTCCACGCATTGCATCAGTTCCCTGTAGAGATCGGACATTTTCTCCGTGCCTTTCCACTCAGTCTGATCTATAATGGAAAGCACACGTTTTGATTCCAGAGAAGAAATCATCCGGCAGATTTCCTGAATCTTTCCATCCAGTTCTGAATACATTTGCAGAAGACGATCATTTAAAATCTTTTGCGTATCCTGTTTTTTCAAATTTATCCACCCCCTTTACTATTCATCTGTGTAATACGTTGCTACCCCAGTATTTGCATCAACGATGGTATAGCAGCACGTTAAAGGTATCTGCAGACGATCCATTTGTTGCTCATCGTCTACAATAACGATACGCCTTGTGTTGCTCCCATCGTTGTCCTTCCTGTGTGCCAGTATTTGTTCAGCTAAACCCTCTTTGCCTGACTTGATATACAACACTTCATAGACTATTTCCTCCGTAGCAAACACCAAAACAAAAGGAAACTCATGTGTCGGAAAATGCGCAAACAGCGTTCCGCCGAACCTGATAAAGAAATCCGTAAAAACGACAAACGCCTTTTCCAGTCCTGCGATGCGATAGCTGTCATTTGAGATCATGTTATGATCTGATACAGACGGAACTTTCCGCAAAGTAATTACATTTCCTTCCACGCAGTACCTACCGGAATTCTTCAATCTAAAGACATCCGATGAAAAACTCTTATCGCAGCCATAATACCTTGCAAATCTCCGCAGCTGATTGATCCGGACATACTGATATTTGTCTACCAGACACTTAATCATTTTCTGACACTGATCCTCATTCCTCATTGATCGATTCCTCCGCTTTCTTCTCCGCTGATCTTCTGTTTTGCGATCCGCTCCAAATCAGCACGATCTGTAGTAATCAGATCATGTTCCATTGGAGTAGACTTAAAGTTGACCATTACATTGTTATTATTGGCAATCAACATGCCCTTGCCTTTTTCCAGGTTGATAATTTTTTCAATTTCAGAATCCGTAAGTTCAAGTGCATCCTGTACCGCTCTCGCCTCTTTCGGCTCAAGATTTAAGACAATCTTTGTCTTGCAGGCACTCAAAATACCCTTGCCGAATTTGCCATCCTGATATGCCATTAAGTCGCTGACATCCTGCGTGATAGCGATTGCACCGCCGCCATATCCACGGATTATCTTAAATACTTCCGTAGACTGTGCCGCCGTAACATCCGTAGCATTCGTACCGACCAGATCCCAAAATTCCTCGAAAACAATAAATTTCCGTTTTGTCCGGTTTTCCTTTGCTTTGGCATAGGCGAAATCGACGGCGATCAAAAGACCAAGTTCACGCATATCTTTGGGCATATCCGCAATAGAAAGAATGGTAAACGGGTTATCCAGATTCACGTCCGTCTGATGATTGAAATGGGAAGCACTGCCCATGATTAAGGGATTTAATACCCTTGCCACCCTTTCGCAGCCAACATCATAGAGTGCATCCTGAAAATCCTTTAAAAGCGGCATTTTCTTATGAGATCCATCCGGATTGAAAAGGGAATCATCGTCAAACGTAATGCCGAATTTCTGGTAAGTATTGATAATCGCAGTATCCACAAGCTGCAGTTCATCATAGGTGATATCCGGTAATCTGACGGTACACAACTTCTGCAGGAAAGAGGACTTCTGCATCAGCATAGGCGTTTTGCTGTACCCTTCATCCAGTACATCATCATCCGGCGTATCGGCTATTCTGATTTCCATAGGGTTAATGTGGCTCACATTCATACTGATAAAAGTACCGCCGAACTGATTGCAAAGACGGCTGGTTTCATGCGCTTTCATCGGCGTAATCAGAATAATTGGAATCTGACACAATCTGCTCCGTTCACAAAGCAGCAAACTGGTATAGGTTTTTCCAGCACCGGTAGATCCAAGCACGATCATGTTTGCATTCTTATACAGTGCCGTATTGAACAGATTAAGCAGCAGCAATGAGTTATTCTCATCATTCAGACCCATAACAACGCCGCCCTGATCCGACATTTCAAAGGATGTAAAAGGATATGCACTTGCAAGTCCGTTGGTAAGGACGTTCCTTCGTGTACTGATCCGCAAACTTCGTGTCAACCCATGAAACGGCATATAGGAATAGAAGCACTGATCCTGTTTCAAGATACAGGTATCGTACCTGTAATCCATACTTTTCAGCAGTTTCATGACTTCTTTGCGCTTGTACATCATTGCGTCATAGGAACTGGCAGTAACTGTTATCATCAGGTTGAAGTAATAGAAATCCTCGCTGCCACGCAGATTCTGCAGCATATACTGCCCGGACTGGACTGCACCACGAATGTTTTCGGTATTCTGTGTCATATCCCGTTTGTTTGACAATGAAGCGTTATTGAATTTCAGCTTTGTGGAAATCCGGTTTGCCATAGAATCTTTCGGCATCCGTTCATAGTACAGATCCGTGTCGATACCCTCACCCATATTGACAAACAAAGACATCCAACCTTTAATATTCTCGACAGGAAATCCCTTTGCCGAAATCATCAGGAAAGTATAATACGTGCCATCCATAATGACATATCTGGATGAGCGCATATCAATGACTTTGGGTGTAATGTAGGCATTGATGGGTACATCTTCATCCCATCCGATGGTTTCCTTATAATCCTCATCAATCACCGCAAGATGCTGGGGAAACGGATGATTATAGGAAGACTTCCTGTTATAGAATTCATACAGCATGGCCGCTGTATCATTGGTATTCAGCGTTTTTGCCTGATTTCCGCAGCGTTTCAGGTAGGTTACTGCGGTATCGGTAATTTCATCCAGTTCCGCCTGTGCCTTGTCGAACCGGCTTTTTCCGGTGGATTTGCCTCGAAAGCACAATAAAACTGTCTGGTAACACCCTCTTTGGCAGTAGATTTCACCAGATCCATGTAATTATCGTGCAGTGCATACACGGCATCCGTGGCAATTGGTTCTTCTGCTTTATGCTGTTCGCAGATTTCCAGATAATCCCGCAAGTCGCTCCGTTTGGAAATGGATTTAATATGTCCTTTATCCGGCATGACCTTTAAATAGCTGCGGAAAGCATTCACGATTCGCTTCTGTGCCATGTTATTTTTCATTCCGAAATTGATAGGAAGCACTTCCACCAGCTTAACGAAATGACCGTTATTCAGTTCGATAATACCGTTTCTGATCTGGGAAATCGGGACAAACTTAGAAGCAAGCGTAAGGGGCAATTCCTCAGTGCTTTCGCTTTCCTTTTCGGTTGATTTCAGATTTGCCTTTATCAGCTTCATCTTGTCCTCGACTACGCTGTGCAGATTCTCTTTGTCCTCCACCGGTTTCAGATCCGACGGTGGACGAAACTGTTTCCTCTGCTTTTTTACTTCCTTTGCGTAATTTACCTTTTTCGGCATTCTTCTTATCCTCCTTCCTGTTTTTGTTCGACTGCTTAAACTCTTTCAACAGCTTTTTCCGCATGAAAACACGCCGATAGGTTTCAGACGGCGGCCCGTATACTTTTGCCTGTTTCCGATAATGCACAAAATTTATCAGTGTCTTTGTAAGGCAATCTCCGGATATACCGTTCAAAGACAGAAGTACGGGAAAACCGGCAGCAACGATAAAAACTGCAATCTTTGTTGTTTTGGCATCGATAGGCAGATAGTAAACGATCACGCCGATCAATGCCGCCAGTACACATGCCTCGATTACATTTACGATTTTGAAGTTCCTGACGTAGCCCTCCTGCGCAAAATTTTCGGGTATGTAGTACAGTTCATCTTCATAACTTTTCAAAATGAATCACCTCGCTCAATGATATTCTTTGTATTTTTTGAAGTAGACAATCATACCGACAATACAGACTGCCGCTGCCAAAATAAAAGCAACTCGTTGAACAGTAACAAATGTGTTATTTTTCTTGTTCTTTTCTTCCTTCTTTTCCGGTTCGGGAGAGGGAGTAACATATTCTTCGCCGTCCAGACTGATATTCCCCAGCGCTTCATCTTCGCTTATTTCAGTATCGTAGACTGACGGAAAGAACATGCCGCTCCATGAAGGATAGACATCAATCGTTTCAGATGGAACAGTGGTATAGAGATACTTGCCATCACGCATAACAACCCAGCTGACGATATCGTAGCTTCCGTAAGGCAGGCTCATGGTCTTCCAGTAAAAAGTGGGACTCCATGTACTGTACGGGTAATTGTACTTATCAATTTTACAGGAATAGATTTTACCGGTTTCCTGATTCTTCACTTTCAGTTCCATCGTTCCACGGAAGCGATCAGGAAGATCCGGACGGATATAGAGGCTTCCAAGAGATTCATCTGCCGATGCAGTCTCCGAAGCCTCCTGTGTGTTCTGCTCCTCCTGTATAGATTCTTCTTTTACCGGTTCACCGGAAGGCTCTGCTGTCGGTTCTGCGGCATAGGCATTTACCGAAAACAAAAGAAGAAAGAGCAGACACAATGATATGATTTTCTTTTTCATAAACACCTCCAAAAGCAGAGAAGGCACCCCAAAAGGAGTACCTTCCCATAAACTATTTGTCTTTTTCCTTTTCCGAATCGCTTTCCAGTTCGAAAATGGTTCGCCAGTTATTTCTTGGATTCAGCCATGTCTTTTTGGTCAACATCTGTTTCAGCGTATAACCGCCGACAAATTCATAATCGGGATCTGTCGGATCAGTCGTATCGTCTCCGCTCATGTGGTCGTAATCATCGAAAATATCCAATGTGGCTTCCAACGTATCACCTTCCACAATCGGCTTTGCAGAAGCGCCATGTACCAGATTTCCGTTCGCATCCGTTTCAGATGAGAAGTTATAGCGGTTATTTCTGGTAGGCGGCACTTGAAGCAGGCTGTCCTGATAGACAATACGATAGCAGACCAGATGATTTTCCGGCAGTGTTTTCACCGTGCCATCGTGACTGGTATACTGTGCATGGAAGCTGACAATATTGGGCGCTCCGGTGCTGTCCGCAATATTGATATCGCCATAGGAATAGGTTGCCTCTTTGATATTGGGATAGCGATCACCGCCCATCCAGCTTGACAGCGTAAACTTTTCCTTAACATGCGCCAGTGAATAATACAGTCCACCGGAAATATCCGGTTTATATCCGTACCATAAACAATCCGAAGTATCATACCAGATAATCTTGGTTTTCAGTTTGATCTCGAAAGGTCTGTTTTTGATTTTCTCAATCTCACTGTCCCTTTTGTTTTCAGCCTGCGTGATTTTATTATCTCTGACAGCTTTTAAACTTTTTTTCATTTCTCTGATATTTTTATCAACTTCTCTGCTTTTTGCGCTGTACGCATTGGCAGCATCATAAAATTTCTGTTCCAATGCTTTCATGGTATTGACAAGCTGATCGTATTCCCGCTTGCTGGCCGCTGCTGCTTCCTTTTCTTCAACAAGGATCATATAGTCGTTATAACGATAATAGATATCATTAATATTACGACCATTTCCTTTTACAATGTTCTCATCGATCACGGCTTTAAAAGCCCTGTCATAGATATTAAAAGAAGACTGCGACATGGTTTCACCACGGTAATATTTCAGAGCGTTATCCAGATACCCGGTAGCCGTCTGTACGGAAATATTGGGTTTCACGCAGTTAATAAGAAGAAAATTTCGGATTTCCCAATACTTCTTTTCTGCCTCTGTCAGTTCATCATCTTTGTTGAACTTTTTCAGATTATAGGCAAGCACGGTGTCCTGACTGGCATGGAAAGCATCCTCCGCAGTATACATTGCCGTTTCATAGGTCTTCAAAATAGCATTTTGGGCATCCGTATATTCCTGCAGTTTCTGGTTGTACTCATCTTCTGCAGCTTTTTTGGCTGCCTCAAAGATCCGGTTCTGTTCATCGATTTCAGCCTGCCTTGCAGCATTTTCATCTTTAAACGCTTTGCTGTCGGCACTGTTCGGATCTAATGCCTCTGAAAACTTACTACGTATTTCAGTATCTACCGCTTTTTTCAAACTTCCGGCATCATCATTCCATACGCTGCGCCATCCGGTAATATTATCTTGTACATCCCATGTCTGGTATGAAGCATATCCATGGGTATCACCGGACTTGTCATTCGCATTATAATTTGCACCGGCATAGCAGATATGATCTTTTCCATGCTCGTCACGATAAACATAAAATCCGCTGACATTCAGCAGCGTATCTTTTGTAACCGTTGTTTTATCGTACCAAGACCATGCAGTTTTTTGTGAACCGTAGATATCGGATATTGTAGCGCATCCAACTACGTTATTCATATTCGCCATAACTTTAGGGTCATATCTGACAGCAGGAATCTTTTTGCCGTTGATTTCCTCGTCCGGATCAATGATTTCCAGCTTGAGGAACCGTCCTCTGTTATTACGAACGATAGGTGAAGACCCGATAGCATATTCGCCATCCGCAGAAGTAATCAGAAGATTTCTGAATTTACCGTTAAAATCCCCATAATGCATGGTTGCCAACGGATAGGTTCCGGAAGCAAGATATGAAGCGGTCTTTAAGGCAACATCGTTTGTCATTTTCAGTCTAGAACATTCGCTGCCGCCAGATTCGCTTGAATCTGTACCGTCTCCTGATCCTTTGGTCTGCCTGCGGGTCATATAAAAGAGTGGATTTGTACCAGGGGTAGCCGCTGTTTCTCTGTACGCATCAGGTTCAGATCCATACGCTTTCTCCTGTTCCTCGTCGGTGATGAACCGGGAATCATCCACCCGCATTGTCGCATACATCCATCTGGAAATCAGATTGTAAACTTCAGGGATATCATCCTCACCTGTCTTTTGCCGCCAGCTTTTTCTGATATTGCTGGGCGGTGCAGGATTTACAATACTTTTCTTTCCATAGATGCCAAGATACTCATCATAAACCTGTCCCTCTGACCACATAACCGTATCGCTGCCCTCATCAGCTGCAGTAAGCATATTCAGTACGCTGTCCTTTGTTAAATGGTAGTAATCGCTGTTGGTAACAATTTTGGTGCTACCACTTGCATACGCCGCCTCAAAGGAATTGGAAAGCGAAACTGCGATATCCGCATAAACCTCATCGAATGGTTTTATCGCCTCTGACAACGAGAGAGATTCACCGGTATGGCTGTGACCTTTGTAAATATTTGACGACAGCTCATTGAGTTCAGATTTAATAGCCAGATCAACGAAATCCGTTTCTGTCGGGTAATAAGAAACATTTCCGTCTTTATCTTCATGCTTGAAATCTTCCAGCGTATAATCTGACCCCCACCATGAAACCCAATTTGCTATCTCTGTAACTTTTCCGGAAATAAAGTCAATCGCAAGGGCAGGAAGCAGTATCACGCTAATTACAGGTACAATAGCAAAGAATGCGGAAAGAGTAACGGCAGCAACTGTTTTACCAATCTTCTTTTTTACGCTGCCTTTACTACTGTTATTTCCGCTTTGACTTCCTGCTGCTTCTGCCATTTATATTACCTTTCTGATGTGTACTGCTCTGCGCCCGATTCTGTGCGCCTGTCTGTGCGCTGCCCTGTGAACTTCTCTGTGAACTGCGATTTGCATTTCTGCTGCCGCCACCAAACGATGACGCCGCCTGATTCTGATTGACTTTTCTGGAACTATGCGACATTACCCAATATGCCGGTGATCCGTCTTCTTTCGGAAGATATCCCAAAACTTTGGTTCTGCCGCCGCTTGCGCTTGCCTGCTGCAGAGCCGACGTATCGGAATACGGTCTAAGTTCAACGGACTGCTGATAGGACTGTCCGTTCTGGTTATACATAGTAACCTGACCGATCTTCGATCCGCTGCCATTCTGCATATTCCGGATATTCGAAACAGATCCGGTAAACTGCGAGGTATTTACATGCCCCACATCGGAAGTGTTCGGATTAAATCCGGCTGCATTCTGAACCGGCGCATAGGTTCCCGACTGCGGCTGATAAGCTGCCCTGCCCGAAGGATCTGCTGCAGGAGCATAATGCGCCTTTCCGATTTCGCCGGTTTCATTATTCCTTACGGTATAACCGGAGGAATCGCTGTTTTGTATTGCCTGTTGTGCCGCCTGATTACTGCTGTCAACCTGTTTGAAGGTATCCAATGTGTTATCAGCAGCATTATAAGGAACAAACGTACCGCCAACACTGACGGCATCAGCCTGTTCTCTGTCGCA
>CANRJG010000032.1 GCA_947630875.1 uncultured Lachnospiraceae bacterium
CGGTGCAGCCATTTGTAATAAGCTGCACGGGAAATTCCCAACTGCCTGCACATCCACTTGATGCTCCATTGTTTTTCTTCATTAAAATATTGAATTGTCATATATTTCGATTCGTTGCGTTGTTTTCCGAGACTCACATCCTTTCGAATTCTTTCACTTTTTTTAACAGTTCAACCACCATATCCTTTTCTTCCAACTGACGTTTGAGCCGTATATTCTCCCGGCGCAGCCGTTCTAATTCATCTACTTCGCCATCTGGTTTGTGCCGACCGCGCTTGTCAGACAGACCATTTTCACTATCAGCATCGTATTTTTTTACCCATGAATAAACCTGGCTGTATGAAACATCATACAAAGAAGCTGTTACCTTGTAGTCTCTATCATGAGAAATACAGTATTCAACAATTTCTTTTCGTTCTTCAATGGTTGTTTTTCTTCGTGCTGCTGCCATATAGACCTCCCTCTTAGGAACATAGTCCTTAAGCTTTCTATTGGCATTATACAACGAAACCCAATGCAACAAAACGTCTGCCGTGCTGATTTTGTATTTTGCGGCAAGATCAACTGCGGAGCCTTTTCCAGAAAGATATTTCTCCACCACCATTGTCTTGAACTCTGCTGTGTAAGATTTATTGCCTGTTCGATGTAAAAGTCCCTCTTCTCCCTGCTCCTGATATTGGCGCACCCATCGTTTAAAGCATCCCGGTGCTGTTTTATAACCCAACTCATGTGCTTTTTCTTCCAATGAAAAGATACCATTCAGATATCCTTCCACTATATTCAATTTTTCTTCGGATGTATATTTCCTATACATAAAATACCCCCTAAGTAGATTTTGGTTATTTACCTTGTCTACTTAAGGGGTATCATATCACTTCCTTTGCGGAGGTTATGGCTCTTCTTTTTATGCCCGGGAGGAAAACCGCCTCCGGCGCCATTTACATCATAAATTTTTCAATGACCAGGGCGACGCCGTTTTCGTCATTGCCGGCGGTAACGTAGTCGGCTTTTTCTCTGACTTCCTCCGGCGCGTTTGCCATGGCCACGCCCAGGCCCGCATATTCGATCATGGCCAGATCATTATACCCGTCTCCCACGGCGATCATTTCCTCCCGCCGGAGGTCGAAGCGAATGGAAAGCTGCTCCATGGCGGCGGCTTTGGAAATGCCTTCTCCCATGAATTCCAGAAAAGTGGGCTGGGAGGTACAGTAGACGGCTTTTCTGTGCTGCAGCTCGCGGTCCAAAATGTCCTGATAAACCAGGTGCTTTTCTGCGTCGTCCAGCCAGAGCATTTTGGTGATGCCTGCCTTCAAAACGGCTTCTTCCTCTTCCAGCAGAATGGGTTCTACCCCGGAAATCAGTTTGTAGCTTTTGACGGCGTCATTGATGCGGTTTACATAAAGCTTGTTGTCCGACCAGATCACCATGGTGGTATCGAAACGCCGGCCAAAGGAAAGGATTTCCCGGGCGGTTTCGGTATCCATCTGTTTGTGGTAAAGAATTTCTTTGCTGTGCAGCCGGATCAGCATGGCGCCGTTATAGGTGATGACCGGAATATCCGGCTCGATGAACCGTTCATAGGCGGACAGGCCCTGAATCGGCCGGCCGGTGGAAATGGTCACGATCTTTCCGGCCTGATAAGCGGCGGCAATGGCCCGGGCACATCTTGGGGTAATGGTTTTTTTGCTTGTCAGGAGCGTTCCGTCCATGTCAAGCGCAATCAGTTTGTATTCCATAAGCATTCTCCTGTGTTTCTCTTTACAGAATAACCTGTTTAATTGCAAATTTCAAGGCAAAAAGCGTTGACGGATATGGGGAAAATGAGTAGAATAAAACCTGTATGGGTTTCATACAAGACAGCAGGAAATACGGAAAAATTCGTGCAATCTGCTGAAATCTGCAAGAGGATTTGGAGGTATTCTGTTCAATGAAAGATTTAAAAGGGTTCCTGGAAGGGTTGCCGGACGTAAAGGACGCCGCGCAGTACGGCGTATACGAAAAGTCGGTCAATCAGAATGGTTCCATGTGGGTGTTCATGATCCGGGAAGCGGACGATGATTACATCGTTGCGGCCGGAGAAGGCAGCGAAGCGTTTCAGGGAGAAGCGTTTGAATGCGCCGGTATGAAATGCGTCAAGGCGCCTAAAACGTTTGAAAACGGATGTGCGCTGCGGAAACTGTTCCCGTTTACGGCGCCGGTTCCGGTACTTCGCAAGACCCGTTCCGTGGGCGTGGGCGACCGTCTGGGAATCGCAGCACCCGGTCACATCCGGGTATTCAACAAGTATGACGCGTATCCGGTATTTGCACAGCAGTCTATCCGGGAGCTGAATCTCACCAACCGTACCTATGAGGACGTACTGGACAGCGCCAGCTTCTATGTATTCCGTGACGGTTATAAGGACGGTTTCGGCGCGGACGGCGATCATCTCAAAAAGCCGGAGGATGTGGAATACGCGCTTTCCCTGGGATTTACGATGATTACGCTGGACTGCAGCGATCATATCAGAAATGACGTAGACGCCATGTCCAAAGAGGAAGTGGATGCGGCGCTGACGTTAAGTGAAGAAGAAAAATCCCGCTATCTGGGCAAAAAATTTGACATCGGAAACGGCGTTGTTCTGGAATTTACGGAGGAAGAATTAAAACGCAATATCCTGATCTATAAAGAGGCCGTAGACTTTGCGGTACATATTTACAGAACCTGTTTCAAAAACGGGGAGGTCAATGCGGATTTTGAAATTTCCATCGATGAGACGGAAACCCCGACCAGGCCGTCGCAGCATTTCTATGTTGCTTCGGAGCTGACCAGACAGGGCGTAAAGATCGCTACCATGGCGCCCCGCTTCTGCGGAGAATTCCAGAAGGGCATTGACTATATCGGCGATCTGGCACAGTTTGAGCAGGAACTGAAAGTACACGCTGCCATCGCAGAGCATTTCGGCTACAAGCTGTCCATTCATTCCGGATCAGACAAGTTCTCTACCTTTAAACTGATCGGAAAATATACGAAGGGCAGATTCCATCTGAAAACCGCCGGCACCAACTGGCTGGAGGCCATGCGCGCCGCGGCGGCGACGGATCCCGCGCTGTACCGGGCGGTACATAAATACGCGCTGACCATGTTCGAGGAAGCGAAAAAGTTCTATCACGTGACCACCGACCTTTCCAAAATTCCGGATGTGGACACCCTTTCGGATGGGGAACTGGTGGATCTGTTCAAACAGAACGACGCCCGTCAGCTGATTCATATCACTTACGGATTCATTCTGAACGCAAAGGACGAGCAGGGCAATTTCCTGTTCCGGGATCGTCTGTATCAGATCTGGAGAGATGAGGAAGACGTCTACGCGTCCATGCTGGAAGCCCATATCGGCAAGCATCTGGCCCTTCTTTATGAAGGATTCGGTCAGTAAACGCAGGGCGAAGCATAAGACAAGCCGCCGGTGCGTTATATTACAAAAGAAACAATGAGCAATGGAGGAGATTGTATGCAGATAAAAAAAGATTATAAGTATGCGCTTGTAGTTCCCACCAGTATGGGTGTGCGTATCACCCCGCTGTTCCGGCAGCCGGTACATATCAGCGACACCTTTCGTATGCAGGCCACCAGCGCGGAAACCAATGTAGCCAGCATTTCTTCAGGACTGGGACTTCCGGTTAAGGTACTGACCACCTTCGTCAAGGACAGCCCCATTTCCCAGCTGATCAAAGGGGATCTGCGCAGAAGAAATATGGATTATGAAGGCAAAGAAGTCGAGCAGGGCAGCCCCTGGGGCTACCGGCACCAGTTCAATATCGCGGACAGCGGCTTCGGCCTGCGGGCACCCCGTGTGACCAATGACCGTGCCGGCGAAGTCGGAAGAACCTTAAACATCAAGGACTTTGACGTGGATCGTATTTTCGGAGAAGAAGGTGTAGGCATCCTGCATCTGTCCGGCCTGATCGCGGCCCTGTCTCCGGACACCGGCGTGTTCTGTCTGGAACTGGCCAGAGCTGCAAAAAAATACGGCACAAAGATTTCCTTTGACCTGAATTACCGCGCGTCCTTCTGGAAGGGCAGAGAAGAAGAGCTTGCGGCCATCTTCTCGGAGATCGCAGGGGTTTCGGATATCCTGATCGGCAATGAGGAAGACTTCCAGCTGTGCTTAGGCATTCAGGGACCGGAAGCCGGCGGCAAGGACATCGGCGCGAAGATTGAAAGCTTCAAGAGCATGATTATGAATGTAAAGAAGGCATATCCCAATGCTTCTGTATTTGCAAATACACTGCGTCAGGTGGTCAGCGCCAATGAGCATCTCTGGGGCGCGCTGGTATTAAACGGCGACGACTGGACCGTGATCGATCCCAGGCCCATTCAGGTTGTGGACCGTATCGGCGGCGGCGACGGCTTTGTAGGCGGTCTTCTTTACGGCTTCCTGAAAGGCTGGGAGGCAGAAAAATGCGCGCAGTTCGGCTGGGCCAGCGGCGCGTTTGTGGCAACCCTTCTGGATGATTTCGGCCTGGCTGCGGATGAAGAGCAGATCTGGAGCATCTGGGAAGGCAATGCAAGGGTAAAACGATAAAAAAGAGTCAGGAGGAAAGTATGAAAAAAGCAGACATCGGGTTGATCGGACTTGCGGTTATGGGTGAAAACCTGGTTATGAATATGGAGTCGAAAGGCTTTACCGTTGCCGTATTCAACCGTACCACATCAAAAGTAACAAAATTTATAGAGGGACGCGCCAAAGGCAAAAACATCATTGGCACCTACTCTCTGCAGGAACTGGTGGACAATCTGGAAAAACCCAGAAAAGTCATGATGATGGTCAAAGCCGGACAGCCGGTCGATGATTTCATTGATATGCTGATTCCGTATCTGGAGCCGGGCGATATCATTATCGACGGCGGCAATTCCCATTTCCCTGATACGGCCAGAAGAACCGCTTATGTAGAGAGCAAGGGACTGCTTTACATCGGCTGCGGCGTATCCGGCGGCGAAGAGGGCGCCCTGAACGGACCTTCTCTGATGCCCGGCGGCACACCGGAAGCCTGGGACGCGGTACAGCCCATTTTCCAGAGCATCTGCGCCCATGTGGAAGACGGATCGCCCTGCTGCGACTGGGTCGGCGAAAACGGCGCGGGCCACTTTGTAAAAATGGTACATAACGGCATCGAATACGGCGATATGCAGCTGATCTGTGAGGCATATCAGCTGATGCGTGATATTCTGGGACTTTCCGCAGACGAAATGCAGGACATTTTCGCGGAATGGAACAAGACCGAGCTGGACAGCTATCTCATCGAGATCACCAGAGACATTCTGGCGGTGAAGGATACCGACGGAAAGCCGCTGGTTGACAAGATTCTGGATACGGCAGGCCAGAAGGGTACCGGCAAATGGACCGGCATCGCTTCCATGGATGAGGGCGTTCCGCTGACACTGATCGGCGAGGCGGTTTATTCCAGATGCCTGTCTGCCATGAAAGAAGAACGTGTGCATGCTTCCAGGGTTTATGCAAAGACCCCGGTGACATTTAACGGAGATAAAGCAGCTTTCATCGAAGATATCCGCAAAGCACTGTTCGCTTCCAAGATCGTTTCCTATGCCCAGGGCTATACCCTGATGCGTTCCGCTGCCAACACCTACGGCTGGAACTTAAACTACGGCGGCATCGCCCTGATGTGGAGAGGCGGCTGCATTATCCGCAGCGTCTTCCTGGGCAAGATCAAGGAAGCCTATGACAATGATCCGGGCCTGACCAACCTGCTGCTGGATCCTTATTTCAAGGGAAAAATGGAAACCCTGACCGACAGCTGGAGAAGAGTCATCGCCACTGCAGTGACCAACGGCGTTCCCACCCCGGCCATGAGTTCCGCCCTGAATTATTTCGACGGCTACAAGACCGAATGCCTGCCGGCCAACCTGCTGCAGGCACAGCGTGACTATTTCGGCGCGCACACCTATGAGAGACTGGATTCTCCGAGAGGAGAATTTTTCCACACCAACTGGACCGGCCATGGCGGAGATACCGCGTCTTCGACCTATACGGTATAATCCGGCCACAGTTAAAAGGAGGAATGATGGAAATGAAATTATCATACAAACCTGATCTGGCAGGAAAAGTTGCAGTTGTTACCGGCGGCGCGGGCATTCTGTGCGGCGCGTTTGCCAAAGCCATCGCGGCCTGCGGCGCAAAAGTAGCAATCCTCGATCTTTCCGAGGAAAATGCGCAGCGTGTAGTGGAAGAAATCCGCGCAGAGGGCGGCGAAGCCATGGCAGTGGGTACCAATGTACTGGAAAAGGACAGCTTAAAGGCAGCCCATGAGGCCATTAAAAAAGCCTACGGCCCCTGCGATATCCTGATCAACGGCGCAGGCGGCAACAATCCCAGAGCCACCACGGACGATGAGTTTTTTGATCCGGCGACCCTGGCGGACGCTGAAAAGAAGAGCTTTTTCGATCTGGATCCGGCAGGCGTCAGCTTTGTATTCGGACTGAACTTCACCGGCACGCTGCTGCCCACCCAGGAATTTGCACTGGATATGATTGAAAATCCGGGGGCGGTGATCTTAAACGTCAGCTCCATGAACGCATTCACACCGCTGACCAAGATCCCGGCATATTCGGCAGCCAAAGCGGCGATTTCCAATTTCACCCAGTGGCTGGCAGTACATTTCGCAAAGACCGGCATTCGTGTCAACGCCATTGCACCGGGATTCTTCTCCACGGCGCAGAACAAGGCGCTGCTCTGGAATCCGGACGGCTCGCCTACGGCCAGAACCCATAAGATCTTAAGCCAGACCCCTATGGGACGTTTCGGCGAACCGGAAGAGTTGCTGGGCACCCTGATGTGGCTGCTGGACAACGAGGCATCCGGTTTTGTTACCGGCGTTGTAGTACCGGTAGACGGCGGATTCAGCGCTTACTCAGGCGTATAATACAAAAACCATGTGAAACAGAGCGGTCTTTTTTACAAAAGGCCGCTCTTTACAGCGAAGCAAGGAGAAAAAATGGAAATTTTTGTTACGGAAAAAGGAAAAGAAGGTCTGTCTGCAGAGAAAATCAAAGCCTCCGTGCTGGCGTCTCTGGAAGGCAGGCATGTAAAAAAGGTGCTTTTGATCCCGCCGGATTTTACCAGATATCATTCCAACGCCGGATTGATTACCAATACCTATTATCATGCGCTGAAGGACACTTGCGAAGTGGACATTCTTCCGGCGCTGGGTACCCACGAAGCCATGACAAAAGAGCAGTGCGCGGAAATGTACGGCGATATTCCCTTTGAGAAGTTTATTTATCATAACTGGCGCACGGACGTGGTCAACATCGGCACGGTTCCGGCGGAATTTCTGACGGAGATCACGGAAGGCCTATGGAATGATCCGGTCAGCGTGGAGGTCAACAAACGCATTATGGATCCTTCCTACGATCTGATCATTTCCATCGGACAGGTGGTGCCCCATGAAGTCATCGGTATGGCCAATCATTCCAAAAACCTGTTTGTAGGCTGCGGCGGTTCCGATATGATCAACAAATCCCACATGGTGGGCGCGGTCTATGGCATGGAACGCATGATGGGCAAGGATTTTACGCCGGTGCGCCGGATCTTTGACTACGGTCTGGAGCATTTCTTAAAAGACCGGCCGATCCTGTTTGTGCTCACCGTAACTACGGCGCCGGGGGGCAAGATCCACACCCACGGACTCTTCATCGGAGAAAAGAGAAATGCGCTGGAAGCGGCGATTTCGCTGGCGCAGAAGTGCAATATTGATTTCGTGGAAAAGGGCATCAAAAAATGCGTGGTGTATCTGGATCCGAAGGAGTTCAAGAGTACATGGCTGGGCAACAAGGCGGTTTACCGGACCCGTATGGCCATTGCCGACGGCGGCGAGCTGATTGTGCTGGCGCCGGGCATCACGAAATTCGGCGAGGACGCCACCAACGACCAGCTGATCCGCAAGTACGGCTACTGCGGCAGGCTGAAAGTGCTGGAGCTGTTTAAAGAAAACGCCGATCTGCAGGAAAACATGGGTACGGCGGCGCATCTGATTCACGGGTCTTCTGACGGACGGTTTTCCATTACTTATGCTGTAAAGGACATCAGCAAGGAAGAAATCGAAAGCGTGCATTTCAAAGCGGCCGACTATGACGAGATGACGAAAATCTACGATCCGAAGAAGCTGACTTACGGCTGGAATACCATGGAAAACGGCGAAGAAATCTATTTCATTCCCAATCCCGCCCTGGGACTGTGGATTGATCAGACGAGATTCTAAAAACAAAAATAGCATAAAGAAAGGGCATCTGCGCAGGAAATTTCCGGCGTCAGATGCCCTTTTTGTTTATGGTTGTTTTTTATTTTCCCTGATAAAATTCCTCTACCGCGTCAAAGAACGCATGGATATTTTCCCATTTGGACATGGGCGGCACATCGCAGCCGGTGGAAATGCCGAAGTTGGGGTACTGGCAGCACTCGCTCATGACCGCTTTGGTGGCTTCTTTCACAGATTCCGGCGTACCGTTGCGCAGCTGTCCGGCAGGATCGACGTTGCCGAAGGCAATGCGGTCGGCCGGAATGTGGGGCATCATATCCGCCATGCGGATGGCGTTGCCGAAATGGAAGGCCTTTGCGCCGGTATCAATGATGGAGTCGATCATCTGTACAGTGGCGTTGCCGCAGTTGTGGTAGACCACCAGGAAGGAATCATCCTGTACGGCCTCTACGATCTTCTTCACATAAGGCGCGGAAAATTCCGCCGCCAGGGAGGGACTCAACAGTCCGGCCAGAGGTTCCGCCATGACGATGCCGTCTGCGCCTGCCTCTTTGTAGGCCTTCGCATAGTCGATCAGGAAGGTTGTGACCTTGTCCAGCAGCGTTTCCACCATATCCGGTTCTTCGTAGCAGTAAATCATGGCTTCCGTCACTTCCATCAGACGGCCTGCCAGAGAGAAGGGACCGATGATGCCGGCAAAGACCGGACGGTCGGTGATCAGCGCACAGGCTTTTTTGATGGCTTCGATGTAAATGCCGGTTCTGCCGGAACCGATGGCAGGAATTTCCAGTGCGTCCGCTTCTTCTTCGGAAGAAACGATACTGCCCACCACAGTGGGAACCTCATCGTCGGAAACGTGGATCGTGGAGCCGAAGCACTCGGCTTCAATGGAAAGATCCATCAGGCTCACCGATGCGGCGGTGGGGACTTCGTCCGCCACCAGCTTCATGCCCTGGGCCTGGTAGTCGGCACTGGAAATCAGCTCTTTTACTGTGATGCCCATTTTGGAGATGGCAGGAAAGGAAAGTACCGGAAAGGCTTTCTTTTTGGGCTCGGCGATCATATCCGCTACCCATTTTGTCATATTTTTGTTCATGTGATAACCTCCGCCTTAAAAATTTAAAAATTTTTTTAAAAATTTACTTGTAATTATGTATAAATATTGGTATTTTTTGAAGGGACGATAGATTCAATCGGCCCCAATCAAAACCTATTGTAACACAGGATTTTAAAAAAGTCACCCAAAAACAGGAAAATTCATGCAGGTTCGTAAAAGAACACGCAATGCAAATGAAAAATATATAAATGATAAGGAGAGCATGGGTATGTCATTGATACAGGAAATTTCCGAATTTCTGCAGAAGGGCAGAGCAAAAAATGTAAAAACGCTGGTACAGCAGGCACTGGACGAAGGCATGGATCCCAAGGAGATCTTAAACGACGGACTGCTGGGCGGTATGATGATTATCGGCGATAAATTCAAGAAAAATGAAGTCTTTGTTCCGGAAGTGCTGGTTGCGGCCAGAGCCATGAACGCCGGCCTTTCCATTCTGGAGCCGGAGCTGGTGAAGGTAGGCAACGAGCCCATCGGCCGGGTGGTCATCGGCACGGTCAAAGGAGATCTGCATGACATCGGCAAAAATATTGTCAGCATGATGATCAAAGGCGCCGGATTTGAGATTTATGATATCGGCGTAGACGCGGATGCGGACAAATTCATCGATAAGGCGGAGGAAGTCGGCGCGGACATCATCGCCATGAGCGCGCTGCTGACCACGACGATGCCGGCCATGAAGGAAGTCATTGACCGTCTGCAGGAACGCGGTCTGCGGGACAAATACATTGTTATGGTAGGCGGCGCACCGGTGAACCAGAGCTTTGCGGATCAGATTGGCGCGGACTATTATACCGAGGACGCTACCAGCGCGGCCAACAAGGCAAAAGAAATTATGACAAAATAAAAAGAATCCATAACCTGACAGGAAGGATGAAAACCCCGTTTCCGTCTACGGCGGAAATGGGGTTATTGTTTGACCATGAAAGATACAAAACGCAATTTGAAAAATCTAAAAGGCAATCTGATTTTGCTGCTGGCGGCCTTTATCTGGGGCTTTGCCTTCGTAGCGCAGGATCAGGCGGCGGAGGTGGTGGAACCCTTCACCCTGAACGGCATCCGGTTTATCATCGGCGCACTGGTGCTGCTGCCCTTTATTCTGGCCGGCGCGAAAAGAAATCAGAAGCCGCTGTTTGCAAAGACAAAGGAAAACAAAACCCTGCTGAAGGCAGGCGTCCTCTGCGGCATCCTGCTTTGCATCGCGGTAAACTTCCAGCAGTTCGGCATCGCTATCTATCCGGCGGAGGCCGCGGCCTCCGGCAGAAGCGGTTTTATTACCGCCCTGTACGTGATTCTGGTACCCCTGTTTGGACTGTTTCAGAAAAAACGGACCGGCGCAGGCCTTTGGATCAGCGTGCTGATGGCAGTGGGCGGCATGTATCTGCTGTGCTTCGGGCAGGGTGTTTCCGGTATTTATCCGGGAGATATTATCGTCGTCTGCTGCGCGGTGGCGTTCAGCTTTCAGATTCTGTGCATCGACCGGTACGGCGACGCGCTGGACAGTATCCGGCTTTCCGCGCTGCAGTTTACCGTCTGCGGGATTTTGTCGCTGGTGCTGATGGCGACCTTTGATCATCCTGTATGGACAGATATTCTCTCCGCATGGAAACCGATTCTTTATACCGGCGTGCTTTCCAGCGGCATTGCCTATACGCTGCAGATTCTGGGACAGAAATACGCCGAAAATCCGGCGGTGGCTTCCATCATCATGAGCCTGGAATCCGTGTTTGCCGCCATCGGCGGCGCGCTGATTCTGCATGAGCGGCTGTCGCTGCGGGAATGTATCGGCTGCCTGATTATGTTCGCCGCCATCGTCCTGGCACAGCTGTCCTCCGCGCCCCGGAAGGAAAATGCATAAAATAATGTATAAAACGGGATTTTCAGCCGGAAAACTGCATAATAAATCCGGCATATGCAAAATTTCCCGCGGCAGCGCTTGACATGCCCGGGGGATAGTGCTAAAATTTTCCAAAATCAGTTTTCGTGCGCTTTTTGCACGGCGATATTTCAGATATCAGAAAGGAACGGATATGAAAAAGATGACAAAACGTCTGATGGCGCTTGCACTTTGCCTGATATTTGCATTTGCATTTACTGCATGCTCCAGCGACAAAAACGACAAGTCTGCAGACAAGGATACAGAGCAGACTGCAGATAACAGCCAGGACGACAGCGGAAGTGAAGATACGCTGATCATGGCGACAAACGCGGCTTTTCCGCCGTATGAATACTATGAAAACAATGAAATCGTCGGCATCGACGCGGAAATCATGGCAGCCATTGCCGAAAAGCTGGGCAAGACGCTGCAGATCGAAGACATTGAGTTCGGCTCCATCGTTGCAGGCGTACAGTCCGGTAAATATGACGTGGGCGCTGCCGGCATGACCGTAACGGAAGACAGACAGGAAAGCGTCAACTTTACGGACTCCTATGCCACCGGCATTCAGTCTATTATCGTAACCGAGGATTCTCCGATCACTTCTGTGGACGACCTTTCTGCAGACGGCGCTGCCTACAAAGTCGGCGTACAGCAGGATACCACCGGTGATATTTACTCCAGTGATGATTTCGGCGATGAAAGAGTCATGCGCTACAACAAAGGCGCGGATGCGGTACAGGCGCTGATCAGCGGCAAGGTAGACTGCGTCATCATCGATAATGAACCGGCCAAGGCGTTTGTTGCAGCCAATGAAGGCATCAAGCTGCTGGATACGGAATATGCGGTAGAGGATTACGCGATCTGCGTTGCCAAAGACAATGACGAACTGCTGGATCAGATCAATGATGCGCTGGCAGAACTGAAAGCGGACGGTACCTTACAGGAAATTATCGACAAGTATATTCCTGCCGAAGAATAAGAAATCAAAAACGGAACTTTTGACAAAGAGGGCTGTAGGCCCTCTTTGTTGTGTATAAGGAGGGAAAAACGTGGGTGCTTGGTTTGAAGGGTTTAAGGCGAACGCGGGTGCTTGGTTTGAAGATTTTAAGGCGACCTTTCGGCTGAATTTTATCGAAGACAACCGGTATATGTATCTGGTAAACGGCCTCAAAAATACGCTGATCATTACCGTGTTTGCGGCGCTGCTGGGCATCGCGCTGGGCATCATCGTGGCGTCCGTGCGAACTACCTTTGACAAAAACGAAGAGTCCATGCGCATGCGCAACAAAGGCCTGTATATCGTCATGAAAATTGCAAACACTGTGTGTAAAGTGTATCTGACCGTGATCCGCGGCACGCCGGTGGTGGTACAGCTGATGATCATGTATTTCATCATCATGGCCAGCTCTACAAACAGCGTTCTGATCGCTATTCTGGCGTTCGGCATCAATTCGGGCGCCTATGTGGCGGAGATTTTCCGCGGCGGCATTATGTCCATTGACAACGGCCAGTTCGAGGCAGGCAGGTCTTTGGGGTTCAGCTATTTCAGAACTATGTATCATATCGTGGTGCCTCAGGTCATTAAAAATGTGCTGCCGGCGCTGCTGAACGAATGCATTGCCCTGCTGAAGGAAACTTCGGTAGCGGGCTACGTTTCCATACAGGATCTGACCAAGGGCGGCGACATTATACGGGGACGGACCTATTCTGCGTTTATGCCGCTGATTATGGTGGCGCTGATTTATCTGATCGTCGTTGTGGTACTCACCTGGCTGGTGGGCAAGGTCGAAAGGAGACTGAAAGTAAGTGAACGATAATGTACTGATTAAGGTAGAAGGACTGAAAAAACATTACAAAGGCGGTACAATCAAAGCCCTGGACGGCATCGATATGGAGATCCGCCAGGGAGAGGTGGTCGTCATCATCGGACCCTCCGGCAGCGGAAAATCCACGTTCTTACGTTCCTTAAATCTGCTGGAATATCCCACGGAAGGCCATATTTACATAGACGGCGCGGATATTACCAATCCGAAGGTAAATCTTAACCGGCACAGACAGAAAATGGGCATGGTATTTCAGCATTTCAACCTGTTTCCCCATATGACCATACTCGGCAATATGACGCTGGCACCCGTTAAACTGCTGAAAATGCCGAAAAAAGAGGCGGAGCAGATGGCTATGGAGCTGCTGGAGCGGGTAGGCCTGGGCGACCGGGCGGCCGCCTATCCCGGACAGCTTTCCGGCGGACAGAAACAGCGAATCGCCATTGTGCGGGCCCTGTGCATGAAGCCGGAGGTACTGCTGTTTGACGAACCGACCTCGGCACTGGATCCGGAAATGGTAGGCGAAGTGCTGGACGTCATGAAAGAACTGGCAAAGGACGGCATGACCATGGTGGTAGTAACCCATGAGATGGGCTTCGCCAGAGAAGTGGGCAGCCGTGTGGTATTTATGGCGGACGGCATGGTGGTGGAGGAAAATGATCCCCAGACCCTGTTTGCCAACCCCAAAAGTCCGAGATTACAGGATTTTCTTGCGAAAGTACTGTAAAAGTGTACTCGAAAGATGCAGAAAGATTGCTTTTTCCGGCCGGCTATGCTAATATAACTGTGTCTGTGTCTACACAAGAAGGAGCGGATATGAAAAGAAAGCGCTTTTGCCGGATATGTGCGGTCTGTGTTCTTGCACTGACCGTGCTGTTTACAGCCGGCTGTTCATCAAAGAAATCAGAGGAAAAGAAAACAACCGTTGAAGAAACGGCCGCACCGGCTGGTTTGACGGAACAGATGGAAGAAGATCGGGTACTGTTGGACGAATCCGGGTTGAAAATCACGGCAAACCGGATGTTTTATGACGAAGCTTACGGAAAAGGCGTACATCTGACATTTGAAAATCATTCCGGGAAAATTCTGATATTTGACTGCAAGTCCATTTTTGTAAATGGCTTTGCAGAGGTGGAAGATACCTTTGCAGAATTGATGAACGCAGACGAAACCAAGCAGGTAGATGTCTATCTGGATACGATGGAACTGGAAGCATATGGCATCGATCAGGTCGGCGAGGTCGGTTTCCGGTTTGATTTCTATGCGCCGCAGACTTATGAAAAATATCTGACGCCGGACATAATCGGGTTTCAGACTTCGGCCTTTGCGGACATGCCGGAAAAAATGGATTTCGCCGGAAAAGATATTCTGTACGAAGATGAAAATGTGACGCTGCGGGCCATCTATACCGCAAAAAGCGATATTTATCAAAACGCGCTGACCCTATATGTGGAAAACCATACGGACCGGGAACTGATGCTGATCTGCCGGAATGTCATCGTCAACGGCAAAGATATCGGCCAGCAGATGGTGACGCAGGTGCAGGGACAGAAAGTCATGCTGTCACATACGGTGCTTTCAGAGGATACCCTGGCAGCAGCAGGAATTGAGACCGTAAAGGACATACACATGTCCTTTGAACTCTACAGCGGGCCGGAAGCGACGCCCCTTGGGGAAACCGGCGATATGCAGGCGGAGATACAGTAAAACTTGAAGCATCGGGTTATGACGCGCAGACAGGAAAGAAAACCGACGATAACATGCTTGACGAAAAGCGCGGGATCGTCGGTCTTTGATATTTTCGGAAATCAGGCGAAAGGCGGTGGATTATGCCGGACTATGCAATTCGTGTTTCGCATATCAGTAAAATGTACAAGCTCTATGACAAGCCCTCGGATCGTTTCCGGGAGGCTATGGGCCTTTCCAGAAAAGTAAGGTATAAGGAACATTTTGCTTTGAACAATGTTTCTTTTAATATACGACGCGGGGAAACCGTCGGCATTATAGGCACAAACGGCTCCGGCAAATCGACGATCTTAAAAATTATCACCGGCGTTTTGAATCCCAGCGGCGGCACCGTGACGGTCAACGGCCGGATTTCCGCGCTGCTGGAACTGGGCGCCGGATTCAATATGGAGTATACCGGGATTGAAAATGTATATCTGAATGGTACGATGATCGGATTTTCCCGGGAGGAAATTGACAGCAAACTGAATGATATTCTGGAATTTGCGGATATCGGGGATTTTGTCAGACAGCCGGTGAAGACCTATTCCAGCGGTATGTTTGTGCGGCTGGCCTTCGCCATTGCCATTAATATTGATCCGGAAATTCTGATTGTAGACGAAGCGCTTTCCGTGGGCGACGTATTCTTCCAGGCAAAGTGCTATCATAAATTTGAAGAATTTAAACGGCTGGGAAAAACTATATTGTTTGTCAGTCATGATCTGGGCAGTATCGGCAAATATTGCGACCGGGTCATTCTGCTCAATGACGGCGTCAAGCTGGATGAAGGCAATCCCAAGGAAATGGTGGATATCTATAAAAAACTGCTGGTACACCAGTATGTGCCGGAAGATGAACAGGAAGACACGGAAGAAGCGCAGCCGGAAGCGGCGGCCGCAGCCCCGGATACGGAAAGCGGTCTGTGGAAAGACCGTCTGTCGGTGAATCCGCACGTGATCGAATACGGCAACGGACAGGCGCAGATTTATGACTATACGGTAAAAGATGCGGACGGAAACTTTTCCAATACCATTGAAAAGGGCAGCAAGTGTGAAATCCTGTTTAAGGTCCGTTTTCATGCCCGGGTACAGGATCCGATTTTTGCCATTACCCTCAAAGATCTGAAAGGCACCGAAATTTCAGGCACCAATACCATGTTTGAACGGATTGATACCGGTGTCGTGGAAGCCGGCGAGGAACGAATCGTATCCTTTACGCAGCGATTGGACCTGCAGGGCGGCGATTATCTGGTTTCCCTGGGCTGTACAGGGTATCAGGAAAGTGAGTTTACGGTATATCATCGGCTGTATGATGTGGTGAATATTACGGTGGTTTCGCAGAAAAACACCGTTGGATTTTATGATATGAATTCAAAAATTGTTGTTGCACAGGGAGACGGAAAGTGAGCAGAAGCAGGCAGATCGGCCGGGTAAAATTGAATCTGGATTTTTACAAAGGACAGGATTGCTATACCGACGGCGCCATTGAAGAGGAACTGCTGGACATTGCGAAAAACTGCAGGGAAGAAGAGCTTAACGACAAGATCGCAGAAAAAAAAGACTGGGCGGTTCTGTATCATTTTTCCCATATCCGGCAGAATATCGTCAGTATTCTGGACATTGATAAAAGTATGTCGGTGCTGGAAATCGGCGCGGGCTGCGGCGCGGTGACGGGGGCTCTGGCGGAAAAAGCGAAACAGGTTACCTGCGTGGAACTTTCCGAAAAAAGAAGCCTGATCAATGCGTACCGCAATCGGGCCCATGACAACGTGGAAATCCTGGTGGGGAATTTTCAGGATATTGAAGCTTCTCTGGGACGGTACGACTGTATCACGCTGATCGGCGTGTTTGAATATGCCGCAGCCTATATTGATTCCGAAAGTCCCTATTTGGATTTTCTGAAAATCGTGAAAAACCATCTGACGGAAAAGGGCCGGGTGGTCATTGCCATTGAAAATAAGTTCGGTCTGAAATATTTTGCCGGTTGCCGGGAGGACCATTTCGGCACTTATTTTGAGGGCCTTGAAGGATATTCCAATACCAGCGGTGTCAGAACCTTCGGCCGCAGGGAACTGAAAAATCTGGCGGATGACGCGGGCCTTGGGGCAATGACCTTCTACTATCCTTATCCGGATTATAAGATGGCCACGAAGATTTATTCCGACGACTATCAGCCGCTGGTGGGAGAACTGAATACCAATATGCAGAATTTTGACAGAGAAAGAATGCTGTTGTTTGATGAATCCAAGGTATTCAGCAATCTGATCCGGGAAGGACTGTTTCCGGAATGCGCCAATTCCTTCCTGCTGGTTGCGGGTACGGCTGCAAGCGGCACGGACCGGCTGCCGGTAGTATATGAGAAAATATCGAATGACCGGGCAGAGGAATTTTCCATCTGCACCAAAATACAGAAGACAGAAGAAGGCGCATTGACGGTGGTCAAACGTCCGGCCGGCAAAAAGAGCCTTGCGCATATTCACAATATTGAAAAATGGTCCCGATTGCTGACAGAGCAGTACCGGCAGTCGAAGATTTCCATTTGTGAAAGCGTGCTGGAAGGCGAACAGGTCCGTTGTCCGTTCCTGACCGGAATGACACTGGAGGAAATTGCGGATCGTTATATCCAGAACGGCGAAGCGCCCAAAGCCGAAAAGCTGATCAGCGCGTATCTGCAGGAGATTCTCCGGTACAATGCTTCCGAACCGTTTGTCGTGACTCCGGCGTTTCGGAAAGTGTTCGGAGACGTGCAGCTGGAAGGCAGCTACCGCACCGGAAAAGTCAACAATATCGACATGGTTTTAAACAATGCGGTCAATACGCCGGAAGGCTGGAAGCTCATTGATTACGAGTGGACTTTTGATTTTCCGGTTCCGGTAGAGTTTATCATATATCGCATTACGCATTATTATCTGGAAAGCAATAACAGCAGAAACGTTCTGCGGGGCATGACGTTTTTACAGGTGTCTCCGGCAGACATGGGCGCCTTTGCGCAGATGGAACAAAATTTCCAGAAATATGTGCGCGGAGAGAGGCATCTGCTGCGGGAACTTTACAGCAGTTTCGGGAAACCCGCAGTCAATGTATTGTCACTGATTGAAAACAGCCGGCAGATGGTTTCGGTGTACAGAGATCGTGGCGCAGGCTACAGTGAGGCGGACAAGCTGCAGCTGCCGGCGTTTCAAACCGGCGGCAAGTCGCTGAATATTCGTTTTGCGGTGGAGGAAGACGTCGTAAAATACCGGATTGATCCCGGAGAAGCCGCATGTATACTGAAAATCTGTTCGCTGCAGAAAGACGGCGGCGCCAGGATAGCATATCGGGCAGGAGGAACCTGTATTGCGGAAGACGTCTATCTGTTTGACGCGGATCCCTGGATTGAAGTACAGGTGGCAGGAACCACCATCCGGGAGATTGAGATGACTTTCTGCCTTGAAACAGAGATACCGGAAAGCTATCGCGCTTTGAAAGGGTCCATTTCCTATCAGGAACATTATGAGGCTGCCATGTCACAGAACGCACAACTGCAGCAGCAGCTGGACGCGGTTATGGGGCAGCTGACAATGGTATCAAAAGAAAGGGAAGATGCCATGAGATCCATTTCATGGAGAATTACAAAACCGCTTCGCTTCGTCAAAAGAGGCTTGCGGAAATGCAAACAGCTGGTGAAAAAGATTTTAAAATCCAACCGTTATACCCATGCGATCTGTAAAAAAGCAAAAGACTGGATCAGGAAAACCAACACAGCGCCGGAAATCCGCGACGTCTGGGAGATCACAAAGATCCTGTGCCCGGAAGACGAATGGAAGCGGCAGCGGGCGGAAAAATTTGACCGGGACATTACCTTCAGCATTCTGGTTCCGCTTTACAATACGCCGGAACGGTTTTTGCGTGAGATGATTGAATCCGTGCAGTACCAGACCTATGAAAAATGGGAACTCTGTCTGGCAGACGGCAGCGACAGCGACCATCGGGACGTGGAAAAAATCTGCAGGAAATATGCGGAAAGCGACAGCCGGATCAAATACCGGATACTGGAAGAAAACAAAGGTATTTCCGGCAATACAAACGCCTGTATCGATATGGCCACCGGCAATTATATCGCTTTGTTTGATCACGACGATTACCTGCACCCTTCAGTTTTGTACGAAAATATGAAGGCCATCTGCAAATCGGGTGCTGATTATCTGTATACAGATGAAGCGACCTTCAGCGGCACCAATATTTTCAACATTATTACGCGGCACTGCAAACCGGATTTCGCCATCGACAATCTGCGGGCGAATAATTATATCTGCCATTTCAGTGTATTTTCCAGAGAACTGCTGGAAAAAACGGGAAAATTCCGGTCGGAATTTGACGGCAGCCAGGATCATGACATGATTCTGCGTCTGACGGAAAATGCAAAACGGGTATATCATATCCGGAAAATCCTGTATTACTGGCGGTCCCATCCCCTTTCCGTGGCAGCGGATATCGGCGCGAAGACCTATGCCATCGATTCTGCAAAGCGTGCGGTGGAGGAACATCTGCAGCGGACAGGATTGGAAGCGGAAGTGGAAAGCAGCCGTGCCTTCCCGACAATTTTCCGGTTCAAGTATAAACTGACCGCGACGCCGAAGATTTCCATTGTGATTCCCAACCGGAATCATTATAAAGACCTGAAAAAATGTGTCGGGTCGATTCTGGACAAGTCCACTTACAGGAATTATGAAATCATTATTGTAGAAAACAACAGTTATCAGAGCGACATTTTTGAATATTATGCGGCGCTGGAACAGAGGGAAAATATCCGCGTCGTGACCTATGAAGGAGAATTTAATTATTCGAAGATCAACAATCTGGGCGTTTCTTATGCAACCGGAGAGTTTCTGCTGCTGCTGAACAATGATACGGAAGTCATCAGTCCTGACTGGATGGAAGAACTGCTGATGTATGCCCAGCGCAGCGATGTGGCGGCGGTAGGCGGGAAACTGTATTATCCGGACGACACGGTGCAGCATGCCGGCATCGTGATCGGTCTGGGCGAAGACCGGGCGGCCGGACATATTCATTACGGCGTGGACCGGGACAATCTGGGCTATATGGGCAAACTGTTTTATGCGCAGAATGTTTCGGCAGTTACCGGTGCCTGTATGATGATACGGACATCGATTTACCACGAACTGGGCGGACTGGACGAATCCTTTGCGGTGGCCTTTAACGATGTGGATCTGTGCCTGAAAGCACGGGAAAAAGGATATCTGAATATATTTACGCCTTACTGTGAGATGTACCATTACGAATCCAGATCCAGGGGCAATGAAAATACGGACAAAAAACAGGAACGTTTTCACCAGGAAGTACAAAGATTCCGCAGCAAGTGGAAAAAAGTGATTGAGGACGGAGATCCGTACTACAATCCGAATTTTTCACTGGACCGGGCGGATTATTACATTGAAGGACAATAAGTAAAAGAGGCGAAATTCATGCAAAAGGTGAAACAGTTTTTAAAGCGGAAAAATATTGTATTTTCCGCGAGACGTTACGGCATTGACGCTCTCGGCGCCATGGCACAGGGACTTTTTGTATCACTGCTGATCGGTACGATCATTAACACGCTGGGCACGCAGCTGCATGTCCCGTTTCTGGTTACCGTCGGTGATTATGCGAAACAGGCCTCCGGTGCGGCAATGGCAGTGGCCATCGGCTATGCGCTGCAGGCGCCGCCGCTGGTTCTGTTTTCCATGGTTGCAGTGGGAATGGCCGCCAATGGGCTTGGCGGCGCCGGCGGACCGCTGGCAGTTTTATTCATTGCGATTATCGCAACGGAATGCGGAAAAGCCGTTTCCAAAGAAACGAAAATAGATTTGATTGTAACGCCGTTTGTAACGGTAACCATCGGCGTACTGCTTTCCATGCTGATTGCCCCCTGGCTGGGGACGGCGGCCAGCAAATGCGGCGCGCTCATTATGTGGGCCACCGATCTGAAACCGTTCCTGATGGGCATCATCGTGTCGGTGGTTGTGGGATGTATCCTGACGCTTCCGATTTCCAGCGCGGCAATCTGCGCGGCCTTGTCTTTACAGGGACTGGCAGGCGGCGCGGCAGTGGCCGGATGCTGTGCCCAGATGGTGGGATTTGCTGTAATGAGTTTTAAGGAAAATGGTGTGGGCGGACTGCTCTCCCAGGGAATCGGTACTTCCATGCTGCAGGTTCCCAACATCGTCAAAAATCCGCGCATCTGGATTCCGCCTACGCTGGCTTCGGCGATTACGGGGCCCATGGCCACCTGTCTGTTCAAATTGAAAATGAACGGGGAAGCGATTTCCTCCGGCATGGGAACCTGTGGATTTGTGGGGCAGATCGGCGTATATACCGGCTGGCTGAAGGATATTGCAGACGGCAGCAAGGCGGCGATTACCGCGATGGACTGGATTGGTCTCGGCCTGATCAGTATCGTGCTTCCCGCAGTGCTTACCGTGTTGATTGCGATCCCCCTCCGGAAGATGGGATGGATTAAGGAAAATGATCTGAAACTGGAAGATTAAAGGAATCGAGTAGGAGGAATTTCTCTTGAATGAGAAATTCCGACCTCTCACACCACCGTGCGTACCGTTCGGTACGAGACCGTTTCAAAGTTTGTGTAAACTCAAAAAACTGACATAAGAATTGTTGATAAGTTACCAGAGGGCAGAGCCA